>JBEGLX010000083.1:0-16245 GCA_041183345.1 Planctomycetota bacterium
AACGCGACGGGCGCGCTCGTCCTCACCACGGGCAACAAGAGCGAGTACGCGGCGGGCTACGCCACGCTCTACGGCGACATGAACGGCGGACTCGCGCCGATCGGCGACCTCTACAAGACCGAGGTCTACGCGATGGCGCGCATGCTCAACGCGCGATTCGCTGAGTTCGGATTCACGCAGCCGCCGATACCGGTCGCGAGCATCGAGAAGGCGCCGAGCGCAGAGCTTCGTCCCAACCAGACCGACCAGGATTCGCTGCCACCGTATGACGTCCTCGATGCCGTGCTGCGCGTCCTGATCGATGCAGAGGGTTCCGTCGACGACGCCGTGCGCGCGACGGGAAGCCCGCGCGAGCTCGTGCTGCGCATCGCCCGCATGCTCGACCGCGCGCAGTTCAAGCGCGACCAGGCTGCTGTGATCCTCAAGCTCACGCCGCGCGCATTCGGGCGCGGGCGCCGCTATCCGATCGCGCAACGGTGGGGATGCTGACATGCCGATCCGCGTCCTTCCACCGGAACTCATCAACCAGATCGCCGCCGGCGAGGTCGTCGAGCGTCCCGCGAGCGTGGTGAAGGAGCTCGTCGAGAACTCCCTCGACGCCGGTGCGCGCCGCGTATTCGTCGAGATCGAGGGCGGTGGCGCGGACCTCGTGCGGGTCACCGACGATGGCGCGGGCATTCCTGCCGAGGAACTGCCGCTCGCGGTCGCCGCGCATGCCACCAGCAAGGTGGCGACGAGTGATGACCTCGCCGCCATCCACACCTTCGGATTCCGCGGCGAGGCGCTCGCCTCGATCGCGAGCGTGTCGCGCTTCCGCATGGTGTCGTGCCAGCACGGCGCCAGCGCGGGCGCCGAGATCGAGGTCGAGGGCGGCGCGATCCGCGGGCCTCGACCCGCGCCGGCGCGCCCGGGCACGGTGATCGAGGTCCGCACGCTCTTCGTCAACGTGCCAGCGCGGCGGAAGTTCCTCAAGAGCGACGCGGCCGAGACCGCGCGCGTCACCGAGACCATCGAGGCGATCGCGCTCGCGCATCCGCATGTGTCGTTCGAGCTTCGCTCGAACGGACGCAAGCTGCTCGATCTCGCGCCCACCGATGAACCCGCCAAGCGCACGCTCGATGTGCTCGGCAAGGAACTCGAGCCTGAGCTTCTCGAGTTCGAGGAGCGCTACCCCGAGCTCGGCGGTCTTGTCGTGCGCGGTTTTGCCGGCAAGCCTTCGGTCGCGCGTCCCTCCGCGCGCGCGATCCGCATCCACCTCAACGGGCGCCCGATCGCGGACCGCACGGTTCTGCACGCGGTGCGCGAGGCCTATCGCGGGCTGCTCGATCCCGCGCGCACGCCCACGGTGGCGCTGATCCTCGAGCTCGATCCCCGCGAGGTCGACGTCAACGTCCATCCGCAGAAGAGCGAGGTGCGCTTCCGCGCGCAGTCGGCGATCCACAGCGCCGTGCGCAGGTCGATCGAGCGCGCGCTGCGCGCCGCGAATCTCGTGCCGCACTTCGTGCCCGATGCGTTCAAGGCCGCGGGCGGCACGCATGCCGCTCCGCCGCGCGCTCCGCTCTTCGGAAGCGGCCTTCCCGCGACGGCTTCCGGGTCGACGGACTTCACCGAGTTCGCTGCACTCGCCGCCGCAACGATGTCCGAGCCGAAGCCGGCTGTCGGCGGCGCGAGCGACGACGCCGCGCTCGGCGCCGAGTTCCCCTACATCCAGCTCTTGAGCGGATTCCTGGTCACCGAGGATGCGGACGGCGTCGTCATCGTCGACCAGCATGCGCTGCACGAGCGCGCGATGTTCGCGATGTTCATGGAGCGGCTCGAGCGCGGCGCGCTCGAGTCGCAGCGCCTCCTCGTCCCGATCGTCCTCGAGCGCAGCGCCCGCGAGGTCGAGATCCTTGCCGAGATCGAGCCGCTCCTCGCGAGGCTTGGCCTCAGCGCACGCCCGTTCGGTCCGCGTTCGGTCGCGGTCGAGGCCGTGCCGACGTTGCTCCATACCCGGAACGCGGATGCAGCGGAATTCGTTGGCGATCTCCTCGCCAAGGCGGTCGAGCATGGCTCGCTGCTCTCGCTCGAGGCTGCGCTGCACGAAGTCGTCGACATGATGAGCTGCAAGGCCGCCGTGAAGGCGGGCGACTCGCTCGGACCACAGGAAATCCGCGATCTTCTTCGGATGCGCGAATCGGTCGAACGCGCGGCGTCGTGCCCGCACGGGCGGCCGACGTCGATCCGCATCCCTCGTTCCGAGCTCGAGCGTCGATTCGGCAGATCCTGAACCCGCGCATTCAGGCGCGCTGGGACTCTTCGCGCGCACTCAGGCGCGCTGGGATTCTTCGCGCGCACTCAGGCGCGCTGGGACTCTTCGCGCGCCACGATGATCTGGTGGAACACGGTTTCGCCAGTCTCAAGCATGCGCTCGAGGTACGGACGGCAGACTCCGCAGCAGCTCCCGCAGCCGAAGCGCTTGGTGATCTCATCCATGTTGAGATCCTCCGCAACAGCCGCCACGCGGACCTCGGCGAAGGTCCGGTCGTAGCAGATGCAGCGGTCGATGCACAAGTCCTTGCTCATCAGCGTGGATCGTAAATCGCGTCGTCTTCGGAGAGAAATCCGTTTCGGGGGAAATCGGCAACTCCCTCGAGAAGTGGGGCGGTTGCCTGAGGACCCTCGTGGCAACCGCACATGCCCGAGACGTGGCCGTCGAGGAAGCACACGTGCGTGCAGCCGGAGTGTCGGAACGCCTGCGTGCCCGCATAGATCGTGGAAAGATCGTTCTCGACCGCATTCGACGGCGCCCGCATGAACTTGTTCGCGCCGCCGCGCCAGCCGCCTTCGCCGAACAGCGCCGTTGTGCTGGTGCGTCGGTGACGGGACGAAGGCAGCCCGTGTCGCGCGACCTTCCAGCCGTCGAGCCAGTTGCCGTTCGCGTCCTGCTCGGGGAATCGTCCCTCGGCGCCGATGTAGGTCGTGTTGTAGTTGTAGCCCGTGTGCGGGTCGTTGCCGAAGGTCGACGGACCGAGGAAGTCGGGGCACTGCTGGACATCGGATGGCGACGAGATGAATGCCCAGAGGATGCCGGGACGCACGGTGCCGTCGGCGCGCTGCTCGTAGTCCCAGCATTTGGTCGCGAGGCCGGTCGAGGTCATCTCAAAGAGGATCGCGGCCGGGTAGCGGTCTCGGTTCTGCAGCGCATAGTTGGCCGCGGCGACGCCGAGCTGGCGCAGGTTCGACTGGCATCGGCCCGCGCGACCAGCGCCCCGCACGCTCGAGATCGCGGGCAGCGTGATCGCGAGCAGCACGCCGATGACGCCGATCACGGTCAGGATCTCGACGATGGTGAAGGCGCGGCGCGCGCGCGAATTCGACGCCGTCATGCCGCACCTCCTGCATTCCATGCCGAGAGCAGGACAGCGATGTCCGACGAGCCGACGATGCCGTCGCCGTCGAGATCAGCCGGCGAATCAAGCGTTCCCCACGCCGAAAGCAGGAGCGCGAGATCCGACGCGTCCACGGCGCCGCTGCCGTCGAGGTCGGGCGACGCGGGTGCTGGCGCGACATCTGCGAACGCGTCGATCTCGGGCGAGAAGCCAGACGTCGTCGGTCCACTCACGCGGACGTAGCGGATCGAGGCAAGCCCGAGCGCGCCGATGTCGATGCCCGCTCCGCCGCCCGAGCCGTCGTACATGGCGACGAGCGACTTGTAGCCCAGCGACGCGAGCGTGCCCATCGAATACGCAGGATTCACCGGCTTCAGGAAATCGCTCTCGACGAGTCCAGGCGTGGTCGCATAGGGCGCTGCATCGAGGTAGCCGAGCGTGGGGAACAGTCCATCCGCCTCAATGGCGGGGACGGTGATCCACGCGACGCCGTCTGCACTCACGGCGATCGCGCCTCCTTCGGACATGAGTCCGCCCACGACGCCGGACCCAGAGCCCGCATCGGTGAAGAAGGCGTTGCCGAAGACGAGCAGGTCGATGCCGAAGGGATTCCGCGGATCGTTGGCGACATCATGATCGAACCGCACGACGAGCGAGCCGCCGACGCCGATCGACACGATCTCGTTCGGACGCCATGCCGGCTGGAACGGCGTCACGCAGCCCGGGATCAGTCCCTCGCCGCTGAATCGCTCGGGTGACCCAAGCGCGACGAGCGGATTCGTAAAACCAGAGGCGGCCCCCGTGCCCGCCGCGTAGGAGACGACTTCCGCCGCGAAGGGGCTCTGGGCGCTCGCATCCGATGCGATTGGCAGGAAGATGGAAACAGTCGAGACCGCCGCAGCGGCGCGCGTCATGCGCATGGCCTAGCACTCCTTCGGGAGCTCGCGCCCGAAGCCAGATCGCGCTCCGTCCGGGAGCGCACAGCGGCATCCGACGGATGCCGATGGTGCCTAGGCAGGTCTTCCGACTTCAGGACCTCTCCCGACGGACAGGTGTCCGGCGCGGGATCGAGCGGCTGACGCCTTCCCAGCCGCATGAAGCGACCAGTGGCTGCCCGTCGAGACGGGCCATCAGCCGTGGAACTCCAGTGATTTCAAGGCCCAGATGGCCCGTCGCTGGAGATTCCGTCCTGTCACGGCGGCGCGACCGCGGCGGAATTTCACCGCCTTCCCTCACTGCCACGCAGCAATTCGCGAGGCAGCGCCGAAGATCCTCTTCGAGCGCCTAGGCAGAGGCGAGTATAAGCCGTCCGTCGGTTGACGGGTTCCGTATAAAACCGATACATTGCGCCACTCCGCGCAACTGCCCAACCGACGGTCCGTCCCGAGGTTTGGTGCGCGGGGTTGTCCGTAAGTCCGCTCCGCGTAGTTCGCTCCTCCTAGGAGACCTCGATGTCCGTGCTGTCCGCCATGCAAGCGTCCTTCATCTCCCGCGCCCGCCTTCCGCTTTCCGCGATGCTTGTCGCGACCGCGGTGCTGTCGACGGCGCCCACCGTGCTTGCCCAGGATGAAGAGTCATCCGAGACGACCCAGGACAATTCGGCGGTCGCGAAGAGCCTCGCCGACTTCATCCACTATGTGCTCATCGGCAAGGCTGACCTCGCGCAGGCCGCCGGTGAAGCCGTGCTGTCCGCCTCGGTATCCGATGGCGACCTCGCTGAAGCGGTCGATGGCGGCGAGCTGGGCGAGCGCCTCGCGCGCGCCGTCTCGCGGAGCCGCGCGATGGGCGGCGTTTCCGACATCGCGACCCGCATCGAGGATCGCGTCGAGACCGGGCGTCGCGCGCTGTCGCGCGATCCCAACCGCATCGGGCAGGCGATCGAGATGCTCTCGAAGACGCTGCGCGAGAAGCGCCTCGGCGAGGAGCGGCTTGCCGCCGCCGGCGAGTACGCGGTCCCGCAGCTCCTGAAGGTGCTCGTGGATGCGAAGGATCCGTCGATGGAGCTCGCGGTCACCAAGAGCCTGGTCTCGATGAAGAGGCTGGCCGTGGCGCCCCTCGGCCTCGCGCTGAACTCGCTCGACCCCGCCAGCCAGCGCAAGGTCGTCGGCGTTCTCGCCGAGATCGGCTGGCCGACGGCGCTTCCATTCATCGTCGACCTCGGATCGCGCCCCTCGACCACGGTCGAGGTCAAGGCCGCCTGCGATGCCGCCTACAACCAGCTCGGCGGGACGACCCGCGACGTGACCGCGCAGTACACCGCGCTCGCCCGCAAGTACTTCGACCGCGAGTCCTCGCTCCTGCCTTACGCGGATGATTCCGTGAACAACATCTGGAGCCACGACGACGCCTCTGGCTTCGGCTCCCTCTCCGCCGAGCAGGTCGCGACGAGCGTCTACTCCGACTCGATGGCGATGGCGCTCGCCCGCCGCGCGCTCTCCGCCGATCCCGCCAACGCGTCTGCGCTGGCGATCTTCGTCGCGTCGGATCTCCGCCGCGAGAACACCCTCGGATCCGACTTCAAGGCCGGCCGCTACAGCCCGCAGTTCTTCGCGACCGCGAGCGGACCCTCGATTTGCAGCGAGGTGCTTGGCATGGCGATCGATTCGCGCGACAGCGCGCTGATCCGCGACGCCATCGCCGTCCTCGCGCAGACCGCGGGCGGAAACGCGCTCGTTTCGTCCGGTGGACGTACCCCGATCCTCGAGGCGCTTAGCTTCAGCGATCGTCGCGTGCGCATCGATGCCGCGCTCGCGCTCGCAGCGAGCGCGCCCACGCAGAGCTTCGCGGGCGACTTCCGCGTGGTGCCCACGCTGGCCTCCGCCGTCGGCGACAGCAGCGTGACCCGCGCCGCCATCCTCGGTGGAAGCAACGATGACCGTCGCGCGATCTCCGAGCAGCTCACGCAGGCGGGCTTCGCGCCTGTCGCGTCGGGCGCGAGCTTCGCGGATCTCGAGAACGACGTCGTGCGTTCCGAAGGCGTGGACATCGTGGTCGTTCGCGGCGCAGTCGCAGACCTCGCCGGTCACGTCGGGCGCGTGCGGGCCAGTGGCCTCACTGCGGCGACTCCCGTCGTCGTGATCGCAGGCGCCCTTGAGGACGGCGAGGTTCGCCGTTCCTTCACCAACGACCGCGGCGTCACCGTCTGGACGGAGGGCGCTCCCGCGGACACCTTCCGCAGTGCAGCGACCGCCGCGATGACGATGATGAGCGGCAGCGCTCTCAGCGAGGACGAGTCGATGGCGTATGCGGCCGCCGCAGCCAGCGCGCTTCGCAGCCTCGCCGGCAGCAACTCGAAGATCTTCTCGATCGCAGATGCGGAGCCCGCGCTCCTCAAGGCGCTCGAGACGAAGTCGGGCGGCCTCCGCCTCATGATCGCGGATGTGCTCTCCGTATCGAAGTCGGTGCGCGCGCAGGGCGCGCTGATCGATGCAGCCCTCGCGTCGTCTGGTGAGGAGCAGGTCGCGCTGTGCGATTTCGCCGCGCAGGCCTCGCGCATGACTGGTGGCAAGGCTGATGCTCGCCAGATGGCGGCGCTCCGCGAACTCATCGGTGCGAGCGAGGGTGCCGTGGCCGATGCTGCCGGCCGCCTCTATGGCTCGCTCGACGGTGGATCGGCCGAGGCCGTGAAGCTGATCACGGGCAACTGAGACCGATCAAGCTTATGAAAGCAAGCCGCGGCGAAGGCCGCGGCTTGTGCTTTTGGCGTGGCGACTTTTGCGGAGGACGACGCCCGACACCCATCGCGATGCGCTGTGCGTCGCGTGATTCGGGTCCAGGGGAGAGGGGAGAGTGGAAAGTAGACCTCGGCGATGACTTGCATCGCGGTAGGGGTCTCTTCTTGCGCCGCTCTGGCTTTGCGGCTTCGCCGCGTGGTTCTTTGGGAGCGGTCGATGTGCGTCGCGAATGGCGGAGTGCGGAGCGCGGTGTGATTCGGATGTCCGGGAGAGGGGAGAGCGGAAAATAGACCGCGGCGATGACGTGCATCGCGGTAGGGGTCTCTTCTTGCGCCGCTCTGGCTTTGCGGCTTCGCCGCAAAGCCACCCATGGGATTTGAACCCACGACCTGCGCTTTACGAAAGCGCTGCTCTACCGCTGAGCTAGGGTGGCAGGGGGCGGGAAGCATACACGAAATTCCGAGCGAGGTCGGTGGAAGGGCAGGCGCCTGCGGAGGTTCTGCCGCGGGCGCCCGAGCAGGTCGCCGAGACGTCGCAGGCGGAACAGGGACTCGTTCCAGCGGCTTTGTTGCGGGTTATGGAGCATCCATCCGACCCCGGGCGAGAGAAATCGCGGACTCAGGGCTTGAGTGGTCGAAAAGCCACAGGCTGGGCGTGGATTTCGCCCACAGCAGGTCGCCATGCTCTCCCACCTCATCGCGCTGGCCATCATCCCTCTGATCCCTCCGAGCAGCATCCCGCAGCCGGGAGTCTTCGCGTCGGCGGTGGACGCGGGCGCCGATGCGGGACCGCCTGCCTCTGCGGTGAAGATGTTGCCGTCCGACGACCCGCGCGCACTGCGGATCCCGCGCGCTGCGCGTTCGGCGACCGCTGCCATCGAACTCGACCGGTCGGCGCTCAAGGATCTCGCAGAGCGGGGCGGTGGTCTCCTGCGCGACGTACCGCTCGGGCCGAGCGCCCGCGCGACGCTCGCGCTGGTTCCGCTCGATCCATTTGCGAGCGACGCGGTCGTTGAGCAGGTCGTCAAGCGCTACGGACGCCACATCCACGTTTCGGCGCCGCTCCGATCGACAGGCACCTTCCTTGTGGGGTCTGTCGCGGGCGAGCCGGATTCGCGCGCCTTCCTCTGCATCAGCGAGGCTGGTGAGTTCGGCTGTGTCGAGCGCGCTGGAAGACGATTCATCATCTCCAGCGGTCCCTATGGACGAGGACTCCCGACGGTGGCCTTCGACCTGGGCGAGCTGCCCGACGGGATCATCTCGATGAGCGACTGGCGTTGCGAGGCGATCGAGCCTCCTGCGTCCGACGGAGCCCGTGCAGGTGCGGGCGGGGGCGATGGCGGGATTGCCTCCGCAGCCTGTCGCCAGATTCGCGTTGCGTTCGATTCCGATGAGGAGTTCCTCGCCCTCTTCTCGGGGAACAACGCCGCCGCGCTCGGCTACGTCGCCACGCTCTCCACGGCGCTCAACGCGATCTATACGCGCGACCTCAACGCGCGAATCGTCACCAGCTACGTGCGCATCTGGCCTGATCCGCCGGATCCGTGGGATCGCGTCGGGCTCGTCGATCAACTCGTGCAGCTGCGCACGCGCTGGCAGACCGAAAGCCCAGCTGCCCGCGATATGGTCCAGCTCCTGATGGGGCGATCGCTCGGCGGCGGCATCGCGTGGGTGCCGGGCATCTGCTCGAGCTATGCGTACAGCGTCGCCTCCGGGTTGTCGGGGTACTTCCCGACGCCGCTGGTCAACAACTCCGCGCAGAACTGGGACATCATGGTCTCGGCGCACGAGATCGGCCACGGCCTCGACATGTCGCACACCCATCAGCTGACGCCACCTGTCGATGGATGCGGAAACTCGCCCGCCGATTGCGCCGTCGCCAACGCGGGGCAGGGCACGATCATGTCGTACTGCCACCTTTGCGGCGGCGGACTCACGAACATCCGGCTTGAGTTCCATCCTGAGAACATCACGGAGTCGCTGGCATTCCTCGGGAACGCGCCCTGCAACTACTCGGGACCTGCCGTGCCGCCGATCGCGGTCGCCGACAGCGCGACAGGCTTCGCGGGGCTCCCGACGCGCATCGACGTGCTCGCCAACGACCTCGGGCTGAACTGCGAGGCGGTGGTGATCTCCGCGTTCTCGGCGACCAGTGCGCGCGGCGCCACCATCACCCGTAGCGTGGGCACCGGGCCCGACGGGCGTGATGAACTGCAGTACTCGCTTCCTGCATCGGCGGGCGCGGGGACGGACGCCTTCAGCTACACCGTGCGCGACACCAGCGGGCAGACCGCGACCGCTTCGGTCAGCGTCAACGCGCTCGTCCTGCGCACGCCTGACAATCCCGTGGGCACGACTCCTGCCCTCGACGCGCGCTACTACACCATCGCGGGCGAGACGGCGTTGCCCGACTATGCGCTTCGCACACCCTATGCGCTCGGTGCGATCGCATCGCTGAACTACCCTTCCAGCGTGAACACCTTTGCCTCCAGCGGACGCGCCGATTTCGTCGGCGCGCGCTTCGCGGGCTGGCTCGATGTTCCGTCGGGCGGGCTGTGGACGCTCTCGACCGCAAGCGATGAGGGCTCGCGCATCACCGTCGGTTCGACCGTGGTCGTCGAGCACGATGGGGTCCATGAGTTCAGCGAGCGATCGGGCAGCATCGCGCTCGCCGCCGGCTTGCACGCCATCACGATCGACTACTTCGAGCGAACCGGGCCCGCGGGTCTCGTCGTCTCGTGGGAGGGTCCCGCAGTCAGCAAGCAGGTGATCCCCGCGTCGCAGTTCTACCGCGGCGGATCGAACCTCGCGGCTGACCTCGACAACGACGGCAGCGTGAACGCCTCGGACATCGCCCTCATCCTTGACAACTGGGGCGTGCCGAACTCGCCGTACGACCTCACGGGCGACGGCGTCGTGACGGGCGCCGATCTCGCGGTCGTTCTTTTCGCCTGGACGGGTTGAGACGGCGAATAAGTCCGCTGCGCTTCAGAAATCGGCACTCCATGGAGAAAGCCGATTGACACGGCTCCATCGAGGGGTAGACCATCCTCGGACCCCGCCCTTCGCGGGGTACGCACCATGGTTCCACACCTCTTCGCCGCCTTCATCCTCTGCCAGAGCGCCGCGCCTGACCTCGCGGTCGGTCCAATCCACCGTGTCGAGACAGCGCTGCGCATGCCGGCGGCAGCACGGGCGGTGACCGCGGCGATCTCCGTCGACCGCGAAGCGATCGAGCGATTCGCGCAGGGCGGCGGCGGCGTCCTTCACATGCCGCTTGGATCTGCGCGTCAGGCAGAGCTCGAGCTCCAGCCGTGTGGCGCGTTCCACGAGGGGGCGCGGGTGGAGGCCATGTCGCGCGCAAAGGGCGGTGCGCTGGTCGCCACGGAGGTCCCCGTGCGGGGCGCGTTCCTCAGCGGCAGGGTCGCGGGCGAGACGGACAGCCACGCATTCCTCGCGGTGAGCGACGCCGGCACGTTCGGCTATGTTGAGTCGCAGGGGCACACCTACATCATCTCGAGCGGCCCATACGGGCGCGGCCTTCCGACGGTCTCGTACGACCTGACAGCGATGCCCCCCGGCTTCGTCGATCCGCCGGCGTGGACCTGCGCCACGCCTGCGCCTGAAGCTGCGCCCGAGCAACCCGGCGACGGCGGCATCGCTGGCGTTCCCCCGTGTCGTCAGGTCCGCATCGCCTTCGACACCGATCACGAGTTCCTGCTCCTCTTCGGCGGCAACGCCAGCGCTGCGACGGGATACATCTCGACGCTCGCGAGCGCGTTGACCTCGATCTACACCCGCGATGTGAATACGCGGCTCGCCGCGGTGTACTCGCGCTTGTGGACGACGCCGTCCGACCCATGGACGGCGACGAACACGTCCGACCAGCTCGGACAGTTCGAGGGCTACTGGGGGATCAACATGACGTCGATCTCCCGCGATATCGCCCACTTCCTGTCAGGACGCGGCCTCGGCGGCGGCGTCGCCTACCTGCCTGGGCTTTGCAACGGACCGCCGTTCGGCGTCTCGGCGAATCTCGCGGGCTTCTTCCCGACGCCACTGATCGACAACAACGGGCAGAACTGGGACATCATGGTGACCGCGCATGAGCTCGGCCACAACTTCGGCTCGCCGCATACCCACAACTATGCCCCGCCGATCGATGGCTGCGGAAGCTCGCCGCAGGATTGCACGGCCGCCGCCGCGGGCGAAGGCACCATCATGTCGTACTGCCACATCTGCGGCGGCGGCATGTCGAACATCAAGCTGCGGTTCCATCCAGGCAACATCGCGACGATGCTCCAGCATCTCGGCTCGGTCGGCTGCAACTACACCGGGCCTGCGCGCGCGCCGCTCGCGTTCATCGACCGAGTGAGCGTCGCCGCAGCCACGCCGACGCTCATCGATGTCCTTGCGAACGAAGCCGAGTTCAACTGCGAGGCGGTCTCGATCGAGTTCCCCCAGAACCCAACCTTCGGCGGCGGGCTCCTCTCCGTCAGCGCAGGCACTGGTCCCGGAGGTCGCGACCAGGTGCTCTACACGATGCCGAACGCATCATTCAGCGGAACGGACACCTTCACCTACCGCCTTCGCGACACGTCGGGCCAGATCGCGATCGCATCCGTCGTTCCGACGGTCTCCGCGGTGCGAGCGCCTGAGAATCCGATCGGCGCGCTGCCTCAGCTTTCGCTGGCGTACTACGCGTTGGTCGCACCTGGCGCGCTGCCCAACTTCGACGCACTCGCCCCGTACCAGGCGGAGCTTGCGCCCGCGATCAACTATCCCTCGACGAACGGCGCGTTCAGTACGAGCGGGCGGGCCGATGACGTCGGCGCTGTCTTCACGGGCTGGATCGATGTCCCTGCCGGCGGCAACTGGACCTTCTTCACGACCTCGGATGATGGCTCGCGGCTCAAGATCGGCGCAACCACGGTCGTGAACAACGACGGGCTGCACGGGATGGTCGAGCAATCAGGGACGATTTCGCTCGCCGCGGGGCGACACGCCTTCCGCGTCGAGTTCTTCGAGCGCGGCGGTGGCGCGGGACTGATCGCGTCCTGGCAGGGGCCAGGCGTGGCGAAGGCCGTGATTCCCGCCGCGAATCTGCTTCATGGCGGCGTCGATTCGCCCGCGGACATCGACAACAGCGGCGCCGTCGATGGCGCCGACCTGACCATCCTGCTCGGTTCGTGGGGAAGCGCGTCCGGTCCCGCGGACATCAACCGCGATGGTGGGGTCGACGGGGCGGATTTGACCCTGCTCCTCGATGCGTGGGCGAGTTAAGGCGACGGCGCACGTCCATTTCGCAGGATGCGCGTCATGCCCGCTTGGGCGCACCGTTTCGGGTGCTAGATTTGCGGACCGATGATGGTCTCCCGTCCCATGCCCCGACCCCTCGCTGCGCTGTGCGCCTGCTTCGCCACGCTTGTGGCCACGCTCCACGCAGCCGCCGATGACGGCACGCCGCGCATGGCGGTCAAGCGCCTGTTCGCACCTCCAGCCGATGTCGAGCGGGGCATCGTCTGCCTTCCCGACCCCGCGGCAACGCCGACGCGGTCCCGCGTCATCGTGCTCGCCGACGAGTTCACGCGTGAGGATGGCGGCGGTTCGGTCGCGCGGTTTCGATTCACGCATGGCGGCGGGTTGCTGCGCGTGATGCCGCTCGGCGAGGAGGCCGCTCTCTGGAAGGCGCGCCTCGCCTTCGACGGAGGAGTGATTCCGCTCGCCGAGGCAGGCGGGCTCGTCGGCAAGGTCACCGAACGTTTCGCATCGCAGTCGATCCTCGGCATCGAGGATGCGACGCGCATGTACGAACTGGAGCTTCCTGCAGGTGCATACTCGCTCGAGTGCAGGAGTGGGCGTGCACCCGGTTCTCCCGCGGCCGCGATCATCTCCGACGGCACGGAGTCGTCGCTGGTCGGTCACCTCGGCTCTCGCGTGCTGCGCGCTGGCGGGCCTTTGGAGCTTGTGGTGCGAGGCGAGATGCCCGCGCATGGAGTCGCAATGGACCTCGGATCGGGCGGAGGCTTCCGTCGTCCAGCCGCGGTCGATCGCGCGACCGTGACGTGGGCGGATGGCACGACTGACGCTGCGCGCTCGGTCGAACCGCTCGGCGACGGATCGGTGCGCGTCCTCTTCTCCGATGCGCGCGCGGGCGATGCGATCGTGCGCATCGACGGAGCCGTTCAGGAGTCGGGCGGTGTCTGGCGGCAGCGGAGCATCGACTACTCGACTCGGGTGGTCGATGGAGCGATGCTCGGCAGGCATGCCACCGTCGAGCCGTCCGAGTCACTCGGCGAAGATTGGATCGATTGCGCCCTCGCGGTCGAGCGCGCTGACGCGGGCGCCGTCGTCTTTGCGGCGGCGGAGCTCTGGGCGAGCGATCGCCTGCTCGGATGGATCGGAGGGCTCGCGGAAGTGGAGAGCGGTCTGGTGCGCCTCGGAGTGGCGCGCGCGCGGGTGGCGCTCAACGAAGGCGAGCGGCTCGTCCTACGAAACGTCCGCTTGCACGAACGCGACGGGTTCGCGCCGCTCGACGTGCGATCGTCGATCGAGCCCGAGGTGCGCATGTCGCTCGTGTTCAAGGAGCAGGATGGCGCAGCGGCGGACGGCGCACTCGATCCCGAGGTCGTTGGCTGGGCTGGGCTCCCTGGAATCGCCACGGTTCCTGTGCCCGCCATCTCCAGCTTCGTTCCGCCGATCGGCGCCCATGCGCTGGTGCTGACCCACGGCTACTGCGCGGACGCCAATCCATGGCCTGCGGCGCAGTTCGGCGCAGACGCCTGGCGCTACGAGCAGCCGAATCAGAATCTCTCCCATGACGCCTTCGCGATTGACATCGCCACCCGCGCCGCGCAGTTCAAGAGCTACGGTCTCATCGGCCACAGCCAGGGCGGATGCGCGTCGCTGCATCTCTACACCTACTACTGGAGCGGTCTGGATTGGGCGGGTCCCGGTCGGCTGATGCAGTGCGTCGGCGCACCGCTCGAGGGGACGGCCCTTGCAGGCAACCTCGCGGCGCTCGGGCAAGTCCTGGGGATCCAGTGCGGCGCGAACTATGACCTCACCTATGACGGCGCCGCTGCGTGGCTTTCCGGCATCCCGACAGCGTCGCGATCGAAGCTGCATACCTACACGACCACCTTCACCAACGTGCCGTTCTTCTACGACTACTGTTCGATCGCGTCGGACTTCCTCCTGACCGACCCCGAGGATGGCGTGACGGAGGACTTCTCCGGGCACATCGTCGGCGGCGTGAACATGGGGCTTCGCACGGGCTGGTGCCATGTCAGCGGCATGCGTGATCCCGCCCAGACCAACGATTCCTCGCGAAACGCGACGATGAACGCGGAGGGTGCGCGATGAACCGATCGAACTCAGTCATCGCGGCGCTGCTCGCCATCGCGGCGATCGCTCCCGCCCGCGCCGATGAATGGTGCCTCGCCCCGATCGCAGTGCCCGACAATGGCTCCGTGGTCCAGACGGTCACGGTGCCGCCGTCGGCGGATGTACGGACGATTGTCGGCGTTCGCGTGCGCATCGCTGCGACCCATCCGTGGGTCGGTGACCTGTCCTTCCGCGTGCGGCATCCGTCTGGCGCAGAGGTTGTGCTGGTCGATCGCCCGGGCATGCCTTCGACCGGCTTCCCCGGTCCATGGGGCTGTGGCGGCGACAACATCGATTGCTGGTTCGATGATGCCGCGGTGAACGCAGCCGAGTCGACCTGCGTGCTTGGCGTGACGCCCGTGCTCGCAGGTTCGCTGCGTCCGAGCGGATCGCTCGCCGCGTTCCGCGGGCTCGCACCGCAGGGCATTTGGTCGATCGTCGCCGCCGATGGCGTCGGTGGCGATGCCGGGCAGATGACAGCTGCCTGCATCAACCTCGTCACCGCATCCGACTGCAACGCCAACGGCATCGCCGACAGCGCCGATATCGCTGCGGGCACGAGCGCCGACGCTGATCTCGACGGGGTTCCCGATGAGTGTGGCTGCGTCGCGGATCTCAACGCGAGCGGCACCGTCGATGGGGCTGACCTCGCGCAGTTGCTCGCTGCGTGGGGCGCCTGCGCCTCCTGCGCCGCCGACCTCACCGGTGATGGACAAGTGCTCGCCGATGACCTCGCGGTGATGCTCTCGTCGTGGGGAGCATGCGGGGCGCCGTGAGCGGGACGCAGGGCACAGGCCTCGATGGCGATACCGACACGGCTGCGGTCGATCCCATCATCCGCGCGCGGATTCGCGAGGCTCAGTCGGCGATCCGGCGGTCGCTCGACCGGGCTGAGGCGATCCTCCGCGGGGCGGGCCTCGAGCTCTCGATCGTGACGGGCAGCGCGGTGCTTGCAGACTTCGATCTTGGCGACGGTATTCGCCGCCGTGCCGTCAGCGCGTCGGTGCTGGTGCCGTCGGAATCCGTCGACACCGCGATCCGCGCCTTCCGCAAGGCTGGCTTCAGCATCGGTCAGCCGATCGACGAACTCGACATCATCCGTGCCTCGCGTGGGCGCCGCGTTCTCTACAGCCTGATCGAGCCCGACCGCGACCCGCCGGTCCCGAGCCTGCGACTACCGACCGCGCACCCCGGAAGCGACGAGGGGCGTCGGCAGCGGGCGAGCTTCATGCGCGCCATGATGGGGAAGCAGGTCGCCGCGACGCTCTCGATCGTGCGACGTGGCACGGATGGCGAACTGGTCGCAGCAGGAGAGGAGGGGCAGGAGTTCGTTGACAGCGACGAGTTCCGCATCGTTCCGTACTTCCCCGAGGAAACGACTGAGTCCTGACCTCAGTCCTTGCCCGTGCCAGGCTCTCCGAGGGACGAGCGACTGGGAAGCGGAGGTCGCTCGCTGTCCTTCTTCGGCTCGGGCGGGACTTCGCGGACGAGCAGCACTCGTCGGGCTGCATCCTGGGGGAGCAGCGGATACGGCTCGCCTTTTTCCCAGAACGAGTGCAGGCTTCGGAAGTGCGGTGAGGTGGGCAGTCCAGCCTGCCCGCAGGGGGTGACCATGATCGCATCGGCGAGGTGATTCGGCGAGATGACGGAACGCTGGCTCGCGCCGAAGGTCGGGGTCTGCACGCGGACACACGTCGGATGGCCGGGCAACGGGGCGCGGGGCATCTCGGCCATGCGCGCCGCCGCTCCGAGCGCGTCGGCGGCGGGATGGCGGATGACGGCGACGTTCGCGCTACCTCTCGTGCGGTATCCAGC
>JBEGLX010000084.1:0-15901 GCA_041183345.1 Planctomycetota bacterium
GCGGCTCCCTCTGGACGAGCGCCGCGCAAGTGAATCGCGACGGCGCTCCCGACACGCGTTCCAGCAAGTCGGGCGATTCATTCGCCCGACTTGCCGCCAAAGCGAGCAAAGGCGAGCCCCTGCGGCGCAGCCGCAGCCGCTCGCCAGTTGCGAGCGCTCAAACCTAGAAGGCGAAGATCGAGTCCAGCACCCTCGCCAGCACGCCCTTCTCGCTGGTGTCACGCAGCTGTCCGGTCGTCGTCTTCTTGATGACCGCGTCGGCGATGCGCTGCGACGTGACCTGGTTGTTGGCGTCGACATCCTCCGGGCGACAGATGCCGCTGAGCACGATGACCTGCGTCTCGCCGTCGTTGACGATCTCGCGGCGCGCCTCGAGCACGAGCAGTCCGTTCGGCCTGATGTCGACGATCTCCGCCGTCACGCGCGCCGTGAAGTCGTCGCTCCGGTTATAGTTGCCCTTGCCCTTGAAGCGCTTGTTGCCCGACACGTCGAAGACAGGCAGGCTGTCGGGATCGAGCTGCACCCCGCCGGTCAGGTCGGTCGGATCGAGCGTCATGAAGGCCGCGACCTCCGCCTGCATCGAATAGTCCTTGTCGGCCTTCGAGTCGGCGATGCTCTTCGAGCGGCTCGACTCGGCGACGATGATGGTCACGAGGTCATGCACCGCGTACTCGCGCGGGGCGAGGTCCTCGACCTCGAACAGACAGCCGGACGACGGGCGCTTTCGGTTCGTCGACGGCGCGGTGGCGGCCTGCGCCGCGATCGCGGCGGCGGTCGCCGACACCGTCGCGCGCTTGCCGCCCTTCTCATCGTCGCGCAGCACGCGCGTGGGCGTGCCGTTCGACGCGGGGAGCGGCGCCGAGACGGGAGCGTCGGCGGCGAGGCAGAGGGTGACGAGCAGTGCTGCGTTCATGGCTGTTCCTTCCGAATCCTGTCGTTGCTTCTCTTCACGGCTTCCATCAGCGGATCAACACGCGACCCGGTCCGATGACCTCGGCCGACAGCGGCTTGTTGTCCCGCGAGCGGCGTCGGTCCGTTCGCTCGACCGAGATCACGTCGCCGACCGAGCCGTCCTCGAGGGCGACGGCCTCGAACTCGATCGCAACCATGCCGACCTCGCGGCGCACGGTGACGGTGTCGCGGCGCTTCACGTCGTTGCTGCGGGCGATGTCGCCGCGCTCGATCACCTTGCCTGCGGCGACGCTTCGCGCGAAGGTCGCCCCACCCGTGCCTGCGGCGGGAACGACATCGCGCGCCTGGTCGAGCTCGAGCAGCCGCTTCTCGCGCGCCACCGCGGCATCGGATGCGTCCTCGCCACGATGCGTGGCAACGCGCGCGACGAGCACCTCGCGCTCGAGTTTCGGCGTGATGCGGATGCGCGCGCGCGATTCATCGCCGGCGCCGCTTCGCGCGATCACCTCGAACTCCACGCGCGACGCGCGCAGCGCCGTCTTCCGCACGACTTCGTAGCGGAATCCATGCTTCGGCGCGATCTTCGCAAGCTGCTCCTCGCTGCACTCGAGGCGGAGCGCGTTCGCGTCATCGCCGAACGCGTTGCGCATCATCTCGCAGATCAGCGCGAGCGCCGAGTGCGTGCCGGCCTCTTTCTCAGGATTGATCACGCGCATGCCGCCCGCCGCAGGCGCTGCAGCAACCTCGACCGCTGCGGCACCGCGAAGCGGACGCACGATGGTCTCGCGGCCCTCGATCTCGATGCTCCGCAGATCCGCGCCCGCCATGACGAGGATCTGGCGCACGCGCTCCGCAGCGATGGCGAATGCGCCGGTCTCGCCGCGCCCGACCTGCGTCGTCGCCAGCGCCTGCGCGCTCATGCCATCGAGCTCCGCGATGTCCGCAAGCGTGATGTCTGCAGTGGGTGCGATGCGCACGGCCGCGCGCAGGCGAACCGTATCGGCGCAAGCTCCGGCGGCGAGCGCGAGCGCTGCGGCAGAGGCGAGGATGTTGGCGACCATGCGGTGCATCATGTGTTCCTACGGATCTCAGTAGCCGCGGATGTTGGAGATGTTGCGGAGCGTCTCGTTCGCAGCCTGGATGACCTGGCTGTTCATCTCGAAGACGCGCTGCGTCTTGATCAGCGACACGAGCTCGGTGACGGGATCGACGTTCGACGCCTCGAGCGCGCCCTGGCGGATGAAGCCGGCGCCTTGCTCGCCCGGGTTCGACTCAAGCGGGTCACCGCTCGCCTCGGTCATCGTGTAGATGTTGTTGCCCTGGCTCTCGAGCCCGGCTGGATTGATGAAGCGCGTGAGCGTGATCTGGCCGAGTTCGGTCGGCGTGGTCGCGGGCGGTAGCACAGCGGTGACGGTGCCATCGACGCCGACCGACACGTCCGTCGCCTCGGGAGGGATCGTGAAGTCGACGCGCAGGCGGAATCCCGACGAGCTCGCCATCACCAGCTCGCCGTCCTTGTTCAGCGTGAAGTTGCCCGCGCGCGTGAATCCGCGGCCTTCCGCGAAGTCATCGGGCAGCTGCACCTCGAAGAAGCCGTCGCCCTCGATGAGGAGGTCGAACGGATTGCCCGTGGTCTCCGTCGCGCCCTGGGTGAAGTCGAGCTGCGTGCCCGCGGCCTGCACGCCGAGTCCGACGTACAGGCCCGTCGGGCGCTGCGTCGCGTTGCCGGCGGCGAGGCCGGGCTGCGCCATCTCCTGGTAGTAGACGTCCTCGAAGTTCACGCGGGAGCTCTTGAACGCGGTGGTGTTCGCGTTGGCGAGGTTGTTCGCGGTGACATCGAGGCTCGTCGAGAGCGCCGAGAGGCCGGTGGCTGCGGTGTTGAGTGCGATGTAGCTCATGGTTCGCTCCGTTCAGGCAGCGCTTCAGGCGAAGCGGCCGAATGTCTCGATCAGTCGTCCTGTCATCTGGTCGTGGGTCTGCATCAGGCGCGTGGAGAACTCGATGCCGCGCGAGACCTTGATGAGGTCGGCGAGCGCGAGCACGGGATCGACAGTGCTTTCCTCGAGCGTGTTCTGCAGCACGGCGGTCCCCGCCGGCGCCTGCTTGACGCGCCCGCCGATCAGGCGGATCGCATCGCGGCCTTCCTTCTTCAGGTTGCGCACGTCGTCGGGCATGACCACGCCGATCCGCGCCACCTCGTCTTCGCCGTTGAAGATCGTGCCGTCGCGATCGATGCGCAGGCGCGTCGGATCATCGGGCAGGGTGATGGTCTGCCCGTCGTCGGCGAGCACGGGCACGCCGCTCGTGGCGAGGACGAGCCGCCCCTGCGTATCGCGGGCAAAGCTGCCCGCGCGGGTCAGGAGCCGGTCGCCCTTCATCTCCTTCGGAGCCTGGAGCTGGAAGAAGCCGTCGCCCTCGAGCGCGACATCGAGCGGGTTTCCCGTCTTGGTCAGGTTGCCCTGCGAGAGATCCATCCGGGTCGGCTCGAACAGCGTGCCGCCGCCGAGGGCGTCGAGCGCCGCGTTCGCGTCGGAGAAGGCGCCGCCGTTCTCGACGTTCTCGGCCTCGCGCGCCTTCATCGACATGACGTCGGCCTTGAAGCCGACCGTGGTGGCGTTCGCGAGGTTGTTCGCGACCGTCTCCATGCGGCGGAGGCCGGTGATGGTGCCGGCGGTCGAGAGGTAGAAGCCGTAGTTCATGGGCGAGTTCCGCTCCGCCCGAGAGCAACCGCTGCGCCAGCAGGGGCGGGATCGACCGCGGGAGCGGGGTGGATCCTCCAGAGCACGCCCGCGGGCCTGAGCTGGACGGGTACCAAGCGGCCCTCGTGGGCGTTGAGCGACGCGAAATCGGTGCGGTCGCCGCTGCGGGCCGCCGGTGCGAGGCGCGCAAGGACTGCGCGCTGCGTGCGTGCGGCGGGGAGGCAGGTCGGCATTTCCTGCGCGGACGAGGCGGCCATGCCCGAGGACCCCGTGGCGGAGGTCTGGGCGGCGCGACGCGCGCGGAACAGCGTGTTTTGCAGGATCTCGAACATGCGGCACTCCTTGCCGGCGCTTTGCTCCGCCTGGCATCCTGCCCGGCGGTTCGCCGCACTCTTGGCAAGGACCGTGCCAGCGGAATCTCGGGGAAGGCGGCTTTGCTCAGGCGGCTGGAACGCCGATGAAGAGACGCATTGTGTTTCCGGGAGCCGAGCCATGAAGCCGCGATCGAACAAGACCACAGCCGCGACATCGCAGTCGGGGAAGTCCACCGCGGGGAAACCCGCCGCTGGAAGACTCCGCCTCAAGAAGGACACCGCCCCGACCGCCAGCCAGCAGCGCGAGCGCGTGCGCCGCGAGCGCGTGCCCATCGCGCCGCAGGGCACGATGGCCGAGTCGATCGGCTTCGCCGCCGCGCGCAACCGCTTCCTCGCCGAGCTCCGCTTCCTGAACCGCTCGCGGCACACGCTCACCGCGTATGAGCGCGACCTCGACGACCTCGTTGCCCACATGGAGCGCCTCGGCGCGGGCACGCCCGCGCAGGTCGAGCCGCGGCACCTGCAGGAGCACATCGCCTTCCTTGGCTCCAAGTCCGAGCGCGCGATGTCGGTCGCTTCGACGAACCGCAAGATCGCCACGCTGCAGACCTTCTTCGGGTTCCTCCATGAGCATCACCTGATTCCCAGCAATCCATCGACCGGCCTCGACCGCCCGAAGCGACCGCTGCGCATCCCCTCGTACCTTTCGCCGGACCAGACCAAGCGCCTCGTCGAGGCGCCGACGCCCGACCACGGCGACCTGTGGGTGCGCGACCGCGCGATCCTCGAGCTCATGTACGCCTCGGGGCTGCGCGCGAGCGAGGTGTGCAGCGCCCGGGTGAACGAGTGGGACCCGACCGCACTCACGCTCAAGGTCGAGGGCAAGGGCATGAAGCAGCGCTTCGTGCCTGTGGGCGTCCCCGCGGCCGACGCGCTCAGCCGATGGATCGGCGGCCTCCGCAGCGAGCTCGTCGAAGGGAACGAATCCCTCGCCGACCATCGCATCTTCGTCTCGCGCAGCGGGCTTCCGCTCGAGCGCGTCGCGCTCTGGGGCATCGTGAAGAAGTACGCCGCCGTCGCGGGCCTTCACAACGTCACGCCGCACAAGCTCCGCCACAGCTTCGCCACCGATCTCCTGCGCGGCGGCTGCGACCTGCGCACCGTGCAGGAGTTCCTCGGGCATGCGAGCGTCGTCACCACGCAGATCTACACGCATGTCGACGACCGCAAGCGCGATGCCGTGCGCAAGTATCATCCGCGCTTCGGCTAGTCTGCCGCCATGTCCATGACCGACCCGTGCATCCTCGTCATCTTCGGCGCCTCGGGCGACCTGACCTCGCGCAAGCTCGTGCCTGCGATGTACGAGATGCATGTGCTCGGGCAGCTGCACGCATCGACCGTCATCCTTGGCGTGTCGCGCACGCAGAAGACCGATGACCAGTGGCGCGACGAGCTCATGCCCTGGGTGCAGCAGCACGCCAAGGGCTTCGACGCGGCGAAATGGTCCGATTTCGCGCGGCGCCTCCACTACTTCGCCGGCGACGCCGTGAAGCCTGACTGCTACCCCGCGCTCGACGCGCGCCTGGGCGAGCTCGCGCAGCAGAAGGGCACGCGCGGCAACCTGCTCTTCTTCATGTCGGTCGCCGAGAGCCTCTACGAGCCGATCGTCGAGCAGATCGACGCCGCCGGCCTCGTCGTCGAAGGCAAGCGCTGGTGCTCGATCGATCCGAGCGCGAAGAGCTGGCAGCGCATCATCGTCGAGAAGCCGTTCGGGCACGATTCCGCGAGCGCCGCGAGCCTGAACCGCTGCCTCGGGCGCGCGTTCGAGGAGGAGTCGATCTACCGGATCGACCACTACCTCGGCAAGGAGCTCGTGCAGTCGATGCTCGTGCTTCGCTTCGGCAACTCGATCTTCGAGCCGCTGTGGAACTGGCAGTACATCGACCATGTGCAGATCACCGCGGCCGAGACGGTGTCGGTCGGGCAGCGCACCGCGTTCTACGACCAGACCGGCGCGATCCGCGACATGATCCAGTCGCACCTCTTCCAGATTCTCGCCTTCGTCGCGATGGAGCCGCCGAGCCTCTACACGCCGGAGAATGTGCGCGCCGAGAAGATCAAGATCATCGACTCGATCAGCATTCCCACCGCCGACGAGGTCGCCGCGCACTGCGCGCTCGGCCAGTTCGCAGGCGATGGGACCGAAGGCGCGTACCACGAGCTCGCTGGAGTGTCGCCGACCTCGACCACCGAGACCTACGCGGCGCTCAAGTTCCACTTCGACAACTGGCGCTGGGCGGGCACGCCGTTCTACATCCGCTCGGGCAAGAAGATGGCCGCGAAGCGCACCGAGGTGGTGGTGCAGTTCAAGCCGCCCGCCGCGAACCTGTTTCGCAAGGTGCCCGGCTTCGGCACAGAGGCGCCCAACCGCCTCGTCATCGAGATCGCGCCGAAGGAGCGCTTCAACCTGCGCTTCGAGGTGAAGGTGCCCGGCTTCGGCCTGCGCGGCGCGAACGTGAACATGCAGCTCGACTACGCCGACCACTTCAAGGCCGATCCTGTCGAGGCGTACGGACCGCTCATCGTCGACGCGATGCGCGGCGACCAGACGCTCTTCAAGCACCGCATCGAGGTAGAGGGCGCGTGGAACGCGGTCATGCCCTTCCTCGACGAGCGCTCGACGCGCGCGCGCGCGGGCATCCACGCGAACTACGCGTGCGGCTCGTGGGGCCCCGCATCGGCCGATGAGCTGCTCGCGCGCGATGGACGCGCGTGGCGGAACGAGCCGTGACAGCCGCACGCCACATCGCGAAGCTCGCGGTTGCGGCGATCATCGCCGGCGCGCTGTGCTCGCTGGCCATGGCGATGCTCTCCGCGCGCGACCTTGCGCGGCAGCCCGCGACGAACGGCGGTCTGATCGGCGGCGGTGGCTACCGCGAAGACA
This sequence comes from Planctomycetota bacterium, assembly GCA_041183345.1. Taxonomy (GTDB): domain Bacteria; phylum Planctomycetota; class Phycisphaerae; order Phycisphaerales; family SM1A02; genus QWPT01. The sequence continues at coordinate 6,870 of JBEGLX010000084.1, forward strand.
CGCTCGACTGGGTCTGGCGCACCTTCACGCCGGAATCGTGGCACGCGTGGGGCGATGGGTCGGGTTACGACACACCGACGCGTGACGCGAACCACGATGTGGGCTTGCTTGACGGCGATGGATGGCGTGCGACCATCGTCGCGGGCGGCGGTTTCTATGACATCGCCTTCCTCGAGCGTCGCAGCGCGGTCTGGAAGGAGACGGGCGAGACCTTCCCCATGGAATCATGGGAGCGCGAGGAGCGCATCAGATCGGGCCAGACGCTCGTCACGATCGCGCCTGAGTGGATTCCGCCCGAACTACCGCGCAATTGCGATGGATTCCTGCCGGGGCGCAGCGCAGCAGCTGGAACGATCCTTCGCGTCGCCGAAGTCGCGGACGCTGCCTGGATGCCTGGCCGCGCCGATGGGCAGCCGATGCCCGATCATGCCGTCGCGACATGGCGCGTCGATGAAGTGCGCGCGTTCGGCTGGCCATTCCGCGCCTTCACCGTGCAGGGGGCGTTGATCGAGACGACCACCTTCCGCGTCGAGCCTGACCTCGGCCACCGCGCCATGTCGAGCGCGATCAAGTGGTGGACGAATGGACTCGGGATCGATGCGTCGGACGGATGGGCGATCGGAAGCGCCGCCGCGCAGGAGATCGACAGGCTTCCCGCGAAGGGACTGCCGCTGCGCCCAATGTGGCTGCCGCTCCTCGGCAACGCCATCGTCTTCGGCACGCCCATCATCGCGCTCCTCCTCCTCGCCAGGGGCGGCGTGAGCGCCGCGTTTGCGCGACTGCGCGGGCAGAGCGGACGCTGCCCATCCTGCGGCTATGCGCGGACGGGCATTCCCGCCGGCGCGCGCTGTCCCGAGTGCGGGCACGACCACGCGCATCGCAGCAAATCGCAGCCAAAACCGACGTCCGAGTGACCCCGCGCGTCCGCTACGCTGCGTGCATGTCCGACGGCGACACCTACGAGATCCTCGACGACATGCCCAAGGCCCCGCGCCTGCCCGGTCAGGTCGTGCTGTCGGAGGACGACGACCGCGCGCTCGAGGCCATCGGCATCGACATCGTGCACCAGGCGAAGGCCTGCGTGCGCGCGTTCGGCGACTTCCACCTCGCGCTCTCGGGCGGCTCGACGCCGATGCCGCTCTACGAGCGCATGATGATCGACCCGCTCTTCCGCGAGATGCCATGGCGCCGCACGCATCTCTGGATCGTCGACGAGCGCTGCGTTCCCTTCGAACACGAGAAGTCGAACTTCGGGCAGATCCGCGAGATCATCTGCGGCCACTCGGGCATCCCGAACTCGCAGGTGCATCCGATCCATGCGTACGAGGAGGACGCCGACGTGCGCTACGAGCAGGAGCTCCGCGACGTGCTCGGCTGGCGCGAGAAGGGCCACGACCGCCTCGATTTCGTGCTGCTCGGCATGGGCGACGACGGCCACACCGCGAGCCTGTTCCCGCATTCGCCCGCGCTCGATGTGATGGACCGACTCGTCTGCTTCAACCGGGGCCCGATGGTGACGCCGCCCGATCGCGTGACCATGACCTACCGCCTCATCAACGGCGCCCGCTTCGTCGGCGCGCTCGTGATCGGCAAGAGGAAGGCCGCGATGGTGAGCCGCATCGCCAACGGCATCGAGATGCCGCGCGAGATCCCGATCAAGGGCGTCGCGCCCGTCGGCGGCGAGTTCCGCTGGTACCTCGACGCCGACAGCGCGCGCTGGCCGGTGTGAGCGCTAGCCCTTCGCCGCGCGCGCGCGCTTTGCAGGTTTTGCTGCGATTTCAGGCACCACCAGCGCGTCGCGCAGGAAGCGCGAGCGCTCCTCGTCGTTGCCGCAGCTCACGAAGCACGCGGTGCGCGCGCGGGTGATGCCGACGTAGAACAGCCTCCGCTCGCTCTCGATCGCGGGGCTGCGCCCGAGCGTGACGTCCTTCGTCCCCTTGTCGAAGCAGCCCGATTCCTCGTCGCCTGGAAGCGGCATCCAGCCCTCGTCGCACTCGGGGATGAACACGTAGTCCCACTCGAGTCCCTTGACGCGGTGGATGGTGGTCACGCGGATGCAGTGCTCCTTCGGTTCGCCCTGCGACGGATCGACCTGCGAAAGCTGTGTCTCGAGGTCCGCGAGCCTGCACTTCGTCGCGCGCGCGAAGTCCTCGAGCACCTCGAATGCGCGCAGGCACTCGGCCACGCTCGCCTCGCTGCGGTGCGCCGAGAGCGCCTCCTTGAAATCGACCTCGGTGCGCAGAAGGCGGATCGCATCCGCCGCGCCCGTGGCGCCCGTGTCGCGGCGCATCGCCTTCAGGAGCACCGTGCCGAGTCCCTTGAGCTCGATGCGCGCGCCGCCGTGGAACCCCGCCATCTTGTGCAGATCGTCCTCGAAGCAGATGTCTGCGAGCGACAGCCCCTCGCGCTGCGCGTCGCGCACGAGGCGCTCGATGCCATTGCGGGAAACCCCGCGAAACGGGCGATTCACGATGCGCAGCACCGTCTTCGCCATCGCGTCGTCGAGCGGCGTGCGCACGCCTCGGGCTGCGCGCACGTACGAGAGCAGCAGCGACAGCGACGGATCGTCGGCGAACGCGGCGTGCTCGTCCATCGCGAAGGGAATCCGCGCCGCGAGCATGCGCCACTCCATCGCGAGCAGCTGCGCCCACGAGCGCCCGAGCACCACGATGTCGCGCGCAGGCGTGCCGGCGTCGCGGAGCTCCCGCATCTTCTCGACCAGCGGATCGAGCGCGGCGGGGGAGTCGCCTGTCTCGGTGACGACCACGAGGCGCGTGTCCTGCTCGGGATCGGCTGCGACGATGTGCTTCGGCACGCGTCCGTGTCCGGGCGCAATGGCGCGCTCGGCGGCGGAAGCCAGCGCGGGCCCGAAGCGGAAGCTCGTCGAGAGCGTGAACGAGAGGTGCCGGTGCGTCGTGAGGCGCCGAGCGAACTCGCCGCGGATGAACGCGCTGCGCGCACCGCGCCATTCGTGGATCGTCTGGTCGTCGTCGCCGACGACCGTGACGCGCGCGCGCGATCCAGCAAGCAGCTCGAGCAGCCGGAACTGCGCATGATCCACATCCTGGAACTCATCGACCACGATGTGCTCGAGCCGGTCTGCCAGGCCGTGCCGCGTCTCGCTCTCGTCGAGCGCCCGCACGGCGTCGGCGATCAGGTCGTCGAAGGTGCGGAAACCCTGCGATTTCCTGCGCTTCTCGAAGCGCGCGTACACCGAGGTCAGGAACTCGTCGTCACTGTGACCCGCGCGCGCGGGCGGCACCAGCATCGACTTCCACTCGCGGATCGCCTCGAGGCATGTCTCTGCATCGCGGCCGTCGTCCTCCTCGGGGTGCTCGTTTCGCTCGGCGAATTCCTCGCGAATGCAGTCGCCCACGATGCGCAGGATCTCGCCGCCTTCGGCAACAAGCGGCATGCGCGGCACAGCGCCGACCGACTCAAGGTGCCGCATGATCGCGTAGCCGAGCGCATGCCAGGTCTGCACCTTGAGCTCACCCGTGTCGATGCCGGTCTTCCCGAGGCGCTCCTCGAATGCGCGCTGCGCAGCCTTGTTGAACATCACCGCGCGCATCTGCTGCAGCTTCACGCCGCGCAGCGCAAGCTCGGCCAGTCGATGCACCATGGTCGTGGTCTTGCCGCTGCCAGCGACGGCGAGCACGGTCAGGTGCGCATCGGCAGGCGCCTCGACCACGGCGCGCTGCTCATCGGTCAGATGCAGGCGGGCGCTCACGCGTCACCCGGCTCTCTCGATGGATCGTCGGGATCGGTGTCGGCGCTCGGCCCGCGCTGCAGCGCAAGGAAATCCTCGAGGATCGCGCACGCCGCCAGCGCGTCGCGCAGCGCCTTCTTCTCGCCGTGCGTACGACCCGTGCGCTTGAGCTTCTCCTCGGCGGCGAAGCTCGAGAGCCGCTCGTCGTGGAACTCGACCTTCATCCGCGAGTGGCGCGGAAACTGCGCCGAAAGCTCGGCGGCGAACTCTCGCACGAGCTTCGCGCGCGGGCCTTCGGTGCCATCCATGTTGAATGGCAACCCGAGCACGATCCGATCGGGCCCGTACTCGTCGATCGCCTTCAGCGCCGCCTTCACCTGCAGCGCGCGCGTGTGCGCCTCGACGACGGCGAGCGGCTGCACGAGCCCGACGACATCGTCGCCCGCGGCGAAGCCAGTGCGCTTGTCGCCAAGATCGATCGCGAGGTACCGCACGGCTACCTCCACTTCTCGGGAATGCGCTCGACGAGCTCCTTCACGCGCTCGGCCTGCGCGCGCGGGCAGATGAGCGTCGCGTCCTTCGCGTGCACGATCACGAGGTCCTCGCAGCCCACCGTCGCGATGAGATGCGCCGGATCCTCCGAGACCACGAGCATTCCCCGCGAATCGACGTCGCACCAGTGCGCGTTCGAGCGGTTTCCTGCCGCGTCGGGGGTGATCGTCTCGGCATAGCTCGGCCAGCTGCCGACGTCGAGCCACTGGACATCGAGCGCCGCCATGCACACGGAGAACTGTGCGGACGCCGCTGCATGCTCCATCACGCCGCGGTCGATCGAGTTGCGCGGCAGCGTGGGATACACGTCGCCGATCGCAGCACCGGCAACGATGCGCGCGAGCCCTTCCGCATTCGCGGGCGCGAACGCGCGGATCGCAGCGCACATCGTCTCGGCGCGGAAGACGAACATCCCGGAGTTCCACGCGAAGCTGCCCGCGCGAAGGTACTCCTCGGCGCGCATGCGATCTGGCTTCTCGACGAAGCGCGTGGCGCGGAACGCACGGGGGAACCCATCGATCGCAGCGCCGCGCTCGATGTAGCCGTAGCCGGTCGCTGCGTAGGTCGGCGCGATGCCGAAGGTCGCGATGCGCGACGCATCGGCCTCGACCAGCGCAAACGCCTCCGCCAGCCGCTCGCGGAAGAGGTTCGCCGGCTCGATCAGGTGATCGGCCGTCAGCACCGCGAGCACGGAATCCGGATCGCGCCGCGCCAGCGTGAACGCAAGCAGCCCGACCGCGTTCAGCGTGTCGCGCCCGCATGGCTCCAGCACGAGATTTCCCTCGCCGATCCCATCGATCGTCCCGAGCATCGCGCGCGCGAAGGCATCGGTCGTGCACACCAGCCGCCGCGACGGATCGATCACGCCGTCGACGCGATGCCACGCGTGCGCGAGCAGCGACATGCCGCCTGCGATGGGAAGCAGCTGCTTGGGGCGCGCCATGCGCGACGCCGGCCAGAGCCGCGTTCCCGCGCCTCCGGCGATGATGCCTGCATAGCGGTGTTCCGAGCGTCGATCCATCGTCGTTCCTGCCTCCACTGAGCAGCGCCTACAGCGCCAGCGCCATGATCTCGCTGGCCGTCATGGTCTTGCCCGCGCTCTTCGCGAGCACTCGCTCGATCGCCGTGCGCGCCTGTGCGCGCTGCAGCCCGAGCTGCACCATCATCTCCTCGGCGTCGGCCGCGGGGCCGGACAGCGGCGTGGCCTCGACGGTGACCGCAGGCATCGCGCCCGCAAGCGCGCGCCGCGTCGCCGACGGATCCTTCAGGAACGGATCGAGCTTGCCCTTGAGCTCGACGATCGTGCTCTCCGCGGTGCGCTTTCCGATCTCGGGCAAGGTGGACAGGAACTTCGCGTCGCCCGACGCGATCGCCTCGGCCATGCGCGCGTGCGACACCTGCATCGCGCGCAGCGCCTTGCGGTTGCCGATCCCCTTCACGGTGGTCAGCAGCTCGAAGAACGCGCGCTGCTCGCGCGAGCTGAACCCGATGAGCCGCGGCACGAAGTGCGAGCCCTGGCCCTGCGACTCGAAGTAGTGCAGCGTGTGGAACGACACGCGCTTTCCCTGCCGCGTCATCAGCTCTCCCGCATCGCACGCGGGAACGAGCAGCTCGTAGACGAAGGCGCCGTCCGCGCCCGCGCCATCGCCCACGCGCACCTCGGCCACGCCGTCGACGACATCCTCCAGAACACCTTCGATTCGCGAGATCATGTGCCGCGCATCCTACGCCCCGCGCCGCGCGCGATTCAGCGATCTGCAAACGCCCGCAGATTTCTCTCGACCGCCGCCGCGTCGACCGTTCCCGCGGGCGCGTCGTTCACAGGCCATCCCGTCTCGCGCTTCATGAGCTCGAAGATCCGTTCCGCGGTGTCGCGTCCATGGCCGTCGGGCCCCGGCTCGATCCGCGCGAGGTAGCGCAATCGGGCACGCGTCGGCTTGAACAACGCGGCGTACGCCGTTTCCGCATGATCGCCTGGGTCGATCACCGCGACCAGCACCGGCGCCTTCGCGCGCGCGAGGATCAGGCGAAGCCCGCCCGAAAACGCGCGTAACTGCCGCGGCGGCCGCTCGATCGCGCCTTCGGGGAAGATCCCCAGCACGCCTCCCCCGGCGAGATGCGCGATCGCCGTCTTGAGCGCCGATGCATCGCGGTTGTCGAAGCACACGGGAATCACCCGCAGCCGCCGCCACATCCAGGCCAGCGACGGCACCATCATCTCCGCGCTCATCAGCCAGCGGATGGGAAACGGCATCGTCGACTGGATCGCCACGGGATCGAGCCCCGCGACGTGATTGGAGACGATCAGCAGCCCGTTGGGTCCAAGCGCCGCGGGCACGTGCTCGAGCCCCTCGACGCGGAGCTTCTGGAAATGCCGGAGGTAGGGGACCGAGAGCAACCGCAGCCAGCCGAGCAAGGGTTCGCCGTGATAGGCGCCGTGTCCGATGAGGTAGAAGATCCCCCAGGCGGCGAGCGGCACTCCGATCACGCCTCCAAGCAGGACCGCCGCCGCGACGGCCGGCGAGACGGTCGATTCGAGCGTCGAGGCAGCCATCACGGCGGAAAGGGCGGTGATCGTCGGACCCTGCATCGGCGCAGGCACGGTCGCTCCGCGCACCCCGACTGTCAAGGCGGAATCAGCCACCGCGGACGCGGCGGTTCGGGTACACTCGTAGAAATTTTGCGCCACCCCCGCAGGACGCTGGGGGAGATCGAATCAGGACGCTATACGCCGCCCACAGGACGGTCTCACACGACCGACGACGCTCATGCCTCGCCGCGACGACATCCACACGATCCTCATCATCGGTTCCGGCCCCATCGTCATCGGACAGGGCTGCGAATTCGACTACTCCGGCACTCAGGCCTGCAAGAGCCTGCGCGAGGAGGGGTACCGCGTGGTGCTCATCAACTCGAATCCGGCCACGATCATGACCGATCCGGCCTTCAGCGACCGCACCTACATCGAGCCGATCACGCCCGAGGCGGTCGAGAAGATCATCATCCGCGAGAAGGAGCTCGGCACCCCGATCGACGCGCTGCTGCCGACCCTCGGCGGCCAGACCGCGCTCAACTGCGGCTGCAAGCTGTGGGACGCGGGAATCCTCCAGAAGCACGGCGTCGAGATGATCGGCGCCGACCGCCGCGTCATCCATCGCGCCGAGGACCGCGAGGAGTTCCGCAGGATCGTCGAGGCCCTCGGTCTCCGCCAGCCCAAGGCGAAGACCGTCACCAACCTCGACGACGCCCGCGCCTTCCTCGACGAGATCGGCCTTCCCGCGATCATCCGTCCCGCGTTCACGCTCGGCGGCACCGGCGGCGGAATCGCCTACAACCGCGAGGAGTTCGACGACATCATCCGCCGCGGCCTCGCCGCCAGCATGATCGGCCAGGTGCTCATCGACCAGTCGGTCCTCGGCTGGAAGGAGTACGAGCTCGAGGTCGTGCGCGACACGCGCGACAACTGCATCATCGTCTGCGGCATCGAGAACATCGATCCGATGGGCGTGCACACGGGCGACTCCGTGACCGTCGCGCCGATCATGACGCTGACCGACAAGGAGTACCAGCGCATGCGCGACGCGGCCTTCGCGATCATGCGCGCGGTCGGCGTCAACTGCGGCGGCTCCAACGTGCAGTTCGGCATCGACCCGAAGTCGGGCGAGATGGTCGTCATCGAGATGAACCCGCGCGTCTCGCGAAGCTCCGCGCTCGCGTCGAAGGCGACGGGCTTCCCAATCGCGAAGATCGCAGCCAAGCTCGCCGTCGGCTACACGCTGGACGAGCTCCGCAACGACATCACCGGCACGACAAGCGCGTGCTTCGAGCCGTCGATCGACTACGTGGTGGTGAAGATCCCGCGCTGGACCTTCGAGAAGTTCCCCGAGGCCGACGAGACCCTGCACACGCAGATGAAGTCGGTCGGCGAGGCGATGTCGATCGGCCGCACCTTCAAGGAGGCCTTCCAGAAGGCCGTGCGCTCGATGGAGGTCAAGCGCTTCGGCTTCGGGCTCGACCGCAACGACAAGTGGCTCGCCGCGCGCCGCGCCAGCGCCGCCGACATCGCCAAGGGCCTGCAGGTCGCCGACCGCTCGACCGTCGAGTGGCCGATTCCCGAGGACAAGCTCACGCGCAAGCTCGCGGTGCCCTCGCAGGGGCGCCTGTACTACGTGCGCTACGCCTTCAAGATGGGCTGGACCATCGACCAGGTCTTCGCGCTCTCGAAGATCGATCCGTGGTTCCTCGAGGAGTTCCGCCAGCTCGTGGCCTTCGAGGACACGCTCTGCAACTACGCGCGTCTCGAGGATCTCCCCAAGGACGTGCTCTTCCAAGCCAAGCGCCTCGGCTACTCCGACGCGCAGCTCGCGAACCTCTACCTCGGCTCGATCAGCGCCGAGACGATCCTTGCCGTGCGCGCCTACCGCAAGTCGCTCGGCGTCGAGCCCGTGTACAAGCTCGTCGACACCTGCGCCGCCGAGTTCGAGGCGGTCACGCCGTACTACTACTCGACCTATGAGGCGCCGTTCACCATCGACGGCAAGCCTGTGCTCGACGATGAGATCCGAGTGACCGACCGCGAGAAGATCGTCATCCTCGGTGGCGGCCCCAACCGCATCGGACAGGGCATCGAGTTCGACTACTGCTGCTGCCAGGCCGCGTTTGCCGCGGACAGCATGGGTTTCGAGAGCGTGATGATCAACTCGAACCCGGAGACGGTGTCGACCGACTACGACACCAGCGACCTCCTCTTCTTCGAGCCGCTCACCCTCGA
>JBEGLX010000085.1:0-15812 GCA_041183345.1 Planctomycetota bacterium
GTTCGCCCGCGGTCGCGGCTGCGAGACGTGCCTCAAGTCGGGCTACAAGGGACGTATGGCGCTCTTCGAGATCATGACCATGGACGATGAGATCCGTGACCTCGTGATCAAGCAGGCGTCGACGCGCGTCCTGCGCCAGGAGGCGCGCAAGCGCGGCATGCGCACGCTGCGCGAGTCGGGTCTGCTGGCGATCTACGACGGGCAGACCACGATCGACGAGGTCGTGCGCGAGACCATGACCGAAGAGTAACGAGCGAACGAACACAGCCCGCCGCCGCGCGGATCGACCGACAGAGACAAGCGAACGAGCTTTCGGAGCACCCCATGCCCACCTTCGCGTACGACGCAGTGAACAACGCAGGCAAGAAGCAGAGCGGCACCATCGACGCTGTGAGCGCCGACGAGGCGCTCAAGAAGATCCGCGCCCAGGGGCTCTTCCCGAGCGGCGTGAAGGAGCAGAAGATCGCCGGCGGCTCGGGCGGCGCCGCCAAGCAGGTGCGCGACCCAGGCAAGAAGAAGAAGGGCAAGGGCCTCAACTTCACGCTCGGCGGCGTGAGCACCAAGAAGCTCACCCTCTTCACCCGCCAGCTGTCGACGCTGCAGGACGCAGGCCTTCCGCTGCTCCGCTCGCTCCAGATCCTCGAGAGCCAGCAGAAGCCGAGCGCGCTGAAGAACGTGCTCCAGGGCGTCTGCGAGGAAGTCGAGTCGGGCACCAGCCTCTCCGAGGCGATGGCGAAGTTCCCGAAGGCATTCGACCGCCTCTACACCAAGATGGTGGCGGCAGGCGAGGTCGGCGGCGTGCTCGACGTCATCCTCCAGCGCCTCGCCGAGTTCATGGAGAAGGGCCAGCGCCTGAAGCGCCGCATCATCGGCGCGCTCATCTATCCCGCGGTCGTCATCTTCATCGCCGTGCTGATCGTCACCGGCATCATGTACTTCGTCATCCCGAAGTTCCAGGAGATCTTCGAGGACTTCGACGTCAAGCTGCCCGACCTCACGATCTTCATGATCAACGCGTCGAAGTGGGTGGCGGGCACGTCGAGCAAGGACCAGGTCGTGCCCGGCGTGATCTGGATCCTCTGCTCGCCGATCCTCATCTTCCTGTTCTTCAAGCTGGTGCGGAAAACGGGGCCGGGAAGGGCGATCACCGACATCATCGTGCTTCGCATACCCGTGCTCGGCACCATGCTCAGGAAGACGGCGATCGCGCGCTTCACGCGCACGCTCGGCACCCTCATCAGCGCAGGCGTGCCCATCCTCGAGGCGATCCTCATCACGCGCGACACCTCGGGAAACTACGTCTTCGAGCGCGCGCTCACCAAGGTGCATGACTCGATCCGCGAGGGCGAGACGTTCGCGGGCCCGCTCCGCGAGGCCAAGGTGTGCGACGCCATCGTCGTGAACATGATCGACGTCGGCGAGGAGACCGGCGACCTCGACGTGATGCTCATGAAGATCGCCGACAACTACGACGAAGAGGTCGACGTGGCGGTGGCCAGCCTCCTGTCGCTCCTCGAGCCGTTCATGGTCGTCGTCCTCGGCGGCATCGTGCTCCTCATCGTTCTGGCGCTCTTCCTTCCGCTCGTCTCCATGATCGAGTCGGTGTCGAGCACCACCAAGAAGTAAGGCATGAGGCAAGCCATGCAGCGACGAACCGGATCCATCCTCGCGCCCCGACGGGCCTTCACGCTCACCGAGCTGCTCGTCGTGGTCGCCATCATCGTGCTGCTGCTCGGAACGCTGTTCGTGGCGATCAATGCGGCGTCGAAGCGCGCGCAGGTCGCCAAGACGCAGTTCCTCATGAACACGATCGCGTCGGGCCTCGCGCAGTTCAACACCGACTTCGGGTACCACCCGCCGGTGCTGGGCAAGCGCGACCCGTCGCCTGGAACGTCGGGCTTCGCGCGCGACGTCGTCCGCTACAACGACAACGTCGTCGGTGGCGGCAACGACCTCGCGCGCCAGCAGAACTGGGCGAGCTACACCACGATCGCCGAGTACCTGCTGGGCTACGGACACCGCGGCGAGGACGGATACGGCGTGCAGCGCGATCCGAACTCGGGTCAGACCTACGGCTCGGGCTCGCTGCCGATGCCGAAGGAGGCGCCGCCGTTCGGCATCCGCTCGCCGGGGCCGGATGGCTGCTGGGGTGCGATCGATGCGCCGCCTGCGGGCTTCGCCAACTTCCGCGGCTACTACCGCGCGCGGAACCCGATGCGAGTGGCGACGCCTCCTGCAGTGAACGGAACTACGTGGAACGCGCAGCTCTTCGAGGGACGGGTCTACGGACCGTACATCGACTCGATGGACGAGCGCCTGATCGGTGGATTGACCGGATTCGATCCGCAGGGCAACCCCCAGGTCGTCACCAACGACCAGGGCATCCCCAATTTCGACCAGCTCCCAAAGGTCATCCTTGACTACTGGGGCAACCCGATCGCCTACTACCGCGCGCCCTACGGCGGCGACGACCTCAAGAGCAATGTCCCGTCGCCCGCAGGCGGATTCCTGAACCTCGGCGACATCTTCTGCCTGCGCGAGTGGGAGATCGACACCGCCGAGCAGTCGCTCGGCGCAGCCGACGCGAACGGCGACACCTCGTCGAGCGCCGCCATGAAGGCGGCATCGTTCGCGCTGTTCTCCCCGGGCGCGGACCGCACGTTCAACCGCGCCGTCCGCCGCGACGTCGACGAGTTCAACAAGGACAACGTCATCCAGGCAGCGAAGTGAGCACTCCGATGAAGCGACACCACCCACAGTCCAGCTCCGGCAGCCGCAGCGGCTTCACGCTGCTCGAGCTCCTCATCGTGATCGGCATCATCGTGATCGTCGCGAGCCTCGTGCTTGCGGTGAGCTCGAGCGTCGCGCGCGCCAGCGAGGAACGCTCGACCAAGAACACCCTCGAGGTGCTGAACATGGCGGTCGAGGAGTACGAGCGCACCATCGATCGCCGCATCAGCTATCGCTCGGGCGTCGTGACGGGCGGAATCATCGCGGATGCGACGTCCGCGGGCGGCGTCGCCTACAAGTTCGACGTCGACTCAGGCGCCGCGACGCCTCCGACCGGCTCGGGCGTGACCGCGTGGAACGCGCTGCAGAATCCGTACAACACGGTCGCTGGCGGACTTCCCGCGTACTCGAACCTCCCGTTCCGGCGGACGGCGATCCTGATCCAGGCGATGACGGATGCCCCGAGCTGCGCTGCCATCATGCAGAAGCTCCCGGAGGCGATCTTCCGCGGCATCAAGGCGAACACGGCGCAAGGCAACTTCACCGCGGCGCGCCACTGCATCGACGCATGGGACACGCCGATCATCGCCGTCTTCCCTGGTCGCGAGGCCACGCAGGCGGAGCTGACCGCGAACAACGCGAACATCGTCGACAAGGACGGCACCGTGCGCTGCGACAGCGAGTGGGGCGTTCCTGCGGCAGGCGGCATGCAGGTGTCCTGCAAGGACCGCCGCATCCTCTTCATCTCCGCAGGCAACGACTCGCGCTTCACCCAGCAGGTCGGCTCGACGTTCCAGCCGAGCAACGACAACCTGTACAGCTACGAGCCGTAAGGCGACCCGTAAGGCGACACGAAAGCCTCACCGCAAGGTCTCATCATGACTCTGGATCGATCGACCACATCCTCGAACCGCGCGCGGGCGTTCACCATCGTCGAACTGCTCGTCGTGATCGGCGTGATCGGCATCCTCGCTGCGCTCACGACCCTTGGCGCGCGGCGCCTGACCGCGGGTTCGCGCCTTGCGGCTGCGACGAACGCGGTGACGAGCACGCTCGGCAATGCGCGCGCTGCCGCGATCAAGGACGGCATCACGACCGCGGTGGTCTTCCGCCCCGTCTACAACCCCGCGAAGCCGAACATCCCGCAGCGCGTCGAGTTGATCACCGTGCGCTCGACCGGCGAGCGTTCCTCGTTCGGACAGACGTCGATCGGCCTTCGGATGGCCGAGCGCTACCGTCCCGTGGTCGGCATTCCTGCGACCGTTCTCCCCGAGGGCATCAAGGTCGCGGGACCGATGTACGACCCGCCGGGCAACTTCGGCGCCATCCCCGCAGAGCAGGTCTATGCCACGCAGGCCGAGATCATCCCGATGCTCGCGTGCAAGGAGTCGATCGAGTTCAACCGCGTCGTCGCGGTGCTCTTCGGTCCGAACGGTCAGTTCCTGACGCGCCCGACGCGCGGCTCGGTCGATGAGATGAAGTCGTACGTCGACTGGAACGACAACGGCGGCCTTCCGACTCCGCCGCCAGATCCGCAGGACGTCCAGCTTGGAAACTGCGCACAGGGGCTCTTCGAGCAGTTCTGGCTGCAGGATCACCCGGACGACGAGAACAACCTGATGTTCGTTCCCTTCGTCGTGGTCTACGACGACAAGGCCGCCCGCGAGGTCAAGGGGACCGACTGGGGCAACGACAACAACATGCTCGGTGAACTGACCGGCCCCGCTGGGTACATCGCCCAGTTCGGCGACAAGATCACCTTCAACCGCTTCAGCGGCATCCCCGAGAGGAAGACGCGATGACGAACGCGAACACGACGCCTGCTGCAGGCCGGGTCCGCGGCTTCTCGCTCGTCGAGATGCTGCTTGCCATCTTCATCCTCGGGATCGGCGTCATCTCGATCGCAGCGCTGTTTCCCGCGGGCATCGCTCTGCAGCGGCAGGCGACCGACGATGTCGTCGGTCCGATCGTCGCGAAGAACGCGCTCTCGACCATCCGCTCGAAGCTCTCGCAGAGCGACTTCGGGAGCTTCTACGACTTCGGTCTGGCGCCGTCGTACAACAACGGCATCGCGGGCACGTTCAAGACCAGCGGCAACGTGATCGTTCCGCAGGTGAGCGGCGACTGGTGCTGGATGCGCCCGGGCTTCCTGTTCGATCCTGCGAACAACGGCACCATCGATGTGTTCAGCGCGGGCTACACGCGCCAGCAGCTGAGCATTCAGCCATTCCCGCCCACAACGCTGAAGGCGACGGAGATGCCGGATGGCATTGCATTCTCGGGAGCGTCATCGCTGTTCGGCATTCCCTACAACCGCGCGCGATACCCGCTGTTCCTCGATCCTTCCGCCGCTGGCAACCTCGATCCAGTCTCGCAGCGCCTGCTCGAGCCGCTCGTCACCTTCACGCAGGCGGAGCGCTCTTGGCCGCAGGCCGGAAGCAGCGCGAGCAACACGCCGCCGCAGTACTACTGGGACTGCATGTTCCGCCGGAACGGCGGGCGCGTGCAGGTCGCCGTGTTCGTCTATCGCGTGACTCCTCCGGGCGGCGAGCCGCGCGGCTACACCGTCGCGCGCTCCGACAACACGCTGCTCGGCACGCCGCTTCCCGCGGGGTCGATGGACGTGACGCCGGCGACGCCGCCGATCCCGATGGTCTACTACGCGCCGAATCCCGGCACCGCGACCTCGTGGCCGAACCGCACGGGCGGCACGGCGCCGCCGGACGAGATCCCGGGGACGGGCCCTGGCACGCCATTTGGTCTTGGAAAGACGTGGGACGATTGGATGGCGCCTGGTCAGGTGTGGGTCGACAACCATGGCAACATCCACGGGGTGCTCCGCGGACGCCTCGTCCCCGGCGCGACCGGCAGCGCGCTCCCCAACCAGGGGCCGGTGAAGCTCCAGCGTCGCGTGCCCGTCATGCCGCGTGCGCCCGTGTACGGGACGGCGCCTGGCGTGAACGCCGACAACGCAGCAGGTTCGCTGCACGCCTACATCGAGGCGATCTGGTTCGTGCCGAACACGGATCTACGCGGCAACACCATCACGCCCGTCTACGCCACGGTGGAGGAACTCTGATGCCGCGCGCACTCCACGGTTTCCGACGCTCCGCAGCGTTCACTCTCACAGAGCTGCTCATCGCCGTCGGCGTGCTGGTGGTCGTCATCACCGCCGCCGCCAAGATCTTCTCGGCATCGAGCAAGGTGGCAGCCGTCGCAGAGGCGAACGCGGATCTCATCCAGACCGCGACGGCCATCGAGGGCCAGATCCGCGCGGACTTCGCGAACATTCCCAAGAACTCGTTCATGGTGATCCAGCAGGTCGAGGTGAACGCCTTCGGCCAGGCGCAGGCGCCAGTGGTGGATCCTTCGCTGGGCAACGCAGAGATCCGCGCCGACCAGATCGCGTTCTTCACCCGCGGCGTTCGCCAGACCACGCAGTACACCGGCTCGCAGGAGTCGAACTCGTCGAACGGCGTCGCGTCGACTTGGACCGCCGAGAGCGCGATCGCACGCATCTACTACGGCCACGGCGTCATCGCGCCGGCGCTGCCGCCGAATACCGGTCCATTCAGCTACGAGAACTCCAACGCGTCCGTCGTTCCGTGGAAGGGCGGTCGCGTCGAGCTTGAGCGGTGGACCGATGGCGCGGCGCAGGGCGTTGGGAACATTCCGCTGACCAAGGCGAGCAACTGGCCGTTGGTGCGGTTGTCCACGCTGCTCGCGTCGGACGGCTTGCCGACGACCGTGGATGGCGCGGGAGCGCCGACCAACACGACCTTTCCGGTCTACGGCGCCGCGGCTGTCAACGCATCCGTCTCGCTGTTCGCGAACCGAAGCATCCGGCTGAACCCGTTGGCGACGAAGTACCCGAACACCTACGCGCCGCTCTGGACCAGCGGACGGGTCGACGTTGTGAAGTGGCAGCCAGACGATCTCTTCTCGCAGACGGCGTTCCAGTCGGACGCACAGCAGTCGATCCAGGGCATTCCCTTCATCCGTCCGCAGCTGGCCGCGCCCTGGGGAGGTCCTTCAAGCCGGCTGCGGATGATCCAGACCCTCGCGAACTGGGCGGCTCCAGCGACGACCGCAGCGCAGGGGAACGGCTCCAACGAGCTCTTCGTGAGCTACCCCCGCGTCGAGAAGGCGGCACCGAGCTCCTCGAAGGCGGATGTGATGCTGACCGCACCCGTCCTCGCAGCGAACTGCTCGAGCTTCAAGGTCGAGTGGACATGGGGTCACGGCGTCGGTCGCAGCTTCAGCGGCGCGGGCGCAGGCAACCAGCCGCAGGGCGGCGAGGCGATCGGCATGTTCATCCGCACGGGTACGCCCGTGCCTGCACAGCCGTGGTTCGGGCTCGACCCCCTTGGCGCAGGCAGCGTTGGCGCGAGCACGGTCCGACCCGTGTCGAACAGCCCGAACTTCCTTGACAACGGCACGGTCGGTGACTGGGGTGCGGTTGGGCTGCCGCTGGTCGTGGGTAACAGCCAGTCTGATCTGGTCTGCGCGGTCGAGGGCCCCATCAACCGCGGTGGCGATGCACTTGTGCAGAACCGTCCGGTCTGGCGCTGCGGCGCCGATCAGGATTCAAAGCGCGTCTATCAAGCCGTCTTCGGTCTGAACCAGCAGGACGCCAGCATCGTCAATCCGTTCTCGACGTCGCGTGGTCCGTACACCCCGATGCCGAGCGCCATCCGAATCACCGTCCGCCTGCACGATCCGCTTGGACGGATCGAGGGCGGACGCGAGTTCCAGTTCATTGTCGATCTGCCGAAGCGCTAGTCGCGCGGCAGTCGTTCAGGAGTGCGATCCATCATGCAAGCCACCCCGACCAACCCGAGCAACCGCCGCGCGCCCCGTGGCAACACGATCGTCCTCGTGACGGCGATCCTGGTGCTGCTCGTGATCATCGCGACGGCATTCGTGAGCCGCACGCGCGCGGTGCGCCAGACCTCGGCGGCGCAACAGGCCTCGGCCGGCCGCGATGGTCGCGCCGAGAGCATCGGCGTGAACGTCGCGCAGGAGATCGCGAACGCGCTCTTCGTCAAGCCGATCGACACCGCGGATCCCTTCACCAAGACCGACAGCAGCGTGACCCCGCCGGTCATCGTCGGCAGCTCGTCTTGGCCGCGCCTGGCTTCCCCTCTCGACACGCCGCGCTACTCCGTCGATCCCCGCGACAACGAACCCGTCAACCCAGGCGATCTCAACGATCGTGGTCCTGGAAACGGCCTCCCCGATCTCGGCTACAACTTCGCCCCCTACGAGGTGAAGGCATGGACGAACTGGCCTGACTTCTTCGGCAACAACAGCCCGTGGCCGTTCGGCCCGGGCTCCCCGAACGGACAGGTCATTGATGCGAACGGACAGCCGCTGGCCGACGGGAATCCGTACGGAAACCCAGGGTTTGGCGATACGCGCTGGCTGCGCTCGACGGAGCCGGAACGCGTGGGCGTCGATCAGTCCGGTGATGGCGTGCCTGATCTCTTTACCTTCTCGCACTGGTCGCATCTGTCTTGGCTTCCGACCGCCAACAACGGCTGGCGCGTTGTCGCGGATATCAGCGACATCAACCTGAACACGGTGAGCAACCTGAACGAGGCTGGCGCCGCGCCGTACGCGGTCGCGTTTCCCTACGAGCAGTGGCTGCCCGGGATCTTTCCCGCTCCCATCCAGAATGCGACGCAGTTCCAGAACCGCCTGCAGGCATGGTTCTTCAACTACCAAAGCTCGTACATCGATCCTGCGGTCGCGCTTCCGAACTTCTTCCAGCTGAAGGCGCTCGGCAAGCCGACCGATGAGTTCAAGCCCGGCACGCTCCGCAACGTCATCTCCCGAACGTTCACCGATACCGACGGCGACGGCTTCACGGACAGCTACTGGTTCGTCGCTCCCGTGGGCACGGAGCGATCGATCCGCACCCTCGTCGGCGTCTCGGTCGTCGACAACTCGGCGCTGCTGAACGCGAACATCGCCACGAAGTTCTCCTTCGATACGACGACAGGTGCGACGCCATCGGACCTGGCGCTGGTCACAAGCCTCGCGGAGTTCGCGGTGCCGACGGCGCCGAAGGACAACGTGGGCTTCTTCGATGCGTCGATGAACCAGGGCCTGATCCAGAACGCATTCGCCCCCGCGATCATCCAGGATCCGCCGAACGCGCAGGTCGCGTCGAACACCATCCCCTCGCCGCAGCCAACGTACTGGACAGGCCTGCCCCGACTCGGATTCGCGGGTGTCCAGCCTCCGCAGGGGGTCACGACCTTCATCCGCAGCCGCTACGGCGACGTGCCGCCATTCGACAAGCCGCTCTCCTATCTGCAGGCGATCGGCATGCGGACCCCGACGGGCTTCCCTGACAGCGGGTCGTACACCTTCGGTCTCCCGCTGGTCGACCAGACCCTTCCACAGGGGATCCCGCAGGGCACATTCGAGAGCGCCGCAGAGCGTCTCGCGTGGTTCAAGATCATCGGTGGCGATCCAGAACAGCCACGATTCGGCCTGACGCCTTTCGACGCCGCTGATGAGTTCGAACTGCGTGCCTTCCACGGCAACAACATGGGGGGCACGATCTCGCGGTTCGAGCAGGCGGTGAATATCTTCAGCCCTGGGCTCTACGGCGCGAACGCGAATGACTTCCAGTTCCTTCGCTCGACCGTCCAGCGCGAGGAGAGCGACGAGTACATCGACCAGCTCGATGCGCGCCAGCTGCTCGTCGACAATCGCCGCAAGCTCACGATGTACAGCGGTGCGCGCAACGAGACGATGCCGCCTGGGCTCTGGCTCACGCCGCTGTACGACGAGAGCACCAACTACCTGAATCCAGGCGGCAACGTGCCGCCGACCGCTGATCCGAACTACGCAGCGTTCCAAGCGGCGAACTTCGCCGAGTGGGACCGGCAGAAGCTGAAGGTGGATCTGCGCGAGCCGACCTTCGTCGACGACGCTGGCAATCCGGCTATCCCGCGGAATCCGCTTGCTGCCTTCCAGTGGCGCCGCGACATCCAGCGCCTGCTCGAGAAGACGCTCACCTACCAGGGGACCGACTCGCTCGGCGCAGCGCTCTACAAGTCGTACTACGGCACCCGTCCCGAGGACTTCCGCCGTACCCGCAGCATGATCGCGAGCTATGTCGCGAACCTCGACTGCGCGAGCGACGAGGCGACGACGCTGCTGACGACGGGCGTCGCGATCGACGGGCCGCTCTATCCGAACGCGCCGCAGGCTGACCCGCAGGGCTATCTCCCACCGCGGACGGACGCGGTGCCCGACCCCTACGACCAGAACCGCTTCTACGTGGGCATGGAGAAGCAGCCCTTCATCATGGAGGTCTTCTTCGGGCTCGTGTATCCCCGCTCGGATTTCAACGAGAACGAGTGGAACCAGGCCATCCAGGCATCGGGCGGCTCAGGAACGGTGCCCGCAACGGTGAGCCTCCCGGACGGACCGCTCGGCGTCGATGACGGCGGCGAGAACTTCGTTGACTCATCGAGCAAGCCCACGTCGGTGATCGCGGTGCAGATCGCGAATCCCTACGACACTCCGATCTCGCTCGGCGACTTCCGCCTCGAGTTCTACGGGCGCATCTTCAACTTCACTGCGGGAAGCATCGTGGCGGGCTATGGACCGAACCCGGTCCTGCCTGCGGCGACCCTCGGGAAGCCGAGCACCGCGATCGTCTATGCGGTCGAGGCGGGTGCGGTTGGACCGTACCCGGCGGGCGCATTCCGATCCGCCATCCTCGACTTCTTCGATCTCGAGAAGGGCGAGTGGCAGGGATCGACCTCGCAGCAGGTTGACGCCGACGCCGATGGGCAGATCGAGTACGCGACGCTGTACGACTCGCAGGGCAACCTGCAGAATCCTCCTGGCTCTGCGAGCTACCAGGATCCGCTCGATCGCACGCTGGTGTTCGACGCGACCGCGAGCTGGCAGGTGAATGATGTGAACGCGCCGGGCGAACCGAACGCGCAGAACACCCGCTACACCAACACGTCCACGCAGCCGGTGCAGATCATCCGCAACATCCTGCCTCCTGCAGGCGTGAATGGAGGACCGCGGCAGATCGTCGTGGATCGCTTCGATAACGACCAGACCGGACCGAACGTCGACTTCAACGAGGCGACGAACCGCCTGTTCACCGATCCGCAGTTCATTCCCCCGCAGAAGAACTACACGTGGGATCCAAGCCCTGCGCGACGGTTCATCTCCGGCATCCGCCTGCGCGAGAACGAGATGTACATGACCTGGTGCCGCGCAAGCCGCATCTGGGCATGGGACGTGGACTCATGGGATGACGCGAGCGTGCCCATCGAACAGAAGCGCATCTCAGCGACCGAGCGGTCGCCGCGGTACGTCTTCAGCATGGCGACCGAGCCCGTCCGCGCCGATCGCCAGTGGGAGGGCGTGACCTACGCGGGAGGTCGGCTGTCGGGTCCGCAGGGCTACAAGGGCAACTGCTGGAAGGTCAGCGACGATCCCGATGGCGACGCTGCTGGTCAGAACCGCTGGGTCGACTACACGTTCATGGACATCTTCGGGCGGCAGCTGCGTGGCAAGCCTGTGTTCTTCTCGAACCAGGTCGTCACCACGCCGAACGGCACCGAGGTGATCAGCTCGCTTGGCCCCGGCACCCCGATGCCCTTCATTCCGAAGCTCGGCTTGCCGACGGGATCCGGCGGCGTGATCGAGCAGGACTGCCACGGCATCGCCAACATCAATGGTCAGGACTTTGAGTGGCAGATCGGCAACAAGGGCGCGCGCCCGAGCGACTGGCAGCGCTTCAAGCAGATCCTGACCGCGCAGATTCCCTTCCAGATGACGCAGAAGGACTCCGACTTCGAGCAGATCGGCGAGGTTCTCGACGTCTTCCTCTGGGGACATGTCTTCGACGGCTGGGGTGGCAATCCGACCACCGTCCGCACCTTCTCCGAGACCATGCTGGATGACGATGTGGACAGCCCGTATTTCCCCGGGGCAGGGCTCTACATCAACCGACTCTGGGTGCGGGCCCCTGGCGACATCGACGC
Organism: Planctomycetota bacterium; assembly: GCA_041183345.1. GTDB lineage: Bacteria > Planctomycetota > Phycisphaerae > Phycisphaerales > SM1A02 > QWPT01. The sequence continues at coordinate 11,760 of JBEGLX010000085.1, forward strand.
GAACGATCCGGGCACGCCCGTGGTGAACGCGCGCTTTGATGCGCTCTCGACGGCGACCCCGCCTGCGGGGCTGCCGGGCTACAAGCCGTGGGAGCCGTCATTGCCGATGGGAATCGGGTTCCTGGATGGACTCACCATCGACGGACCAGGTCGCAACTCCTTCGACCGCAACTCGAACGGGCAGATCGACGGGTTCCAGGCACAAAACCTGCTGACCGACTCAGCCCTCGCCGAGCAGCGCTCGTATCGCCTGGCCGGCGGATACGCGGGCAAGAGCACCGCTGGCCTCATCAACATCAACACGGCGCTGCCCGAAGTCATGCAGGCACTGCCGATGATGACGCGTCTTCCGAAGGCTCCGAGCAACGGCGCCCCGTACGCTCACTACATCGACGCGATGCGTTCCTACCGCGACCGCTGGACCTTCCGCGGCACCGGGCTTGCGGGCGCGCCAACCCCGTACAACACCAACCTTCAGCCGACCTACGCTGATCGCGGCCTGACCGCGAACCAGATCACTTCGGCCGGACTGGGGGCAGCGCTGCCTGCCAACCTGCCGCGCTTCTTCCCGTCCATGCGGAACGAGCGCGGAATCGCATCGATCGGCGAGCTGCTGCTCCTGAACCGCGCTCCCGATGCGAGTGTTCCCGCGGGTCTTGCGGCGAGCTACACCTCGCGATGGATGGGATACGACCCGTACGCCGATTATCCGCAAGGCGGCTTCGGCGATTACGACGTCGGGTATTCGTGGGCGACGGATCGAACGAATCCGCGTCCGCGACAGCTGCCCGCCGACATCTTCGCTTCGATCACGCCGCCGACCGAGGTGAACGTGCCTTTCAAGGAGCACGAGGAACCTCTCGGCGACGCCGAGGACCTGACGCTCGTCTTCAAGGGCATCTCGAACTTGGTCACGACGCGCAGCGATGTGTTCACGGTCTACCTCAAGGTCCGGCAGGTGAAGCAGAACGATCAGACGGGCATCTGGGACGGCACGAACCGCGACCTGATCGTCGATGAGGCGCGCTACGTGATGTGCGTCGATCGCAGCAACTGCGACTCACCCGACGACCAGCCGAAGATCGTGTACTTCCAGAAGTGTCCGTAAGCGTGAGGGGCTTCGCCGTCCTCGTGGTGCTTTGAGCAGTCGTGCTCTCAACGGTCGACGCTCGGGACTGTGAGTCGAGAGCTCGTCAGGGCGTCGAGCCTACTCCTTGGGCGCATGGTTCCGCAGATTCCGGCGTTGCCTCCATCTGCGGGCACTCATACCCAACCGACTCCCAAGCACCAGAGGGAGCCGCCGCAGCGGTGACCGCTCAATCCTCGGGAGCCGCCGCAGCGGCGACCGCTCAAAGCATGAGTGCCCGCAGACGAAGTCTGCGGAACGGGTTGCGTGGGAGTCGACTCCTTGAGCAATCGGTTCCGCAGATTCCGGCGTTGCCTCCATCTGCGGGCACTCATACCCAACCGACTCCCAAGCACCAGAGGGAGCCGCCGCAGCGGCGACCGCTCAATCCTCGGGAGCCGCCGCAGCGGCGACCGCTCAAAGCATGGGTGCCCGCAGACGAAGTCTGCGTAACGGGTTGCGTGGGAGTCGACCTCTTGAGCAATCGGTTCCGCAGATTCCGGCGTTGCCTCCATCTGCGGGCACTCACAGCAAGCGGACTCCCAAGCACCAGAGGGAGCCGCCGCAGCGGCGACCGCTCAACCCTCGGGAGCCGCCGCAGCCGCGTCCGCTCAATCCTCGGGAGCCGCCGCAGCGGCGACCGCTGTCACCAGAGGCTGCGACTCAGACGCTTACTCCCAAGCCTTCGCGAGATTCGCGCTTGGCGAGGGGAGCTGCACGCTCCGGAACGTCTCGATCTCGACCACTGGAGGCTCGGCGGGCTCCGCAGCCTGCGGCTCAAGCGCAGCGCGCTCGGAGGCGGCCTTGTTCAGCCGTCCATCAGATCCGACCTCGTCGAACTTGACCGCCACGCGGCGGCTGACGCCACGCTCGGGCATGGTGACGCCGTAGAGCTGGTGGCACGCCTGCATCGTGCGCTTGTGGTGGGTGATCACGATGAAGTGCGACACGTCGAGGAACGGCTCGAGCGCGTGGCAGAATCGCTCGACGTTGGCCTCGTCGAGCGCCGCATCGACCTCGTCGAGGATGCAGAAGGGCGAGGGCTTCGACTGGAAGATCGCCATGAGCAGGGCGACGGCGGTCATGGTCTTCTCGCCGCCCGAGAGCTGGCTGATGACGCGCGGCTCCTTGCCGGGAGGCTTGGCGCGGATCTCCACGCCGGACTCCAGCCAGTCGGTCTCGCCGTTCTCGAGTGGGAGCAGATAGATGTCGGCGCTGCCGCCGCCGAAGAGACGGCGGAACATGCCGGTCTGCCCGGCGAAGGTCTCGCGGACCCGCTCAAACGTCTCCTGGAAGCGCGTCCGGCTCGCGTCGTCCAGTTCCTTGACCAGCGACTCGAGGTTCGTGCGGGCATTGTCGATGTCGGCGAGCTGGCGCACCAGCTCCTCGTTGCGGACCTCGAGCTGGGAGAGCTCATCGATCGCGTCGAGGTTCACGTTGCCGAGCTTGCGGATGACTTCCTTCAGCTCGTCGACCTCTGCCGAAGCGGAGTCTCGGTCGAGCGCGACGAAGCCCTCGGCGGCGCGCTCGGCGATGTAGGCCTCGTAGGTCGCGCGGAGGTCGAGCTCGACCTCGGAGAGGGTCTGCTCCTCAAGCGCCTCGCGGCGTACCTCGAGCTCCCTGCGCGACAGCTCGATCGAGTGGGCGTTGCGCTCCACGCGGGTCGTCTCGGAGCGGGCCGCCTCGACCTGCTTCCCGGCAGCCTCGACAGCCTCCTGCGCCTCGCGCATGCGGTCGGCGATGGCGGCGAACTCGCCGGCAAGTCCAGCGAGACCCGCGGCAGCTTGCTCGAGCTCGCTCTTGCCTTCCTCGAGCATCGCCTCTGCGCGCTCGATGGCGGCGACGCGGCGGAGGGTGCTCTCGCGGAGCGCGCCGTCCTGGCGTGCCAGCTCTGCGCTGCGCGATTCGATGTGCCGGACCTCGCGCTTGGCGGCTTCGAGGGCAGCCTGGGCTTCGGCCATGCGGACCCGGGCGCCCGAAAGGGCCTCGGTCGCTTCGGACGCGACCGACTTCGCGCGATCGAGCTCTGCGCGAGCCTGATCGCGCTTCGAAGCAGCCTCGGCAGCCTCGGACGCGAGGGCATCGAGCCGACCGCGGAGACCAACGGCCTCTTCATCGCTGGCCTTGAGGCGGTCGACGAGGTGCCCGCGCTCCGCGGAAGCAGAATCGCGCTGGCGCTCGATCTGCCGCATGAGCTGCTCGGTCCGCTCGGTCTGGTGCGTGGCGTCCATGGCGGCGCGGCGCGCGTCGGCGAGCGCCTGGTTGGCCGCGCGGGCTGCCTCTTGGGCGACCTTCGACTCGACGTCGAGCTGGAGCGATTCCTCCTCAAGCGTCGCGACCTGGGTCGAGAGCAGGGTGGAGCGGGCGACGAGCTCGGCGAGCTCGGCGCGACGGGCGAGGAAACCGCCGGAAGCAGCATCCGCGCGGGCGGAGGCGTTCGCGATCACGCGACCGCGCTCATCAACCAGCGCGCCAGTCCGAGTGGCGATGCGGCAGCCCGCGAGCGTGGTGCGAGCGAGCTCCACGGCGCGGTCGAGGTTCTCGACGACGAACGTGCTCGCGAGCAGCCGCTCAGCGAGCGGGCGCACGCGGGGATCGATGCGCACGAGCTCGAGAAGCGGCGTCGCGCCGGGGGCCGCGGGCACGATGCGGCTCGCCTGCTGTGCGCTCAGCGGGGCGTTGGTCGCGAAGGCGACGCGCACGCGCAGCGAGAGCGCTTGCTCGGCGTATGTCCCGAGGAGCGCGGGATCGTCGATGACGATGAGCTCGAGCAGGTCGCCGAGCGCTGCCTCGACGGCATCTGCGTTGCCGCGATCGGTGTCCACGAGATCGGCCATGACGCCGAGGACCGCCCCGAAGCGGACGCGATCGCCGAGCACGGCGCGCACGCCTGAACCGAGGCCTTCGTGCGCGCGTCCCATCTCGTC
>JBEGLX010000086.1:0-15724 GCA_041183345.1 Planctomycetota bacterium
GACCGATCCCGAGTACTTCGCGCTGCATCACGCGCTCTGCTTCATCTCCTACAAGATGGGCGAGTTCCAGAAGTACCTCGATGAAGTGGTCAAGGACGGCGAACACCCGTGATTTGAGCGCTCGCAACTGGCGATGCGAGCACCGGAGGTCGCCGCCGCAGCGACGACCGCCGAAGGCATGAGTGCCCGCAGATGGAGGCAACGCCGGAATCTGCGGAACCACGTGCGTGGGGAGTCGACTCTCCGTCTTTCAGATTGACCCCTGAAGCAACCCGTTCCGCAGACTTCGTCTGCGGGCACTCATTGCCTCTGGACTTCGTTCGATGGAGTCGTCTCTTGCCTTGGGACGTCGTTTCGTGGAGTTGTCCCGGGCATCGAGACTCCGTTCGATGGAGTGGTCACCCGTCCAGAGTCCGCTTGCAATGAGTGCCCGCAGATGGAGGCAACGCCGGAATCTGCGGAACGGGTTGCGTGGGAGTCCATCCACTTCGGAACCAGTGGACCTCTGAAGCAAGTGGTTCCGCAGACTTTGTCTGCGGGCACTCATATCCAACGAGCACCGGAGGCCGCCGCCGCAGCGGCGACCGCTCAAACTTGAGCCAGTACGACGAGGTCGTCGTACGCGCCGCGGATGCGCGCGGTGTTCGCGATGGTGAAGCCAGCGGCGCGCAGCTGGCGCACGAGCTCCTCCTCGCGGTACTCGTCGAGGTGATAGACGGGGTCGTTGCGGTGCCCGTAGCGCCAGTTCGGCGTGACGGCGAGCAGCACCCCGCCGGGAATGAGCACGCGGCGGATCTCGGCGAGCGGGCGGATGGGATTCCGCAGGTGCTCGATCACGTCGAGCAGCATCGCTGCGCGGAACGAGTGCTCTGGAAAGGGCAGGTTCTCCGCGTTTCCCTGCACGCAGGCAACGCTCGCGGCGAGCCCGGCATCCGCGACCGCCTTCTTCGCGCATTCGACCGCGCGCGGCTCAGGGTCAAGCGCGACGGCGCGCGCGCCGCTCCGTGCGATGAGGCCGGAGAAGAGTGCATCGCCCGCACCGACGTCAAGGACCGGCGCGTCGCCTGCAGGCAGACTTGACGCGAGAAACGAGACGATGGCATCGGCGCGGCGGCGATAGGCGTCGTGCGTTGCGTAGAGGTTCCAGTGGTATGCGCCGCGATCGTCGTACTTCTCGAACGGCGCAGGGGCGCCCCAGGTGCGTGGATTCCAGCGAAGCGGCGCGAGCGTTGCCTTGGCGGCAACTTGGTCGAGGTCGCATGCATCGGGCTCGAAGCGGAAGTGGGCGCGGAAATGCGATCGCGCGAGTTCGCTCGCGAGGCCCTCCGACTCGAAGATCGCCTCGCACTGCTGCGCTTCCTCGATTGCCGCAGCGGCGACCGCGATCACGCGCCCCGCCCGCCGTCGGCGCAGCTCGAGCCCGAGCGACAGCATCGCGAGCGCGCCGTAGCCTGCGCGCGGATCGCAGATCGTCTCGCCGTGGATCAGCGCGAACGCCTCGCCGTCGACGACCGCCACGCCTGCATCAGCCGAGTCGACCTCCTCGTCGAAGCGCTCGCCGTCGCGCGGTGCGCCGCGGCCGTTCCGCACGAGTCCCTTCGGGTGCAGCACGAACGCGCCGTGCGCCGAGACGCCGTCCGCGCGCAGCCGCTTGGCGACCGCCATCGCGAGGGAATCGTGCCGCGCGAACGCATCCTCGAGCACCGCTGCCACGCGCCTCGCCTCGCCAGCGTCGACGGTCACGTCGCGCACCAGCGCGCGCCCCGAAGGAAGCCGCTCGACCGCGGCGAAGGGAGCGGGGGGCGCGAGCGGGTCGTCGGACGCGGGCATGGCGCGGAAATCGGCGCAATTGCGGGCATTCCTGCACTCTCCGCCCGTTCCCGCCGCGGGTATCCTCTTTGCTCTCGCCACGGAACGGCGGAAGGAACCCACCATGTCGGATGCCCAGCCCAGCCAGCAGAAGCCCAGCTACAAGGACTCGCTCAACCTGCCCAAGACGGCGTTCGCCATGAAGGCGAACCTCATCCAGGCCGAGCCGCAGTCGATCAAGCGATGGGACGAGGCGCACCTCTTCAACCGCCTCCAGTCTGCGCGCGAGGGCGCGGAGCCGTTCGTGTTCCACGACGGTCCGCCGTACGCCAACGGCCCGATCCACATGGGGCACATGCTGAACAAGGTGCTCAAGGACTTCGTCGTCCGCGGCGCGCTCATGGAGGGGCGCCGCGTGCGCTTCGTGCCGGGCTGGGACACCCACGGCCTGCCCATCGAGCACAAGGTCATGACCGACCTGCACGAGAAGGGGAAGGCCGCCAAGCTCGAGACGCTGACGCCCGAGCAGCGCCACATGGCGATCCGCCGCGAGTGCGCCGCGGCCGCGACCAAGTTCATCGGCCTGCAGGCTGAGCAGATGCGGCGCCTCCTGACGCTCGCCGAGTACGCTGATCCGTACTTCACGCTGCAGCCGGCCTACGAGGCGAAGACGCTCGAGGTCTTTGCGGATCTCATCGACCAGGGCGTCGTCGTGCGCGCGCTCAAGCCCGTGCACTGGTCGATCGCGAACAAGACCGCGCTCGCGGAGGCGGAGCTCGAGTACGAGGACCGCGAGGATCTCTCGGTGTACGTCGACTTCGAGGCGGCGGACCGCGGGAAGGTCGCTGCTGCGTTCGGACTGCTCACGGAGATGCCCGCGGACGCGGGCGACGAGGAAGACGTCGACGAGTCGCGCTTCCTCGACATGACGCCGAGCTTCATGATCTGGACGACCACGCCTTGGACGCTGCCCGCGAACCTCGCGATCGCCGTCCATGAGCGCTACCGCTACGCGCTGGTCGAGGTCGATGGCAACACCACCATCATGGCCAGCGACCTCGTCGCGGCCGTGACCAAGAAGGCCGGCGCCGAGAAGGTCGTCGTGCGCGCCGAGTGCGAGGGCGCCAAGCTCGTCGGGCTCGAGTACAAGCATCCCTTCTGTGACCGCAAGGGCCGCGTCGTGAGCGCCGACTACGTCACGCTCGAGGACGGCACGGGCCTCGTCCACACCGCGCCCGGTCACGGCGCCGACGACTACCGCACCGGCCTCAAGGAAGGCCTGCCCGCGTACTGCCCCGTCCGCGAGGACGGAACCTACGACGACACCGTGCCCGCGTGGCTGCGCGGCAAGTCGATCTGGGCCGCGAACGCAGAGGTCGCGGAGCATCTGCGCGCGAGCGGACACCTCTTCTTCGACCACAAGTTCACCCACTCCTATCCGCATGACTGGCGCTCGAAGACTCCCGTCATCTTCCGCGCCACCGAGCAGTGGTTCATCGGCGTCGACGTGCCCGTGAAGCGCGACGGAAAGTCGCTGCGCGCGCGGGCGATGGAGGCGATCGAGAAGGAAGTCGGCTTCACGCCCGAGTGGGGCCGCAACCGCATGCGCGGCATGATCGAGGCGCGCCCCGACTGGTGCGTGTCGCGCCAGCGCTCGTGGGGCCTGCCGATCCCCGCCTTCAAGATGGCGGACGGCTCGACGTTCCTCACCAGCGCGAGCGTCCGCGCGATCGCCAAGCGCTTCGCAGAGAAGGGGAGCGATGCGTGGTTCCAGGAGTCGCCCGCCGATCTCCTGTCTCACTACGACGCGTCGAAGGACCCCGCTGCGCCGAAGGGCCTCGACATCGCGTCGCTGACGAAGCTCTACGACATCTTCGATGTCTGGTTCGAGGCGGGCAGCTCGTGGAACTCCGTGCTGCGCGCGCGCGGCATCGGCTATCCGGCGGAGATCTACCTCGAGGGAAGCGACCAGCACCGCGGCTGGTTCCAGCTGTCGCTCCTGCCCGCGCTCGGCGCGACCGGACAGCCGCCGTTCAAGCGGCTGGTGACGCACGGCTTCATCGTCGACAAGGACGGGCGCAAGATGTCGAAGTCGATCGGCAACACGATCGACGTCGAGGCGCTCCTGAAGGAGCACGGCGCAGACGTCTGCCGCTGGTGGGTCGCGGGCGTCGACTTCGAGAACGACATCCGCGCCGACGGCGAGTTCTTCAAGGTCGCGGGCGAGTCGTACCGCAAGGTGCGCAACACGATCCGCTACCTGCTGTCGAACCTCGATGGCTTCGATGGCGCGGAGGTGCCCTCGATCGTCTCGGGGATCGCCCACACGAGCCTCGAGGCGTGGATGCTCGCCGAGGTCGCATCGACGCAGGAAGCGGTGCGCGACGCCGTGCGGCGCTGCTCGTTCCGCGAGGGGCAGCTCGCCATCTTCCATCTCTGCAACGAGACGCTCTCGGCGATCTACTGCGCCGCGACCAAGGACCGCCTCTACTGCGATGCGCCGCGCTCGTCGCGTCGGCGCGCCGCCCAGGCGGCGATGCATGTCGCCTGCGATTCGCTCTGCCGCATGCTCGCGGTGTTCCTGCCCCACACCTCCGACGAGGCGTTCCGCGCGCTGAGCGGCGAATCGTCGTGCGTCCATACCGAGCATTACCGCACGCTTGCCTACACCTGCGACAAGCGCTGGCCCGAGGTGCTCGCCCTGCGCGAGACGGTCAAGGGCGAGCTCGAGAAGGCGAAGGCGCGCGGCATCGAGAATCCGCTCGACGCGGGCGTCATGCTGCCGACGTCGCACCACCATCTCGAGGACTTCCTGGCCGACTTGCCGGACCTCTTCGGCGTCAGCCGCGTGGTCATGGCGCGCGACCAGAGCGCGATCGAGATCATGGACCTCCGCAGCGAGCCCCGCTGCGAGCGCAGCTGGAAGCGCGACGGCACGGTTCGGCAGCGCTCGGACGGCGGCATGCTCTCCGACCGCGACGCCCAGGCGGTTGGTGTCTCGTAACCGCGCCGTGGGTGGGTCGGCAATGGTCATGGACAGGTGATTCTGCAGACCATTGCGCGTAACTTCCTTCGCCATTTGTGTTTCCGACGTAGCGCTGCGCTTGCCTTTGCGCTGTCCCGAGGCATTCTCATGGGGTCTTGGCACCGCTTCCCAAAGCGGGCGTCTGCATGAAGTGTGGTTTCGTCCGAATCGCAGACGGTCCAGCCGGGGCATTCAAACGAGAGAGAGAAGGGGCGCTGGGGTATCGGTGCGTCGTCCGACGCGTGCCGCCGACCTCGGGGCCCCTTGTCCTATCCGCTGGGTGCCCGACATGTCGTGCTCCGCTCAGTGTCCATCGGTCCATCGGCCAATCAAACGTGGAGCGGTCCTGGCGATGCAAGAGCAGCATCGGGACACCGTGGACATAACGCCGGGTTGTGGCGGAAACACCCCGGCGTTTTCCCTTTTCGCAAAGTGGAGCCGCGTGCAGTAGATTGCGGGGCGATGGTTGCGTCCCCTGACTCGTCGGTGCCTGTCCAGTTCGCGCTGCTGCTTGCCGCGGAGGGTCCGAATCTCGGTCGAGCCGCCGGTCGACTGCATCCGCTGTTCGTGCACTTCCCGATTGCGCTTGGACTTGTGGCCGCGGGATGCGAATGGTGGCGCACCGTCAGCCGGCGGGGCGGCATGTCGCCCCTCACCCCGACGCTTCTCTGGATCGCGGCTGCGGGCGCTGCGGCCTCCACGGCCTCGGGCTGGGTGAACGCGGCCTTCGAGCGCGCCAACGACGAATCCGATGAACTCGCGCTGCATCGCTGGCTGGCGACGGCGACGGCGGTTCTCTTCGTGGTGATTGCCTTCTGGTGCCAGAGACTGGCCCGCGAGGCCATGGCCCGGGGTGCCAATGCGGCCGGACGCGTCGAGGTGTTCCGCTGGGGGCTCCTCGCAGGTGCGATCCTGATGTCAATCAGCGGCCACATCGGTGGCGGCCTCGTGCATGGTTCCGACTACTTCTTCGAGACCCTGACCTCGCCCGCCGAGAAGCCTGAAGAGGCGCCGAAGGAAACAGCCGCGGTCAAGCTGACCGCGAACGAGCAGCTCTTCGTCGAGAAGGTCCGTCCGATCTTCGAGGCGCACTGCTTCGAATGCCACGGCTCGAAGAAGCAGAAGGGCGGCCTTCGCATGGATTCGAAGGCATGGCTCTTCAATGGCTCCGAGGAGAAGTGGACGGTGCAGCCGAAGCGCGCGGGCGAGAGCCTGATGATCCACCGCGTCGAGCTCGACCGCCTCGACCCGGACGCGATGCCGCCCGAGGGCGACGGCCTGACCGCGGATGAGAAGGCGGTGCTTCGCCAGTGGATCGACGCGGGCGCCGACTACCCCGACATGACCGTCGCCGCTGCTGCTGCTCCAGGCGCTGCAGGGGGGGGCTCCGCAGCGTCCGCGGGTGCGGCTTCCGCTGCCGAGGACATCCCGCAGGCGCTTCGGACGAAGGCTGCGGCTGCGGCCGAGGCGCTCATCGCGCGGGGCGTGCTCGTGCAGCCTCTCGCGATCGACAACCCGCTATTCGACGTGAATGCGACCCGCGCCGATCCGCCGATCGGCGACGCCGACGCCGCGCTCTTCGCCGACCTCGCGCCGTTGGTCGCCAACCTGAACCTCGCGAAGAGCGCGCTGACCGACGCCGGAGTCGCCAAGCTCGGCTCGCTCGCGCGCGTCGAGCGCCTGCGCCTCGACGGCACGGCGATCGGTGACGACGGCGTCCGTGCGCTCGGGTCGCTCGCCAGGCTCGAGTCGATCAACCTGATCGGGACGAAGGTCACGGGTGCGAGCGCGTCGTGGCTGATGTCGCAACCCGCCCTTCGCCGCGTCTACATCTGGCAGACAGCCCTCGATACGCCCGACACGGTGAAGTCGCTCAACGCGGGCGGCAAGCTGCAGGCGATCGGTGCGGACCTGCCGCTGGCACAGCCGAAGGGGCCGCCGATGCCCGAGGACCCGAAACCGGAGGCGCCGAAGGAAGAGGCTCCGAAGCCTGAAGAGAAGAAGGGCTGAGCGCATCTGATCGCGTCGTCGCGGGTATCCTCCGCGCATGCAGCAGAACGCCCCCCATCGTGATTCGCGACGCGCCTTCATCCGCACCGCTGCGGGGATCGCCGCCGTCGCTCCCTTCTCGAACGCCTTCGCAGCCGCGCTGCTCGCCGGCGACGTGACCACGGGCACCGGCTCGCATAAGTACCGTGTCGAGCACGACTGGCTGAAGGCACCCGAGGGTCTTGCCTGGGGCGACACCCACGGCGTCGCGCAGGACAAGTCGGGCAACATCTACATCTCGCACACCGTCGGCGGCGAGGCCAAGAAGGACGACGCCGTCTACGTCTTCACCAAGGACGGCAAGTTCGTGCGCTCGATGCTGCCGCAGATGAAGGGCGGCGGGCACGGGCTCGACATCCGCAGCGAGGACGGCACCGAGTACCTCTATCACTGCGACGTCAACCGCAAGCGCGTCCTGAAGACGAAGCTCGACGGCACCGTCGTGTGGGAGAAGGGCGCGCCCGTGGACGCCCAGTTCGACGGCAAGAAGGTCTACGAGAACGAGAACGACTGGAATCCGACCAACGTCGCGTTCCATCCGAATGGCGATGTGTTCGTGGGCGACGGCTACGGCAAGAGCTTCGTGCACATCTTCACCAAGGACGGCGCGTGGAAGCAGACGATCTGCGGCCCAGGCAACGGCGAGGGCCAGGTCTCCTGCCCGCACGGTCTGTGGTGGGATGACCGCGTCGGCACGCTCGCAGTCGCCGATCGATCGAACAACCGCATCCAGTACTTCGGCGCGACCCCGGGCGGCAAGCCGTGGCGGCATGTCGCCTTCATCAAGGACGGCATGCGCCAGCCGTGCCACATGAAGACGCGCGGCGACATGATGCTCGTGCCCGACCTCTCGAGCGCTGTCGAGCTGCTCGACGGCGACAACAAGGTCGTGGCTGCGCTCGGCGACGGTCATCCGACGAACCTGCGCGGCGCCGCGCGCAAGGACTTCATCCCCGGCAAGTTCGTCCACCCGCACTCGGCGACCTTCCTCGCCGACGGCTCGATCCTGGTGGTCGAATGGGTTCCGATCGGGCGTGTGACGCGGCTTGTGAAGGTCTGATGTCGATCGCGCGCCAGCTTCGGCGAGTCCTTCGCCGAAGCGGTGAAACACGGGGTGCCGATCGGGCGTGTGACGCGCCTTGTGAAGGTCTGATGTCGATGACGCACCAGCTTCGGCGAGTCCTTCGCAGAAGCGGTTTCGCTGCGATCGCTGCATGTTTCCCGCTGCTCGTGGGCTGCGGCTACGGCGGTCCTGGTCCTGCTGAGCAGGTGCAGGTCGCGGATCTCGTCGGGCGCTGGGTCGGTGCCGGCTGCATAGTGGGTGAGCTTCGAAAGGAAGTCGAACTCGTCCTCGAGGCGAACGGCGCCTACTCGTTTCGTTGGATCGACGAGAATGGGGGCGCGGGCTCCGTGGCTGATGCGAAGACCGGAACCTGGGCACTCGTCGGGTCATCGGTCGTGCTGACGGGTCGTCAGTGGCACGGGTATGCGTCGACCTACTGGGTCGACAGACGCAGCCCGAGCGGGTTCCTGCTCTTTGGGGGAGTCGAGGACTGCATGGATCCCGACTCGTACATGTGTCTCTACTGGTCGCCGCTCGCTCCTGAGCAGTGACGCGCGGAGGTCTCAGATGACGAAGATCCCCGCGATCGCGCCCGTCATCCAGCAGGCGAGGGCGCCGGCGGCCATCGCGCGGAGCCCGAGCGCCGCGATCTCGCTGCGCCGTTCGGGAGCCATCGCGCCGAGGCCGCCGATCTGGATCGCGATCGACGCGAGGTTCGCGAAGCCGCAGAGCGCATAGATCGCGATCGTGGAGGCGCGCGCGGAGATCTCGCCGGACTTCACCATGCCGGCGAGGTCGAGGTAGGCGACGAACTCGGTGGCGACGACGGCTTCGCCCATGAGTCCGCCGACCTTGTGCGCGTCGGCGCCCGCGCCCATGAGCCACGCCAGCGGCTGCAGCACGACGCCGAGGATGTTCTGGAAGGTCAGGACGGGAACGCCGAGCTGCGCGCGCCACGAGGCGATCGGAAGCCAGTCGCTGTTCAGCTCGCTGAGCGCTGCGAGCGGCCAGTTGAGGAGCGCGATGAGCGAGACGAAGGCGATGAGCATCGCTGCAACGTTGAGCGAGAGCTTGAGCCCGTCGCTGGCGCCCTCGGCGGCTGCGTCCATCACGTTCGCGGTCGTCTTCGGCAGCTTGCGCAGCTCGTCGATCGATTCATCGGCGGGCGACTCCGTCTCGGGCATCATGATCTTCGCCATCAGGAGCCCGGCGGGCGCGCTCATCACCGATGCGACCATGAAGTGCTTGGCGATCTCGGCGCGCGCGGCGGGGTCATCGCCGCCGATCATGACGATGTAGGCGGCCATCACGCTGCCCGCGATGGTGGCGAAGCCACCGACCATCACGGTCATGAGCTGCGAGCGCGTCATGCGGCTGATGAACGGACGCACGGTGAGCGGCGCCTCGGTCTGCCCGACGAAGATATTCGCCGAGGCGGACATGGCCTCGACGCCGGTGACGCCGAGCAGTCCGCGAAGGCCGCGGGCGAGGAAGGCGATCACCCACTGCATGACGCCGAGGTGATAGAGCACCGCCATGAACGACGCGAAGAAGATGATGATGGGGAGGACCTTCACCGCGAAGATGAAGCCCCAGGCGCCGCTCGCGTCGGCGGCGTTGCCGAAGATGAAGCGGGTGCCCTCGTCGGTGAAGGAGATCACCTTGGTGACGCCGGCGGCGAGCGCGTCGAATGCGGCGACCGCGGGCGGGAACTTGAGGAGGAGCGCCGCCAGCGTGAACTGGAGCAGGAGCCCCGCGATGATCGGTCGCAGCTGGATGCGGCGAGGGTTCGCGGAAAGCGCGAAGGCGATCGCAAGCAGGGCGGCGACGCCAAGGAGTCCGGTCAGGTTCATGCGTGTTTCCAGCGGGGTGGATGGTCAGGGCGCAGGATACTTGCGGCTCGTATGCTGCGTGCGTGGGCGACAGCGAGCAGATCGTTCTTGCGATGGAGGACGCGGTTGGCGCGATCCGCGCGGCGGCGCGGGCGCGCGGGACGCGGGCGGTCGTCGCCGTGACCGGGCCAGTGGCGGCTGGGAAGTCGACGCTGGCGCGGGCGCTCGTGTCCCCGATGATGGGACAGACGGGCGGATGCGTGGTGAGCACCGATCACTATCTGCCTGACTACGAGCGGACGCCCGAGCATCTGCGCGACCTGCCGGAGTCGTCGGACCTGGCACGGCTGGCGCGGGATCTCGCGGAGCTGCGGCAGGGACGCGCGACGCGGATCCCGCAGTGGAGCTTCGAGTCGCATGCGCGTGTGGGGGAGCTGCTGGTCGAGCCCGCGGAGCTGATCGTGGTCGAGGGGCTGCACGCGCTGCATGAGGTGCCGCGGGTGCATGTCGACATCGGCGTGTTCGTCGAGGCGCCGCGCGATGCGCGCTGGGCGCGGGCTGTGGCGCGCGAGCGCGCGGGCGAGCGCCCGTGGCCGATCGAGTACCTCGAGCACTTCTTCGGGAATGTGGCGGAGCCGACGTTCTGGCGGAATGCGGAGCGCTATCGCGCTGCGGCGCAATTCGTCGTCGTCAACGACGGCTCGGCCTGAAGCACGCCGCGCAGGTGGCGATGAACTCCTTTGCGCCGCCGACGATGATCCGCTCGGTCGTGGCGACCAGCCGCTCGCTGTGCGTGCTCGGCGCGCCGCAGCGGTGGCAGGTGCCTGCGATCCGCACGAGCTCGGTTGCGCGCGGGATGAGTGCATCGAACGGCGCGAACACATCGCCGAAGTGATCGAGGTCGCAGCCGGCGACGGCGATGCGTGCGCCGCGGGCGCGAAGTCGCTCGATCGGCGCGACTGCGGCCGAGTTGAAGAAGTGGATCTCGTCGATGGCGATGAAGTCGGCCGCTTCGTCGGCGATCTCATCGAGCGTCGCGACTGCGCGCGCGGGGACGCGCACGCCCGTGTGGGTGACGATCTCGTGTTCGGCGTAGCGGTTGTCGCGCGCGGGTTTCACGACGAGGACGCGCGAACCCGCAGCCTGCGCAAGCGCGATCCTGCGCTGCAGTTCCGTGGTCTTGCCCGCGAACATGGGTCCGCAAATCACGGCAAGGGAGGCGGGGCGCTGGTCGGGCATGGAGCGCGCGGAGGATAGCCGTCGCCCTTCGCTGTCGAGGCCGCCCTCGCGATCTTGATTCCGCGTGGCGCGGTGGTAGGCTCTGTCGTCCTTTCCTGGACGCCGCGCGCACCGCGGGCGGATCCGTCCGGGACTCTGGGGAACTCATGGATGTCTTCGTGCCGCCGCCGACTCGTTGCGCTCGTCCTCCTCGTCAGTCTGCTTTCACCAGTGACGCTCGCTCGCGCCCAGTCGGGGATCTGCTTCGGCGATCTCAACGCCGACGGAGCCGTCGGCAGCGCTGATCTTTCGTTCGTGCTCTCGGCGTGGGGCGCGTGCCCGGGGAACTCCTGCGGGGCGGACACCAACGGCGACGGCGTCGTGAACGGGGTGGATGTTGGTTCCATCCTTGACCGTTGGGGCGCCTGTCCGCCTGCGATTGCCACCATCACGCCTGCGAGCGGAGCGCCGAAGGGCGGCACCGTCCTGACCATCACGGGAAGCTGGCTTGGCACGACAACCGTCGTCACGATCGGCGGCGTATCGGCGACGAGCTTCACGATCGTCAACTCCAGCATGCTGACGGTGGTGACGCCACCGAGTACCGTCGGCCCGAAGCCGGTCTCGGTCACAACGGCCGGAGGCACCGCGACGCGGCCGAACGGCTTCACCTACGCGGTGCCCTGGTACACCGTGATGGAGTACGCGCCGGACCCCGCGGTCGTGGTCAACCCCGCGCTTCGCGATGCGATCGTCGCGACGGGCTATCCATGGCGCGTGCGCGACAACGGCACGCAGATCGAGATGATGCTCGTCCCGCCCGGGACCGACCTCCGCGGATGTTCGGAGGGGTCCTTCTTGTACCCGTGCTGGGGAACGGAACTGCCGACGCACACCGTCACGCTGACGAATCCGTTCTACGTCGGCCGCTACGAGGTCACGCAGGCGCAGTGGCAGGCGCGCATGGGCTCGAATCCGTCGTTCAACCAGGGCCAGCCCGACAGTCCGTCGCGCCCCGTGGAACGGGTGTCGTTCTTCATGGTTCAGGAGTTCCTGACGGCGACCGGCTTCCGGCTTCCGACCGAAGGCGAGTGGGAGTACGCGTATCGCGCCGGCACCACGCTGCCGTTCCATAGCGGACCAGGATTCCCGAACGGGTCGACGAACGACGACCAGGCGCGGCAGATCGCGTGGTTCGCGGCGTCATCCACGCGGGCGGTCGGCGGGCTTGCGGCGAACGGTTTCGGCCTGCACGACATGGGCGGCAACGTGTGGGAGTGGTGCAGCGACTTCTATGCGCCGTACACCGCGGTGCCGCTGACGAACCCGACGGGTCCGGCGACCGGGTCGAACCGCGTGTGGCGCGGTGGCGGGTACACGAACTCGAGCCAGAGCGTGCGCGCGTCGTGGCGGAACTCCGACCCTCCCACGACCGCGTCCGACACTCTCGGCTTCCGCGTCGCGCGGAATCCGTGAAGTCGGAGCGCACGGACGCACCTATGGGACGGAGCGTGCGGGGATGCCCGTCGAGATCTGCTGCGTGGAGAGGGGGTAAACCTCCACAAGATGGTTCGCGAGACTGGTCTACCTCTTCTTCAGTGCTAGTTTCGATGCGCCGACAGCCCCGTCGGCCGTGTCGTCTTTCCCACCACCACCGTCCGGAGTGAACGGAAGAGCCCGATGTCACCGCGATCTGTCGCGTTTCTGTGCACGTTGACTGCGTTCCTCGCGTCTCCTGCCCTCGCGCAGGATGCCGACGCGGACGGTGTACCCGACGCGAGCGACAACTGTCCGCTGGTGGCGAATCCTTCGCAGACCGATTGCAACGGCAACGGGGCTGGCGACGCATGCGACACAGCGGCGTGGGACTGCAACGCGAACGGCGTCCCCGACAGCTGCGATATCGCCTCGGGCGTCGCGGGCGATGTGAACGGCAACTGCGTGCCCGATGCGTGCGAGCGGGCGATCGGCGACCTTGGCCCCGACGGCTCCGTGGGCGGCGAGGATCTCGCGTACCTGCTCGGGCGGTGGGGCACGAAGGACGCGCTCGCGGATCTCTCGCGCGATGGCGTGGTGGGCGGTGAGGATCTCGCCATCATGCTCTCGAACTGGGGCGCGACGCCGTTCGCGGCGGGGCGTTGCGCTGCGCTGCCGTGGGCGGCGACGCTGACGCACGCGCCCGACGCTGCGATGGTGACGGATGCGTCGCTCCGCGCGGCGATCGTGGCGACGGGGTTGCCGTGGCGCGTGCGCGATCACGCGAGCGGCATCGAGATGCTGCTGGTCCCGCCGGGAACATTCCAGATGGGCTGTAGCCAGGGATCGAACGCCCATGCGTGCATCGGCGCGGAGCTCCCCGCGCATCCCGTGACGCTCACGCGCGCGTTCTATCTCGGTCGCTACGAGGTGACACAGGCGGAGTGGCAGGCGCGCGTGGGTGCGAATCCGTCGTACTTCCAGGGCAAGCCGTGGCCGGGCGCTGCGGAGCGACCCGTCGAGATGGTTTCGTGGAATGGCGTGCAGGCGTTCCTCGCTTCAACCGGTCTGCGGCTTCCGACCGAGGCGGAGTGGGAGTTCGCGTGTCGCGCGGGGACGACGACGCCGTTCCATAGCGGCCCTGGCTTTCCGCAGGGGACGGGCGATGACGCGCGGCTGGGCGTGATCGCGTGGTACTACGCCAACGCGTGCACGCCGGAGGTCGGTTGCCAGTCGGCGCCGGTCGGCGGGAAGGCCGCGAATGCGCTTGGTCTGCACGACATGCTTGGCAACGTCTGGGAGATGGTGAGCGATCGCTTCGGCGGATACTCGTCGGCCGCGCAGACGAATCCCGTCGGACCCGCGTCGGGCTCGTACCGCGTGCTGCGCGGTGGATCGTGGGATTTCAACATGGCGACGGTGCGGTCGTCGTACCGCTCGGTGATCCTGCAGGACGGGGTCGACTACGACACTGGATTCCGGGTAGCGCGGACGCCGTGATTCGGGAGCCTGTCGCGCGCGCGCGCGGCTCGACGTCGAGCGAAGAACACCCCGGGGCGGATTCGAACCGCCGACCACGCGCTTAGAAGGCGCGTGCTCTATCCAGCTGAGCTACCGGGGTAGGTTGTCGTGATTGATGGTATCGGAGGGGGTCTGGCTTTCAGGTGAGAAGAGCGACGGTTCGGTCGCGGCGGCGGCGTCCGCTGCGGGTTTCTCGGTCGGCGGGGGCGGGATGAGTCCGTAACCGACGCCGCGGCTGGCGGCGACGGCGATGTTGCGGAGGAGGCGCAGGCGGCGGGTCTCGGGCGTCCCGAGGTGCGACGGCGCGACGCGCGTGGCGCAGGGGAGCGGGTCGCCGGCGACGGGTTCCCAGCCCTTCTTGAGCGCGCGGGAGTCGACTTCGATGAGGCCCCAGCCCGACGGCACTTCGCGCGGGCGGAGGAGCCCAGCGGGCGTCATGACGACGAGGTGGTCGGCCGTGCGCCAGCGTGCGAGCTGCGCGAACTTGGTGTCGATGCCGAGCTTGGCGTCGATCGCCTCGAGCTCGGAGACGACGTTGCGGTACGCGGTGATCTTGCTCTGGCCGAACTCCCAGGTGGCGAGTTCCTCGAAGAGGCTCGAGCCCTCGACCTTCAGGTGCGACTCGCGCACCTTCACGCGGAGATCCTCGATCACGCGGCGGCGTTCGAGGAGGTAGGCCTTGCGCTTGGCGAGTTCGCCGGGGTCGGCGTCGTCGGACGCGAAGTCGGCGCGCGACTGCTTGCATTCGACGGCGATCACGCGCGGCGCGCGTGGGCTGTCGTCGGAGCCTGCGCATTGCGGCGGACCGAACGCGGCGATGGCGCGCGGGTCATCGGCATGGTCGAGCCAGCCGAGTGCATCGAAGCGGTAGCGGTGGAAGGGGCACGAGACCTCGAGCGCGACCGCGCGGCAGCCGACCGCGCGCAGCCACGCGAGGGCGATGTCCTTCAGCTGGAGATGGCGCTTGGTCTCGGGCAAGGGGTTGGTGCTGTCGTTTCAGGCAAAAGAACGCGCGCGCAGGGAGTCCATGCGCGCGCGTGATTCTGGATGATCGGAGGTCGCGTGCACGCGCCCGATTCCGCGCCGCAGCGCGGACGAGCCTACGAACTAGCGGCTGTCTCTCGTGATCGGCACATGGTGCTCGCGCTCGCCGCGGCCGCGCAGCGGGTAGTCCTTGCGGAGCGGATGGCCAGGAAAGTCCTTCCACAGCAGGATGCGGCGGAGGTCCGGGTGGTTGCGGAAGCGGATGCCGTACATGTCGTAGACCTCGCGCTCGGTCCACTCCGCGGCCGGCCAGAGGTCGCAGGCGCTGTCGATCTCGAGCGCGGGGTCGACTTCGATTCCGCTCGTGTCGAGCGTCGGGTTGAGGAAGCACTTGACTGCGAGTCGGCGCTCGTGCTTGTGCGAGTGGAGGAGGTAGATGACGGCGAAGCGGCCGGGCTGCTTGACCGGGTAGTTCAGATAGTCGACCGCCGTGACGTCGGTGAGGAAGTTGTAGTCGAGGCGCGGATCGTCGCGCAGCTGGCGCAGGACGTCGTGCATGCGCTCCGGTGGACACACGAGCGTGGTCAGGCCGCGGAACTCCGCGGCCATGAACTTCACGTTCGGGAAGGCTTCCTTGATGATTGGAAGGGAGGGGTGGTCGAGGACGGGCTTGTCGGCCATAGCGCCCAAGAGTATACGGAAAGGTGGTGCCAGGCACGTGCCGTGAGGTGCCAGGCACCTGACGGC
>JBEGLX010000087.1:0-15467 GCA_041183345.1 Planctomycetota bacterium
GTGGAGAAAGGAGAAACGGGAAAGGAGAGAGGAGATTCTGGTCGCGCTTCGCGCGCCGATTCTTGAAGGGGCTCCCTCTGATGCTGGTATCGCCAAAGCGAGCGAAGGCGCGCACGCGGCTGCGAAGCAGCCGCCAGCGCGCCAAGTCGCTCGCGCTCAAACTAGTGCTGCTTCCGCAGCGGGCCGCTCAGGATGCCAAGCTGCTCGCGGTACTTCACGACCGTGCGGCGCGCGATGGTGACGCCCTTCTTCTCGAGGGCCTCTGCGATCTCGCGGTCGGACAGCGGCTTCGCCTTGTCCTCGCCGTCGATCACTTCCTTCACCATCGCCTTGACGGCGTTCCACGACATCTCCTCGCCGTCGGCGCTTTCCGTCCCGAGCGAGAAGAACGATCGCAGCGCAACGAGGCCGCGCGGCGTCTGCATCCACTTCTCGCTGACGGCGCGCGAGACCGTGGCCACATGGATGCCAAGCATGTCGGCGACCTCGACCATCGGAAGCGGCTTGAGGTGCTGCGGCCCCTGCTCGAACCACTCGCGCTGGCGCGCGAGCACCACGCGCACCACGCGCATGAGCGTGGTGTTGCGCTGCTCGATCGCCTCGATGATCGAGCGCGCGGCGCGCACGCTCTCTGCGACGAAGTTGCGGGCCTGGGTGTCGAGCTCGATGTCCTTCATCATCGCCTCATAGTCGGGCGAGACGCGGACACGGGGCATGAGTTCGTCGGCGAGCCTTGCGGTGTAGTCGCCGCTCTCGGGGTCGTACTCGACGACGACGTCGGGAATGATGGCCGTCGATTCCGGCGGGACAAGCTCGCGACCGGGATTCGGATCGAGGCGCTTGAGGCAGGCGCGCGCTCGGTCGAGGCGCTCGGTGTTCCACGCCGTAGCCTCGCGGATGCGCGGGATGCGGTTCTGGAGCAGGTCGTCGTAGTGCTTCTCGATGAGCGTGATCGCATCGCCCCACGCCTCGGCGCGGTCGAGGTCCATCTCTTCATCGAGATGCGCGCGCGCCTCGATCAGGAGCGCCTCGCGCACGCTGGTGGCGCCGACGCCGCGCGGCTCGAGCTCCTGCTGGATGCGCGCCAGCGCGAGCTTGAGCGTGTCGATCGCCCAGTCGCAGCCGGCCATGTGAGAGCTCTGCTCGCGGATGGTCTCGAGCGGCGTCTGCATGAGCCCGTCGTCGTCGATGTACTCGATGATGCGTGCGCCTGCCGCACGGAGCGAGGGATCGTGGACCTCCGCGAAGCTCCACTGCTCGAGCAGCTGGTCGACCAGGCTCGCGCCGCGCGACGGCGTATTCGCCATCGCGTCCATCTTGGCGTCGCGCTCGCGGTTGTCGCGGACGGCGCGGCGGGAGTCGCCGTCGGAGTTCCATTGGTCGCCGTACTGGCGCTCAAGCCTGCGCAGGCGCTCGAACTCGGTCGAGCCGCCGCCTTGCGGGGCTTCCTCGCGATGCTGCTCGCGGCGGGCGTCGCCATCGTCCGAAGTCCCGGGCATGACCAGCTCGAGGGCGACGTTCTTCTCAACCTCCTGCTCGAGGCGCTCCTGGAGCTCCATCGAGTTCAGCTGCAGGATCTCCGCCGATTGGATGAGCTTCGGCGACAGACCCATGGTCTGCCCGAGCTTCATTCCTTGTGATGTCTCGAAGCGCATCCCTGCCATGGCGGACATTCCTCTCGGCGCGGATCCTCCGCGCGATGGGACGGTGTGATCGATCCTATCGACCGTCCGAGGGTGAAAAGGCAGCGGAGGAACCGCGATTTTCGAGAATAGAGGCGATTTTCGAGTCTATTGGCACGGGTTTTGACGGGTGCGGGGTTCGCCGCTTCGGCGGCGGCAACGGGAGGAGACGCGTGCGCATCGAAGATCCGGCGCGAAGCGCCGGGTGGCACGCGGGGCGAAGCCCCGTGCTCGCTTGCTGCTTCAACGCGTCCTGAGCGGTGGAATGTCCGAGCACCGGCGATACGCGCGATGCAGTCCGCCACGTACCACCGCTCAGAACGAGTCCGACACATCCAACGAGCACGAGGCTGGTGCGTTGCACCAGCCCTGCGTGCCACCCGCCGTGCTTTGCGCGGCGGATGTGCGGTTCCGAGGCGTCGTTCGGACTCCTCTCTACTTTCCCCTCTCCGCTCTCTCCGACGGTCGAAGGCGGGCGGCGGCACGCGGGGCGAAGCCCCGTGCGCGCTTGCTGCTCCAACGCGTCCTGAGCGGTGGAATGTCCGAGCACTGGCGATACGCGCGATGCAGTCCGCCACGTACCACCGCTCAGAACGAGTCCGACACATCCAACGAGCACGAGGCTGGTGCGTTGCACCAGCCCTGCGTGCCACCCGCCGCGCTTTGCGCGGCGGAGTTGCGATACGTATGTAGTTCGCCAAAGCGAGCGAAGGCGCACACGCGGCTGCGCAGCAGCCGCCAGCGCGCCAAGTCGCGAGCGCTACAAATTCGTCCGGCCCTTGAGCGCGTCGCCGATGACCGCGGGATTCGCGAATTCAAGCTGCGAGCCACTTGGCAGTCCGCGAGCGAGCCTGGTCGAGCGCACGCCCCGCTCCCCTGCCTCGCGCGCGATCCAGAGCGCGGTCGTGTCGCCCTCGAGATCCGGATTCAGCCCAAGGATGAGCTCCGTCACGGGCGTGCCACGGGCGTTCTTCTCGGGGTGATCGAGCCGCGCGAGCAGCGCGTCGAGCGTGATCGCATCGGGGCCGACGCCGCCAAGCGGATCGAGCCGCCCAAGCAGCACGTGGTACACGCCGCGGAAGAGCCCCGTCTTCTCCATCACCAGCAGGTCCTTCGGCTGCTCGACCACGAGCACCGTCGACGCATCGCGCCGCGGATCAGCGCAGATAGGGCACGGATCCGCATCCGCGAGACTCCAGCACACGCCGCAGTGCTTGACCTTCTTCTTGACATCCTCGACCGCGCGCGCGAGCTCAAGCGCCTCCGCGGGCGACTGGCGCAGCACATGGAACGCGAGCCGCTCGGCGCTGCGGCGACCGATGCCCGGCATCGCCGCGAAGGCGTCGATGAGGCGTCGGACCGATTCCGGGTAGGCGGCGTTCGACATGCGGGTTACGCGAGTTTCTCGAGAATGTGCGGCGGAAGATCGATGCCCGAGTCCTTGGCGGCACGGCCGATCTCCTCGGCCATGCGGGCGCGCGCGCGGGTCAGCGCATCGTTCACGGCCTCCGCCACCATGCGGTTGGCGTAGGCTTGGTCCGACGACGATCCGTTGGCGATCCCGCGGAACACGGCGGGATCAAGCGTGACCGAGTCGATGCGGATGTCGCAGAACGCGACCGCGCGGACGGCGCCGCCGCCCGCGCTGCCCTCGACCTTGGTGCTGGCGAGGCGCGTGCGCACCTCCTCCATCGTGGCCTGCAGCTTGGGAAGGTCCTTCAGCATGCCTGCGAGCTGCGATGCCTGCTTGAGCTTGTCGAACACGCGGAACTCTCGCTTTCTGCTTCAGTCGTCCGTCACTCGAACACTTCGTCGGCGCCGTCGAAGGAGATGGGGTCGTCGGTCGATTTCGTTTCGGTCGACTCCGCTGGATTCGGCGGGTCCTCGACCGCCTCCTCGGCCTTCGCCTCATCGCCCGCGAAGCGAGGGACCACCGCGATCACGCTGGCGTCGAAGAGCTCGCACGCCTTGCGGACGAGCGGATCGTTGCGCACGCTCGGGTCATCCACCTGCGCGGGCCGCGGCGAGGCCGCAGCGGCCTGCGTGACCTTGCTCGTGTCGAGCGTGAGCCGCAGCGGCCGCCCCGCCGCGCGCGAGAGCAGCGTGCGGATCGGATCGGGATTCGTCGCGAGATACTGGCCGGAGCCGCCGGCCACGAGCGCGGCGCGGACGGCGTCGCCTGCGAACTCGATCACCTCGACCTGCTCGAAGAGCGCGCGGTCGCGAGGGCTCCGCTCGGCGACCTGCTCGAGGCGCGCCTTGAGCTCGGCGAGATTGGCTGCGGGAGCGACGGCGTCTGCGGACTTCGCGACCGGCGTCGTCGAGAACACATCCGCTTTCGGAGCTGCGGGAGCAGGCAGCGGCTTGGGCTCGACGGCGCGCGGCGGCTCGACCGAACGCGCGGTCCGCACCTCGCCATGACTGGCGCTCGGGGCCGTCCCCGTCGCGCGCGGCGCGGCGGGGTTACCTGCTTTTTTTGCGTCGGCTCCGCCACCGGCAAGGAGCGCCGCTCCGCTCGCGAAGCGGGTGGCAAGCGCAAGGCGCGCGAGGCAGGCGTCGTAGAGGGCGCGCGGCGCGCTCGATCCGCGGGCGTTCCGCGCGGTCGCGTCGCACAGCGCGATCGCGTGCGCGGCGTACGCGGCGTCAGCCTGCGCGGCGATGCGGGCGACGCGCTCGCGCATCGAGGCAGCGACCTCGAGGAGATCGCTCTCGGTTCCCGCGGCGCTTGCCACCAGGATCCAGCGGAATCGCTCGGCGAGCAGTTCGAGCGCCTGCTCGACGCCACTGCCGCGCTCGAGAAGACGCGCACCGTGCGCCAGCGCATCGCCGACGCGCTCGCACACGCAGGCATCGACGATGTCGAGCAGGATCTCGTCATCGGGCAGGCCGAAGACCTGCTCGAGCACGGCGGAATCGATCCGTCCCGTCGCTGCGGCAAGAAGCCGGTCGAGCAGCGAAAGACCGTCGCGCATCGATCCGTTCGCAAGGCGCGCGACGGCGAGCAGCACGTCCTCGGTGACCTCGATGCCCTCGCCCTTCGCGACGGCGCCGAGATGACCTGCGATCTGCTTGGTCGGGATATTGCGGAAGTCGAAGCGCTGGCAGCGCGACTGGATCGTCTGCGGGACCTTGTGCGGCTCGGTCGTGCAGAGGATGAACTTCACATGCGCCGGCGGCTCCTCCATGGTCTTGAGCAGCGCGTTGAACGCCGGCGTCGTGAGCATGTGGACTTCGTCGATGATGTAGATGCGGTACTTGCCGCGCGAAGGCGCGAGCCCCGCGCCCGCGATCAGGTCGCGCGCATCATCGATGCCGCGGTTCGACGCGCCGTCGATCTCGATGACGTCCAGGTCCTCGCCGCGCAGGATGGCGTCGCCGATCGCCTCGCTCTCGCTGAGCGCGCTGTCGCGGTTCAGGGCGCGGGCGTAGATGCGCGCCATCGAGGTCTTGCCGACGCCGCGGGTGCCGCAGAAGAGGTACGCGTGGGCGGTGCGCCCCGTCGCGATCGCGTTCTGCAGCGTGCGGGCGATGGGCTCCTGCCCGACCACCTCGCCGAAGTCGCGCGAGCGGTAGCGCCGCGCCAGCACCGTGTACGGCTTCGCGGCGGCATCGCTCGCCTCGGTCGGGGTTGAAGTCGGACCTTTCTTCGCCATCGTGAGCACGCGATGTCTATGCCGTGTTCATGCGGGGGACCCGCAGGAGGGGAAACTCGGAGCCGCGGAAGACGGCCAGGCGACCGTCGGCTCGGACCGAAACGCTTATGGCTGCTGCGGTCAAGCCCTGACCAGGTTCACGGCCGACCCGCCCGCCGGGCCCGGCCGTCTTCTGCGGCTCCGAGAGGGGGAATCCTAGCCGACTCGCCGCTTTCGCGCGACCGTAGAATCGCAGCCATGACCGAAGAACGGCCCGAACGCGACGGCGTGGCGATCGACTTGCCCGGAGAGGCTGCGGGCGGCACGCCCCGTGGCACGCGGGTGATCCTGCTGTTCGCGCGCCTGCTGTTCATGGCGCTCATCCTGGCGACGCCGGCGCTCGTGATCGCCAGCCGCCCGATCAACCCGACCGATCCCGACCCCTTCCGCTTCTCGATCGTGCTCGGGCTCACGCTTGCCGTGGGCGCGATCGGACTCATCGTGGTCGTGATCGACGCGATGACGCCGAACAAGCGGCTGGCGTCGATCTTCGGCGTCTACCTCGGCATCTGCCTCGGCCTCGTCGGCACGTTCGCGATCGGCACGCTGCTCGACACCATCATCCAGGCGTGGGAGCTCGACCGCACGAACGCGGTGCTCTACGTGAACCTTGCGAAGGTCTCGGTCGGGCTCATCCTCTGCTACATCGCGGTCTCGGTGGTGATGACGACGAAAGACGATTTCCGCCTCGTCATCCCCTACGTCGAGTTCAGCAAGCAGAACCGCGGCGTGCGCCCGATGCTGCTCGATACGAGCGCGATCATCGACGGGCGCATCCTCGATCTCTCGGAATCGGGCGCGCTCGACGCGCCGTTCGTGGTGCTCCAGCCGGTGATCGATGAGCTGCAGAAGCTGTCCGACAGCTCCGACAAGGGCAAGCGCGCGCGCGGCCGCCGCGGCCTCGACATGATCGCGAAGCTGCAGGCGAGCCCGCGCGTGGCGATCTCGATCGAGGAGGCGCAGATCGACGGCGGAAACGTCGACCGCGGGCTCGTCGACGTCGCGAAGCTGCGCGGATACCGCGTGGTCACGACCGACGCGGGCCTGGCGAAGATCGCGGAGATCGCTGCGGTCACCTCGATCAACATCAACCGCATCGCGGGCGCACTGCGCGCGCAGGCGCTCGCGGGCGACCGACTCGAGATCGAGCTCGTGCGCGAGGGCGAGAACCCGACGCAAGGCGTCGGCTACCTCGCCGATGGAACCATGGTGGTCGTCGAGGGCGGCGCCGGGCGCATGGGCGAGACCGTATCGACGGTGGTGACGAACACGCTCACGACCAGCGCGGGAAGACTGATCTTCGCGCGCGTCGAGGACCTGCCGCCCGAGTCCGGCAGCGCGGCAAGCATGGCAACGCGCGCCACGACCCAACCGAAGCACCGTGATGGACCGCGGGAGAGTCATCGGGACGGCGGGCAGCCGCGCGACGAGGACGGGCGACCTGGCTCAGGGCGCAATCCGCGGCGCGGGTGATGGTGCGGCGCGGAGCGGAATGCGCAGCGTCGCTTCGAGTGTTGCCGCCGCGGTGCTCTCGACCAGTTCCTCGAGGCTCGCCGGCATGGCGCCGACGAGAAGATTGTGCTTCTCGAGCACGACCCGACAGACGGCGACGGATCCTGGCGCAGCCGATTGCGCGGCGATCGTTCCCGCGCGCCACGATGCAGCGCCGCAGACACTGGCGTCCAAGCCGCACCCGCTGATCCAGAAGCGCACCCCGTCGGCGGGATCCGCGGCAAAGGGAACAGAAGAGCCGTCTGCCGCCGTGATCGACTCCACGGTGAGATGAAGCACGTAGGACGCGGGACGCGCTGGATCTCCCGTGGTGCGCGCGAGCCCGCTCGACCACGGCGCGCTGCTGCGCACCGTGAGCTGCGCCTGTCGCTGGCTGAACGTCATCTCCAGCCGGATCGTCTTCCACAGCGCGGCCACCAGCGGATCGTCGGACGACAACCTGCCCGATGCGCAGAGGAGGACCGCCATGCAGGCGCCGCGGAAGTCATCCGCTGCGGCTCCATCTGGAACCGAAGCGAGGTCCGCGATCAGACGCGACTTCGCCGATGGATCGACGGGCGTGCCTAGACGCAGCGCCTCGAGCACGGACGGGATCGATGCAGCCAGACCGGTCGCGCCTGTTGCTTCCGCTGCGGCGATCAGGCTCGGCGCGCGCAGGCGCCACGGCAGGTCGCGAAGCCACGCCGAACCGACGAACACGAGCACCACGGTCGACGTCGCCAAGAGCCAGATCAACGGCAAGCCGATGCGATGCCCGGCGCGTCGGCGCTGCTGCATGAACCACGCCGCACACCCGCCGAGCACGAGCAGGATCGCAGCACCAAGCGAGTGCAGCGTGGCGACATCGCTCATGGCTGCGACTCCGCGGGCTCGATGCGCACGGGAACCTCGATCTCGAGCGCCTCGATCAAGACGGGCGGCGGCGTGTAGAGCCGCCCCCCTGCTCCCGAGCGCTGCGTCACCTTCTCAAGTCCCTCCACGGGCTCATCGAAGCACAGTTCGGGACCGACGATCGAGAGGATCTGCGTGAGCGCAGACACAGTGCCCTTCGGCGCCAACTTGACGACCATCGTGGCTTCGTCGCTGCGGGCGAGCTGCGCCTCATCGACCGAGACCAGCGCGGGCAGGCTCCAGCTCGGAAGGGAGTGGCTCCCGACGCTCCAGGACATCGTGATCCGCACGCGATCGGATGGCGAGGGCTTGCCGTTCACCGGTGCGAACCGCAACTCAACCGATGGCTCGGCGAGGCCAATCGACTCCGCCGCCAGCGCCGTCAGGGCGCCAGCAGGCCTGCGCATGCGATGGATGGTCGCATGCGAGACTCTCCGTGCATCGGGCTCGCGCACGAGCGCTGTGTCCGCGAGACTCGCGCGCAGGCTCGCCGCAAGCGCCTTCGGATCAGCCTGTGCGAGCCGAGCGACGCGCAGGTGCTCGGGACGCACGACACGCAGCATCTCGCGCGGGGGAAAGGCCTGTGCTTCGGCTCCGGCGCCGATCGCGACTTCGACCGACAACTGCGCCGTGTTCGGCACGTTCACGCGCGGACCGGTCGGTATCTCCGAGACGTCGATGCCGATCAGCCCGCGGCGGATCGTCCCCGCGTACGCGCAGAGCGTGCCACCCGCAACCGAGTATCCACCGATCGAGCGACCCGTCGCATCGAAATCGAGCAGTTCCTCGCCTTCGTCCGTGCGAATCGTGCGCCGGATCGGCGCCGCGTTCGCCATGACAGCGAGCGCACTGAACGAATCCCGAGGGGTGACGAAGACGTGAAGGTCAGGGCCGCCCGCATCGACCACGGTGAGGTCGAGCTCGAGATCCGCGTGGATTCGCTCGGTCCACGCGAAGGCGAGCCGAGGATCCGAGTTGACCTGTGCCTCGATGATCGCGCGAAGCGCAGTGGCCGCCGGATCGACGGGAACGCCCGTCTTGAACGAGATCCCCCCCTCGACCCAGCCCGAGAAGACTCGGACCCGCGTGGCACCCGCGGCGCCATCAGGACCGCACAGCAGCGGCTTCAGGTCGAGTGGCGCGCGGAGGAGAAGCTCGATCGCGCGGGGAGGCAGCGTTTCCGCCTGCGCATGTTGCTCGATGAGCCGCCACGCGTCGGAAGCATTGAGTCCGCGCGGCAACCGGGTGCGATCGATCGCGAGCGCTGCGGCGATCGCCACTGGATCGAGATCCGAGTTCGGGAACGACGTCCCGAGGGCTGCGAGCTGGCGCTGCCGCATATCGCCGAGCATCAGGAAGGACCAGCCCGCGATCGCAAGCACCAGCATCGCGACAGTCCACGCGATCTCCGCTCGCGAGCGCCTGCGGACGACGCCGCGCAACGCCTCTGCCCGATCAAGCGCTGCACCGCATTCTGGACACTGCGCGGGCGACTTGACCTGCGCCGCCTCGTCAGGAGCAGACTCGCCTCGGGCCGCGTGACCATGGATCGTGTAGCCGCACCGCACGCACGCCGACTGGATGACTCCATCGGGACCCGCCTGCGCGACCCGCTGCCCCAGCATTGCGCCAACGGCGAGCATGAGCGCGCTGACGATGGCGATTGCGGCGAGAAGCGTCGTGAGCATCGGAGCCGCGCAGCATCGGGCACATACGCAACTTGTCAAGCGAAAACGACAGCGCGCGCGGAGGGAAACGCCGCGCGCGCTGCGAAAAGGGCTGTGAATGGCTTACCGACCGAGGACCAGCAGCTGGTTGATGAGCTCGTCGGTCGTCGTGATCACGCGGCTTGCCGCCGAATAGCCTGTGCTTGCGAGGATCATGTTGATGAACTCCTGCGAGAGGTCGACGTTCGACAGCTCGAGCGCGCCGCCGACCAGTCGTCCCGTGCCGAAGTCGCGCGGCTTCGCGACGAGCGGCGTGCCCGAGTTCGGGCCGGTGCGGAAGAGGTTGTCGCCCGCGTCGATGAGGCCTTCGGGGTTCGAGAACTTCGCCAGCGCGACCTGTCCGATCGTGCGGGTGAGGCCGTTGGTGAACGAGCCCGAGATGCGGCCATCCTCGCCGATCGAGAAGTTCGAGAGCGTGCCGATCGGCGAGCCATCCTGGAAGACGGCGGCGAGGTTCGACGCGCTGTCGGTGAGGCTCGAGACCGAATCGGTGCCCGAGTTGAAGTCCATGTTCACGGTGAGCGGGCTGACGGCGCCGTTCGTGCGCACGATCGAGAAGCTCTGGTTGGTCGCGTTGGTGAAGCGACCGGTCGCGTCGAAGGTGACCTCGCCGAGGCCGATCAGGCGCGACACCGCGTCGTTGTCGTTCGATTCCGCCACGAACTGCCAGGTCGTGCCGCCCGAGGCGCTCGTCTCCTGCAGCGTGAAGGTGAGGTCGATGGTGAGCGGCGTGCCGAGGGAGTCGTACACCACGAAGCTCGTGCGCACGCTTTCGCCGTTCGCGGAGCCTGACTTCTGCAGGACGAGCGGCTGGCCGCTGCCAGCGCCCGGCGTGTTGACCACGAAGTCGGCGGTCTCGAGGCCGAGATCCTGCACGGTGCCTTCGTTGCCCGTGATCACGAGCTGGCCGCTGGCGTTGATGGCGACATTTCCGCCGAGGTTCGAGGTGCTGCCCACCGCGGAGTTGTCGAGGCCGAGGACGTCCTCGAGGAAGTCGGTGAATTCGCCGAGCGTGGTGCCGTTGCCGTCGGCGCCGGCGACTGCGGTCGGGCTGAACGCGAAGGTCTTGGAGCCGAGGTCCTTGCCGCCCTTCTCGACGCCCGAGACGGTGATCGTCTTCGGATTGGTCGTCGAGTCGAAGGCGAGGATCGAGCCGCCCGCGCCGTCCGACATGTAGATGTTGGTCGTCGTCAGGTCGGTGTTCGCATCG
Organism: Planctomycetota bacterium; assembly: GCA_041183345.1. Classification (GTDB taxonomy): domain Bacteria; phylum Planctomycetota; class Phycisphaerae; order Phycisphaerales; family SM1A02; genus QWPT01. The sequence continues at coordinate 10,715 of JBEGLX010000087.1, forward strand.
ACCGAGATCGTCATCGCCGCGTCGGTGAACCAGGCGCGGCCGGTGTGGACCGAGCCGGTGGTGCCGACCGAACCCGATGCATTCAGGTTGCCGTTGAAGATCACGTTGCGGCTCGCCTCGGCGAGCGTGAGGGTGCCGACCGGCACCGACAGCGGCACGAGGTCGCCTTCGATCACGTTGAACTGCTCGTCGACGCCGAAGCCCATGACGCGCGCGCCCGACTGGGTGACGAGCTCGTTCTGCGGGTTGCGGACGAAGTTGCCCGCGCGGGTGAAGTGCCGCGTGCCGGCGACATCGACGATGAAGAAGCCGTCGCCCTCGATGGCGACGTCGGTCGCGACGCCCGTCGCGCCGATCGCGCCGTTGTTGAAGTTGCGCTGGGTGCCCGCGACGGTCACGCCGAGGCCGACCTGTCCGGGGTTGGTGCCGCCCGAGTTCGTGCCTGGCGCGGTGCCGAGCGTGAAGTTGCGGCTGAACGTCGGCGTGAACTGCATGCGGTTCGACTTGAACGCCGTGGTGTTCACGTTCGAGATGTTGTTGCCGATGACATCGAGGCGGCGCGAGTTCGAGATGAGACCCGAGAGGCCGGTGAAGAGTGCGGTTGTGCTTGCCATGGTGTGTGTCCTCGATGGTTACGCGCTGGCACGCTGCTGCGAGCCTGCGCCGATCCTGAGTGATTCGAACTGCTCCGCGATCTCACGCGGCGGAAGCGCACGGGGTCCCGTGGCGCGCGCCGTGAACACCGCCGACTCGCCGCGGATCGCGATCGCGGAGTCGACTTCCTCGAACACGAAGTCGTCGCGCGTCTCGAGCCTCTCGAGGCGACGCGTGGGGATGTCTGCAACGAACGCGCGGCCCTCCGCGACGACGACCGAGCGGCGCGAGCCGCGGGCCTCGGCGAGGTCGAGCGCGCGCGCGACCTGGGCGAGCGTCGCGGGCTCGAGCGTGGCGCCGTCGGCGAGCTCGGGCTCGCGTGCGCTCTCGATCCCGCCATCGCGGGCGAGCGAGAAGAGCTCGGTGAACTCACCGTCCGCGACCGACGCACGACGCGACGCAGCCGAGGCGGCCCCGGTGGGGCGCACGGCCGGCTCGAGTCGGCGAAGGAGTTGGCGCGGGTCGATGGTCACGGCGTGGTTCGCTGGGAATGCTTGGTTTCAGGGGTTTCCGCCGCCAGAGCCGCCGGAGTCGCCGCCGCTCTCGCCTCCACCCGAGCCACCATTCGCGGGTCCGTCCGCGGGCGGCATCGGCTGAGAATCGATGTACTCGACGTTGTCCATCGGGATGATCCAGCCGTTCTCGAGCACGAGCGCGACCTCGTCGCCGCTGCGGGCGACGCTCTTGACGATGCCGCCGACGCGCTCCGCCTCGGCCGTGAGCCCGGCGACGCGCTTGCCGATCAGACCACCCGCGCTCGACATCTGGTTCTGGAAGACGATGCTCTCGAGACGCTTCTGCATCTGCATGTCGCTCTCGATCGAGCGGATCGAGTTCATCTGCTCCAGCAACGCGCCGGAGTCGTTTGGCTTGAACGGATCCTGCGACTGGAGCTCCGTGAAGATGATCTTCATGAAGTCCTCGCTGGACATCTCGCTGAAGCGGCTCGTGGTCGAGGCTGCGGGTGAACCTGAAAGTGCGTTGATGGCGCTCATGTCCGTGCTCCTTCGCGTTCCTCGAACTCAGCTGGCGCGGCGCATTGGCTCCGTCCGCAGCGCCGTCTCGCCGTGCAGGGCAGCCGCGAATCCACGCGGTTCGCCCGTTCGCGCCGCATCCATGCGGTCGCGCTGTGCGCGGGCGTCGCCATCGCGACGTCCGCGGCTCTCACCGCCCGCGGCATCCTGCCGCGCGCCGCTGCGATCGCCGCGATCCCCGCTGTCCGACCTCGCGCCGCCGCCTTCCTGGCGCGCGTCGCTACCCGCGGGCGCGGCGACGGGGCTCGCGGATTCCGTTCCGCGGCCGCCGTGCACCGAGATGCGCTCGACGGAGAGGCCTTGGGATTCGAGACGTTCACGCAGCATGCCAAGGTTCGCCTCAAGCAAGACCCGTGCCTCGGGGGTGGCTGCCGTGAAGTCGGCAACAACTGCCCCCTGCTGGATCTGGAGCTCGATGCGGAGTTGTCCAAGCGCCGGCGGCTCGAGGCGCATGGTGATCGCGCCTCCCCGCTGATTGCCGAGGATCGCGATGCCCTTGGCTGCGAGTTGCACCGAGGGATGGGCGTCGGCCTCGGTCGGAAGCGCGAGATCGGGCGCGGGTGACGCACCTGCAGTTCCTGCGTCGATCGGGAAGGTTGCGCCTGCGGGAGCGATTGGGCCCGATGCGGGCTGGACGGCGTTCGCGGTCGCGGACGCGGTTGCCACGGGGGCTGCACCAGCGGCACTCGCCGCAGCGCCCTCGCGCTGGAGGAAGCCGCCGTCGATCGCCTTCGCGGCGCGGTCCCGGGCGACGGAGACCTCGACGTCGTTGAGGCGGCCGGCGATCGCCTGTGCGGAGGCGGAGGCGGACGCGCCGCTTCGATCGTTGGCGCTGCGCTCGACGACGATGCGCGCGCTCTCGATGAGCTTGGCAAGCGGGTCGGTGGTCGGCTTCCCGGCGGCTGCGTTCGCGCGCTGCGCGCGGGAAGCTTCCGATGCGTTCGAACTCGCTGCACGGGCTTCGGTGGCTGTGTCGCGGGCGGAGTCACCTGCGCGCGATGCGTCCGCGTCCGCCGGCTGCCGCGCGGTCTGGCTGGAACTGGCGGCGTTCGCTGCGCCTTCGGCCTCGACGTCGGCTGGACGGGATGGTGCCGTCGTCGACGACTCGCGCGCAGCAGGCGGCTGGGCGTTGATCGGGCCGCTTTCCTCCGCTGCGAGCTGCGCTGCTGCGGGCACGCCCGAGGGCGCGTTCACGGCGACGGCATCCTGCGACGCGCCAGCGGTCGCGGGCGCGACGGCGGAGAGCATCGCCTCGGGAACGCGCACGGGCGCCACCGTCGGCTCGACGATCGCGGGAACCGCTGCGACGGGCGCCTCGGTCGGGACGTCGTCCTCCGTGGTCTCGGGAATCTCGTCTGCGGCTGGCTTCGAGTCGGAACCCGCCTCGGCGGTCGACTGCCACGACTCGCCGCCATCACGCGCGACCGTCGTCCGATCGTTCGGACGGCGCTCGGGCTTACTGGTCGTCCGCGTTGGCGCGGCTTCCGGCGTCAGCTCGCCCAGAACCTCCTGGAAGCTCGAGCGATCGGTTGGCTGCTGGAGCCCGGGATCCGGAGCCTCCACCGCTGGCGTTGGCCTCGGTGCGGGCAGATTCGGCAGGTTGGTCGGCAGATTTAGCGCCATTGGTGCGTTCCGCGCGGGCCTCGCTCTCGAGGCCGAGCATGCGCAGACGCTCAAGCAATTCCGTTGCCACCTTGGTTTCCTCCTCGCTCTTGAAGCTCTTGAGGAGGTTCGAGGCCTTCGCGCTCGACATGGCGTCGATGTAGGCGACCGCCGTGTCCATCCGGTTGGTGCGGACAAGCTCAAGCACGACTTCGCGCGCCTGCTTCGGCGGCAGCGACTCGAGGTTCTTGACCGCCTTGCGGAACTGCTCGTCGGTCACGCGCTGCTTGTCGGCGGCGATCGACTTCTCCCAGTCGCTCTTGCGCTTCTCGAACGACTGGATGCGCTGGTCGAGCGATTCGCCGTCCTTGCGGAGCTCGTCGCGCAGCCGGCGGGTCTTGTCCTCGAAGTTGCGCAGGCCGAGCTCGATGCGGTCGCCCGCGCGCGAGTCGGTATCGGTGCGTTCGGCGCTCGCGAGCGGGAGCTCGCGCAGGCGGCGGACGAGATCGGCGTCGGCCGCGGCCGCGGATGCCTTGGTCTCCTCCTCCGCTCGGGTGCGCTTCTCCTCTGCGATCGTGGTCGAGAAGATCTCGCGCACACGGGCCAGGCGCTCGCCGTCGACGCGGCCGCTGGCGAAGAGCCAGGTGACGAATCCGAGGGCGGCAAGCAGATGCGCGATGGCGAGCACGATGACGAGCTTGAGGAACGAGTTCATGCGACGGCTCCGTCGTGGGTGTTCGGTGTCTGTGCGTGCGCGCGCTGCTGCCCGAGCTCATCGAGTGCGCCCTGCTCCTTGCGGCGCTCGCCATCGGCGAATGCAGACAGGCGCTGGTCGCGCAGGATCTCGAGGGTGCGCCGCGCGCGCGCGGCCTCGACCGCCTCCGCGCGCGCCTTGGCGATGCCCTTCTCAAGCGAGGCGATCTCGATCACGGTGCGCTGTGCCTTTCGGAAGAGCCCGACGCCCGCTGCGGCGTGGTGGCGCAGCGCAGCGGGATCGATCTCGCCGACGAGCCCGGCGCGCCACGCGGTGCGGCTGGCGCTGATCTCGCCCTGACGCGCGCGCAGCGAATCCTCGAGCTCGCGGCGGCGGCGCTCGATGGTCGCGAGCGCGCGGCGCTTGACCTCCTCCTCGTCGAGGCGGCGGTCAAGGACGCGCTGGAGGGTGAACTTGAATCGTGCCATCGGGTGCGGTCAGTCCGTGCTGCGGCTAGTTCTTCTTCGGCGCCGCCGCCTGCGGCTGGTTGGGCTTGCGTCCCGCGCCTTCGGCGGCGAACGAGAGCTCGATCAGGCTGCGCAGCGTGCGGGGATACTCGTTGCGCTCGTGCGCGCCCTGCTTCAGGAACGAGTCGATCGCGCCGCGCATCGCGATCGCTGCATCGACATCGGGGTTCGAGCCCTTCGCATAGGCGCCGATCTGGATGAGTTCCTCCGCCTCGCGGTAGGCGGCGAGCAGGCGCGAGACG
>JBEGLX010000088.1:0-14800 GCA_041183345.1 Planctomycetota bacterium
TGGGACAGCGCCGAGGAACTCGAGGCGATGCGCAAGGACGCCATGGCCCGCAAGGAGGCCTTCCGCTACCGATTCCGCGGAGCGGTGTCGGCGGAGCAGCGCGCGACGTTCATCGCGGAAGGGCGGCAGTCGGTCGTGCGCTTCCGCTCAGGCGAGGTCGCGGTCACCATCAAGGACGAGGTGCTCGGCGATGCCACCCTCCCCGCGGGCGAGGTCGACGACTTCGTGATCCGCAAGAAGGACGGCTTTCCGACCTACCACTTCGCCGTCGTGGTCGACGACGAGCTCATGGGAGTCACCCACGTCCTCCGCGCGCAGGAGCACTTCACGAACACGGCGAAGCACATGCTGCTCCAGGACGCGCTCGGCTTCCGGAGGCCGGTGTACGGGCATCTCTCGATCATCAAGAATCCCGACGATTCGAAGATGTCGAAGCGCGACAAGGACAAGGTCCTCCGCAAGGCGGTGAAGGAGCGCGGCCTGAATGCGCCGCCTGCTGGCACCGTGAGCGCCGACGAGTGGTCGAAGTGGATCGGCGACGACAACGTGCAGCTCGACCTCGAGGGCGCGATCCGGCTCGGCGAGGCGCTCAAGGTGCAGCTTCCCGAGATCAACGTGGACGATTTCCGCCGCTCGGGCTACCTGCCGGAGGTGCTCTGCAACTTCCTCGCCCTGAACGGCTGGAGCCCCGGGCACGACATCGAGAAGTTCGACAACGAGTTCCTGAAGCAGCGGTTCGGGCTCGACCGCGTGATGAAGACGCCGGCGAAGTTCGACCGCGTCAAGCTACTCGCCTTCAACACGGACGCGATCACCGGCATGGCGCCCGTGGATTTCGCGCGGCGCTGCCGCGAGCATGCGCGGCAATTCCGCCCCGAGTACCTCGCGCGTCTCGACGACGAGAAGTTCGCGCTGCTGATGAAGGCCTCGCAGGAGCGATCGAAGACCCTCGACGACCCCTTCAAGGCGAACGGGTTCCTCCTCGTCGCGGACGATGCGCTCGTCTTCAGCGACGACAAGAACGTGCGCAAGGCGCTCGGCATCGGTGCAGCGCCCGCGGACGGCGCCCGGTCGGGCCTCGATCACCTGAAGGCGATGCGCACGGTGCTCGCGGGGGTTGCCGAATGGACGCACGGAGCCCTGGAGGGCGCCGCAACGGCGTACGCGAACGAGCACGCGGGCGCGAAGATCGGCTCCGTCGCGCAGCCGCTCCGCGTCGCCGTCTCTGGATCGACGGTGAGCCCGCCGATCTGGGACACGCTGCTGCTCGTCGGGCGGTCGGCCACGCTCGCCCGCATCGATCGCTGCGTGGCATGGGCGTCCGCGCTCAAGTGAGCCCGCCGATATGCTCGGGCGATGCGCGGTGATTCACTTCCGTCGTCGATGACCTGGTGGCTGGTGCTGTGCCTCTGCTTCGCGGCGGAGACAGCGATCGCAGAGGGGCCCACGCGCCGCTGGCTCGGACCGCAGTGGTACCCCAATCGCCTGCAGGATTGGCGGCTGGTCGACGGGCGCCTCGTGTGCGACGACTCGCGGCTCCCCGTTCGCACCGCGAGCGCGCTGTGCACGAGGCTGCGTGCGAATCCCGCCGAGCACGCGACGGCTGGGCTCGTGCGACTCTCGACCGTCGTGCAACCGCTCGGCGGCAAGCTCTCGCGCGGTTGCTTCGCCGGACTGCTGATCGGCGCGGGGAACGAAGGCGTCGACCATCGCCTGAGTGCGCTGGTCCAGCAGGTTCCAGCGCCTGACGGCGGCATCCTGGCAGTCGTCGATGGGCAAGGCTGGCCGATGTTCCTCGACTTCTCGAGCGATCGGGCGGACGCCTTCTCGTGGTCGCTTCCCACCGATACCACGCGGGACTCGCTGCGGGTCCTCGGCGCGATGACGAATCGATCGACGGGGACATTCGACCCTGCGCGCGCTGTTTCGCTCGACCTCTACATCCAGCGCACGAGGGGGGGCGAGGGGTACAACCTGACCCTCGAGGTGCATCAGGGCGCGGACTTCACGCGGCAGGCACGATGGATCGACGCGCCGGGAGCTGCGATCGACGGTGCCATCGCGCTTGTGGCGCACCGCTCCGAGCGGAAGCAAGGGATGGGCTGGACCTTCGGCGGTTTGAAGTGCACGGTCGAGGGCACGGAGCGCGAAGAGTGGATCGCCGATCACCCGGAGCGCTCCCGAGGACCCGTGCTCGCGTGCACCTACACGATCGATCGCGACGACGCCGGGGCTCATGCGCTGGCGCTGATCGCGCACGTACCGCCTGAGACCGATCTCTCCACGCTCGTGCTCGAGGTCGCGCCGCGCGAAGGGTCATGGAGCAAGGTTGCGGAGGCCGTCGTCGATGGACCGAGCGCAACGGCGCGGTTTCGTGCGTCGGGCATCGATCGCGCGCTCGGTGGGCGTTACCGCGTCTCCGGCAGCGTGGACGCCGAGCCGTTCACCTACGAGGGCGTACTGCGCTCGCCAAGGGAATCGCTCACCATCGCCTCGATGAGCTGCGTGAAGCACGTCGTGGCGCTGAAGGCCTGGAATCGCAGCGGCGTGTGGTTCCCGCACGAGGACCTGGTGGCGCATGTCGCCAAGCACGATCCCGACCTGCTCTTCTTCGCGGGCGATCAGATCTACGAGGGTGATCTCACGGGCGTCGATTCCGCGAACGTCCTGCTCGACTATCACGGCAAGTTCAGCCGCTGGCTCTGGACTTTCGGCGAGCTCACCCGCGACCGACCGGCCGTGATCATCCCCGACGACCACGATGTCTTCCACGGAAACCTCTGGGGCGCAGGAGGTATCGCGGCAAAGGCGCGTGATGGACTGTCCGCACAGGATGCGGGCGGCTACAAGCTCCCCGCCGCGACGGTGAATGCGATCCATCGCTCGCAGACGGGAAACCTGCCGCCGCGCGCCGCGGAGGTCGACGCTGCGGTCGGCGAGGGCGTCGAGCCGTACTCCTGCCGCCTCCGCTTTGGGATCGGAGATTTCCTCGTCCTGAGCGACCGCCTGTGGAAGGACTCCGCGAGTGCGCGCGTTCCGGAAGGGCGGTGTGTGAACGGATACTTCACCGCCGAGGGATTTGATCCGATGTCTGCCGATCGACCTGATGCGCAGCTGCTTGGCGCCGCGCAGGAGCGGCTGCTTGTGCGCTGGACTGACGCCCGCGACCTGCGCAGCTCCCGCAGGTTCATCCTCTCCCAGTCGCCATTCGTCGCGGCGCACACGCTGCCGAAGGGGAAGAGTGACTCGGTGGTGCCGACGCTCGCGATCCTGAAGGAGGGCGAAGTGCCTCCTGACGATGCACCAGCAGCAGACACCGACACCAACGGCTGGCCGCAGGGCGCGCGCACGCGCGCAGTCACCTTGTTCGCGCGCGCCGAGGCGATCCACCTGACCGGCGACCAGCACTTCGCGTCGCTCATCCAGTACGGGCTTGATGGATGGCGCGATGGTTCCTTCGTCTTCACTGCGCCCGCGATCGCGAACACCTGGCCGCGCCGCTGGATGCCGAGCGCAGCAGGGCGCGGGGGCTCGCTGCCTTTCACGGGCGACTTCACCGATCCGTTCGGCAACCGCTTCACCATGTGGGCGGTCGCGAATCCGCGCGTCTCAGGCCGCGAGCCCGCGCGGCTACATGATCTTGCACCCGGATACGGCGTGATCCGCGTGGCTGCGGATGGTTCGACGGAGATCGCGGCATGGCCGCGCGGGGCTGATCCGCTCGCGGGCAAGCCGTTCGCGGGCTGGCCATTCACGATCCACGCACCCAAGCGATGAGGAAAAAGACCAGCGCCCCCGACTGTCCGCGGGGGCGCTGGATACGAGCTGGAGAAAGCTGACTTCGCTTAGCGGCGGCGGCGAGCGGCGAGGCCCGCGAGGCCGAGCAGGGCGATCGCGCCCGGTGCGGGCACGGCGCCGACGCTGAAGTTGTCGAAGTACGCCGTCGAGCCGATCGTGCTTCCGTTACGCGTGTTGTAGTAGTCGGTCTCGTCCGCGACGGAGCCGGCAGCGGCGCCATCGACGAAGAAGCCATTCGCGCCCCAGAACACTTCCATGCGGCCGGTGGCCTGGTTCCAGGTGGTCGTGAAGTCGACCCACTGGTCGTAGCCGATCGTGATGTTGGTGTTGAACGCGAAGTTGTTGATCGTGCCCGCGTTGTTGTAGTTCGCGAGGAGGTACACGAGGCCCGTGTTCGCCTGCACGTAGAAGCCCGTGAGGATCTTCGCGCCGGTCGAGTCGAAGGTCACCATGCCCTGGCGCGCCGTCGAGGTCTGGCCCGAAGCCATGTACATCGAGGTCTGCGCGACGAGCACGTTGTCACCAGCGGCCGCGGCAGCGGTGAACTGCGCGCCGAACGCCGGACTCCACGCGTAGCGCGGCGAGGAGGTCGCTGCCGTGCCGCTGTCGAAGCGGAGGGCCTGCGAGCCACCGAAGCCTGCGGGAGCGCCGGTCGTGACGGAGGCGAAGCCGCCGCCGCCCGTGGTGAAGGTCGGATCGAACGTCGTCCAACCGGACTGACCGTTCACGTCGCCGGAGATGAAGTCAGGAGCTTCGAATCCGGTCGAATAGAAGGTCACCGCCGCCGAAGCAGCCGAAGCGACGGCCGTCGCTGCGATGCCGGCAAATACAAATGCGCACTTCATGAGCGCACCTTTCTCGAAATGCGCCGGGGACAGGGACAGACAGCAGGCGCGGCGCGCGCATACGGTCTCGACCTTCGGCCCAGGTGTTTGGACAGGCGGGGAATCGAAGGTCCACGTGGACAGGGAACACGGCGCAAACAGCACCGCCCTTCGACTCGCTCCAACCACGAAGGTACCTCGCGGGGTGCGTCAGTCCAATCGAAAAGGCGCGTTTTTTGAGGTTGTCGGACTCAACCGCTGTCCGTCGAATCGACGGGCTTGCACCTCGAGGCGTTGCCGCTACAATCCGCCCGACGGACCGTTGGCGCAGTTGGCTAGCGCGTCTCCATGACACGGAGAAGGTCACTGGTTCAAGTCCAGTACGGTCCATGAGTTGAGGTCTGAAAGATCAGCAGCCGAGTTTCGCGACGACATCGCGGGCTCGGCTGCGTTCGTTCCACCAGTTGCTCGCGTCGGGGCTCGAGCGCATCCCAATCAGTGGCGGGTCGCGTAGGTGATCGAGATTTTCGATGAATGTTCCGTTGCGACGGGACTCGCCGCTAGTTCCTGCGAACGCAGGGCTTGCAGTTTCCGGAGAGTTGAAACCCTGCTGTTTTCTCGGAAATACTGTGTCCACTCTCGACTGGCAGGTATCTGAGTGGTATCTCTGCGTTCCGTAGTCAGAGCGCCGTTCCGTCTTAGCCCCCAGTCACTCCTCGGACGGCCAGCACAACCAAGTTTCCCATGACTCAGCTCAGCGAGGCGGCGGATCCATCGGATTCGCGGCTCGCGACGATCTTGGGGCGTGATGGCAGGACGACCCGCGCAAGCGGTTGCCGCAGCTCCAACCCATACCCCGCGCGCGGGGCCCCGCGCGCGGGGTCCTTTTCTTTTCGTACGCTTCCGCTTTCCCACGGGTTCCAGATGAGCCAGCAGCCGACCTTCGACGAACCTGACCTGCAAGTTGTCGAGCGTGCGTTCGAGCGGCTCGTTGCAGCGGGTGAGCTTGTGGTCGTGCCCGCGATGGCGGATGGTGTCGCGCGGGCGGCGCTCCCGGAAGGTGCGACTGTGTTCGGGCGACTGGCGCGTCGCTTTCGATCAGTGCGGCTCCAAGTCGCTGAGATCACGTTCGAGCTCCACGGCCTCGCGCCCCTCGAGGGCGGAATTGGCGGATGGAGGGTCGAAACCGATTCGCCGGAGCTGGACATCCAGCTTGGCACCGCGACCGCGCCTGACATGGTGTTCGACCTCACCTGGTCGCCTACGTCGGGCGAGGAGGTGGTGGTGCACTCGACCTTCCTGCACTTCATCGTGCGAGCGGCGGTCGGCGACGCGGTGTGATCTGATCAACTCCCTGCGCCGGCGACGAGGCAGTGGTGTGCGATCAGCGCGCAGGCACGCGCGTCGCTGAGCGCGTCGTGGTGCCGCAGGGGAATGCGCAGATGCTCGGTGACCGTCTTGAGATTGTGGCGAGCAAGCCTTGGGAAGGCGCGGCGCGACATCGCGACCGTGCAGGCAAGCCGAAAGGGCAGGGGGTTCGCAATCGCATGCTCGATCTGCAGGCGATCGAACTGCGCGTTGTGGGCCACGACCAGGGCATGTGGGTTCGCGACCGAGGATTCGCCGCGAGCCATGGCGACAGGATCTGCTCCGAGCCCCTCGAACAGCGTCGGCGGCTGAGTCTCGGCGACCGTGGTCTCGATGAAGCGATGGATGTCGCTCCACTCGGCGCGGAGCCGCGGTTTCCCCGCGACCATCGCCGGTGTGATCCCATGGATCTCGATGAACCTCGGGTCGAACCGCGTGCCTGGATCGACGTACCAATGCCGCTCGCGGAACACCTCGCCGCGAAGCACGATCGACACTCCGATCGAGCACACCGCACCATGGTCAGGACACGCAGTCTCGACGTCGATCCCGACGATGGGGCCTCCGTGGCTTGCTGCGACGCGGGGAATCCGAGGCATCCTTGCCATGATCGACTCAGGGGTTCTTCGTCGGGGGTGCGCCCGGCCCCTGGAGCAAGGGGTCGAGATCGGCGGCGCTGCGGGATCCGACGATCGCCGCTTCGATGCGTCCTTCGGCATCGATCACCACGATGGTCGGGAATGCCGCCACGGAGTCGAGCGGTTCGGGAAGCGTGCTTTCCTGTCCGATCACGGTGGCGTCGAGACCCGAGGCGCGCGCGAACCGCAAGATGGCCTCCGCCGGAGCGAGCGGGTCGATCAACATGGTGGGGACGCTCGGATTCCGCGCAAGTGCATCGGAAAGGGCGCGCGCCGCCGTTTGGGAGGTCTCGGAATCCACCCGCACGAAGAGGAGAACGATGCGCTCGGCCCCGCCCGACGCGCGCAGCGGAAGACTGGTCGGCGTTCCTGAGCTCGCGACGGCAGAGACGGAGACTGCTTCGATCGTCCGTCCGCGCCACCGTTCTGTCTCGCGCATGGCATCGCGGCCAAGCAGGACGGTGGTGAGCAACGAGCCCCAGAGCAACGCGGCCATGATGCTGGTCACGACCGCGACGAACGAGGCGCTGACGCCGACCACCACGATGGCACGCCGCGTGCCCTGTCGCCAAAGATCGATACCCGCCCGCATTCCCAGCGCGCCGAACGCCAGTCCGAGCAGCACGGGGCTCGTGACCAGTCCGATCACGCCCAGGGCCAGCGGACCGAGTGCAGAGCGTCGACGAAGCCACTCCTGGTCGACGGGATCAAGGTCGATAGGGTCGAGTTCTGTTGCTGCCTCGGAGGAAGGCGCTTGGCCGGGTTCGCTTGGCATGAGGGCACTCTACGACATCCGCCCGAGCTACTTGGCAGCGCCGTTGCCGCGCCGAGCAAGCACGCGCTTCAATGCGGCGAAGGCCGAGCGCGGGAGATGGCTGACCCCGCGATTGACCAAGCGCCGAGATGGTTCGTGCGCGGCGACCAGCATCAGCACCCCGACCGCGATAAGGGGGAATCCGGGCACGATCGGAAGGACCGCCAGCGCGAGCCCGATCAAGATCAAGAGCACTCCGCTGACGCCCATGAGCGTCCGCGACAGCAGGGACGAACGCACGCTCGGGGGAGGAAAGAGGTCCTCTCGCACGGGGTCGGGCGCGGTGTCCCGAACCTGACGATGTGCCTTGGTCGAGTCGTGCATTGGGTCACTTGGTCCGCGAACAACGCTCATCTTGATCCGATCGTAGCCGAGCGAACGATTCGGTCCTCCCCGCGCGCGACGCGCGGTAGATTTCTCCGCTTGGAGAATCCATGAAGAGCAGCACGCATCCCCGATTTTTCGCGACGCTCGTCCTTTCAGTCGCTGCCGCAGCCGCGGGTCGCGCCCATGCGGCCATCCGATACGTGAATGTCGGACTGGCGACGGGTAGCAACGACGGATCGTCTTGGGCCAACGCCTATCGCGGCATCGATGGCATCGCGACGGCCGTCGCGGCGAGCGTGAGCGGTGATGAGGTCTGGGTCGCCGCCGGCACCTACAGGCCCACCGCGACGACATCGCGCACCGTCAGCATCGTGCTCAAGACCGGGGTGGGCATCTACGGCGGATTCGCGGGTGTCGAGACCACCCGCGATGCTCGCGATGTCGCCCTGAATCCAACGATCGTGACCGGCGACCTGCTCGGCAACGACAGCGGCGCCCTGAACCTCACCGACAACAGCTACCACGTGTTCGTGGGAAGTGGGGCTGCCGCGACAGCGGTACTCGATGGATTCACCATCCGTGGCGGCTACGCGAACGGCGCGAGCGCGAGCAACCTGGACAAGGGGGGTGGGCTGCTTATCGTGAGCAGTGGCAGCCCCACCGTCCGCAACTGCAGCTTCCTCGGAAATCGCTGCACATTCGGCGGTGGTGCGGTCTACATCTTCGCCGCAGCCGCGACCTTCACCGGATGCCGGTTCGAGGGCAACGTGGGTGGCTCGTTCGGCGGCGCGTTCGACATGAACAACGTGGTCGGCACGTTCGATCGCTGCGTCTTCATCGGCAATTCCGCCGCGCGCGCCGGCGCCTGCGAGAGCTACGGCGGCTCGCAGACGCGCTACACCAACTGCGTGTTCAGCGGAAACTCCGCGACAGGGACCAACGGCGGAGGCGCGCTCTGGATCGGCGTGTCGAGCGCAGTCACCGCACGCAACTCGACATTCGTAGGCAACAGCGCCACCAGCCTTGCGGGCGGCATCATCAACACAGGCGGGACCTCGACGATCGCGAACTGCATCCTGTGGGCGAACACTGGGCCCGGCGGCACGACGGTCGCGAACCAACTCACGAACTCGGGCGGCACCACCGCTGTCAGCTACTCGATCATCCAAGGTGGATTCGCGGGCACGGGCAACACAGCGACCGACCCTCTGTTCGTGAACCAGGCGACGCGGGACTTCCGTCTGCGGGCTGGCTCGCCTGCGATCGACTCGGGCGCAAACGCGACCGTCCCCGCCGGCACGGTCGTCGACCTCGACGGCAACCCTCGTTTCGTCGACGACCCCACTGTCGCCGATGCTGGAGCCGGAACTGCGCCGCTGGTCGACCGCGGTGCGTTCGAGCGCCCGGCGCCCGTGCCATGCGCGGGAGACCTCGATGCCAATGGCACCGTCGACGCCGCCGACATCGCCGCACTCCTGAGCAACTGGGGTGGATCGGGCGTGGGCGACGTAACGGGCGACGGCACCGTGAACGCGCAGGACATCGCCGCGATGCTCAGCAACTGGGGTCCGTGCGCCGGTTGAGGCAAAAGCGCGGCAGGCCCAGCCGATCGGCTGGGCCTGCTGCTTGTTCGGCAATCGATGTTCGCGGAAGTTCCGCGAGGACCAGCTCGATCCACTGAGCCGAGATCCGAGATCCGCGGAACAGTCATCTCCGAGCTTGTGACCCGATCCAGCCTGTCTGGATCGAAATCAATCTGAACGCGACCGGCAGGAGTCGAACCTGCAACCCCGAGCTTCGTAGGCTCGTGCTCTATCCAGTTGAGCTACGGTCGCACGCGGGGTGGAGAGTATACCAAATCTCCGTTCGCCGTAAAGGGCTCGCTTCCATAGGGCCTCGGTGCAGGGGATCCGCACAGCGCGAGGCGCACGATGCCATGGTCGGGCTCCTGTGCGGCGGGGCACACGACCTCTGCCCAAACCCGCAACGAACTCAGGCAACTCTGCAGTCGATAATCAACGGCTGTCGGCTGTCGCCGACGCAGGGGCGCGCTCAATCGACGCGACGGGCGCCTCGGACGCCCGACTTGTCGAGCTGCTCGCCGCTCTCACGAGCTGGTCAAGCCCAAAGGGCAGCACGATCACGCCGACACCGCAGAGGATCGCGGCCACGCGCGGCCAACTGCTCGGCACCGCTTGGACCGCTTCAGTGCGCGCATTCGGCTGACCGAGCATCGGCACGGCGACAAGCTGCAGGTAATAGAAGGCGCTGATCGCGCTGTTGATGGCTGCGATCACGACCAGCTGCACCTGTCCAGCCTCGAGCGCCGAGGAGAACAGGGCGAGCTTGCCGAAGAAGCCGATGAGCGGCGGCATGCCGATCAAGCTGATCGCGCTCGCGGCCAGCATCCAGGCAAGCACCGGATGGCGCGTGCGAAGGCCAGACAGGTCGTCGAGGGTCTCGACGTCCTCGCCGTTCCGCTCGAGCGACGCGAGCACGGCGAACATTGCGGTGTTGGTCACGCCGTAGCCCAGCAGATAGAAGAGCACGGCATCGAAGCCACCCCTCTCCGGGCCAGCGAGCAAGCCGATGAGCAGGTAGCCCGATTGCGCGATCGAACTGTACGCGAGCATGCGCTTGACGTTCCGCTGCAGAAGCGCGCCGATGTTCCCGAGCACCATCGTGAGCACGGCCACCATCCAAAGCGTGCCCGTGATGGGCGCGGGAAGCCAGTGGGGCGATCCGTCGCCGGCGATGTTCGCGGCACCGAAGACGTTCAGAAGCACCATGAGCGCGAGGACGCCCGCGATCTTCGGGATGAAGCCCAGGAACGCAGTCGTCGCCGAGCTCGCGCCTTCGTACACGTCGGGCGCGTAGAAGTGCATGGGAACCGCAGCCAGCTTGAAGCCGATGCCGATGATCGCGAGCACCGCGCCGATGTAGCCGATGGTCGGGACGCCGTTCTGGCGGAAGAACTCGGCCATCGCGGCGAGCTCGAAGGTTCCCGTGGCGCCGTAAAGCAGGGCAAATCCGTAGAGGAACGTCGCAGCAGACAGCGCGCCGAGGAAGAAGTACTTGACCGCGGCTTCCTGCGCGCGGCGCGTGCCGCGGCTCACCGCCACCATGACATAGGTCGGGAGGCTCGCGAGTTCGAGCGCGAGGAACATCCAGATCAGGTCGCCCGCGTTCGCGATGAGCATCGTGCCAGCGACCGAGAGCAGGAAGAAGGAGAAGAACTCGCCGCGCATGACGCGGATCGGATCGAAGGCGGCGCGTCCTGCGTCGAATGCCTCCTCAAGCCGGCGATCGATGGAAGCGCCGGCGACCATGACGAGAAGGATGGCGATCATGGCGATCAGAGCCTTCGCGTACGCCCCGAGCATGGGCATCATCAACCCGCTCTGCGCGACGGCGTCGCCGCGATACACCCAGGCAGTGACGCCGACCGATCCGGCAAGGAACAGCGCGGTGATCATGGGCACGGCGCGCCGCACCCCCGCGTTCCGCGAGAGGCCGAGCACGGCCACCACCACCGACCCGACGAACAGCAGGATCTCGGGAGCGATCAGGGTGAGCTTGGCGGACATGTCCGCCGCGGTCGTTGCGAGCGTTGCAGTCATGGGGTCCCGAGCGAAAGCGGTGAGATGGAGGGGTCGCTACCGCGCTGCGATGCAGGCGCGGTGGAATCAGTCTTGGGGAGGAGGGTGCCGTCGCGGCCGTGTGCTTCGACGAGCTTGGGGTACGGTGCGAGCGTCTTCTCGACGCTCGGCGAGATCGCCTCGAGCATGGGCTTCGGATAGAAGCCGATGACAAGGCACACGAGCGCAAGCGGCACCAGGATGCCGATCTCTCGCGCGCTCAGGTCGCGCGGCAGTTCAGACGAACCATGGTCGTCCTGCCCATGCCCATGCCCGTGCCCATGCCCGTGCCCATGCCCGTGCCCATGCCCGCCGTGCCCATGCGGCTCCTTCAAGGGCCCCCACACGAGCTTGCCGAGCATGATCAGCAGATACATCGCTGCAAGCACGAGTCCGAGACCCGCGACCAGCGCGTACCACGGTCCGAGCAATCCAGGGTAGCCAGCCACCGAGTTCGGCTCGGCGATGAAGCAGCCCATCAGGCAGAGGAATTCGCCGATGAAGCCGTTCAGGCCCGGAAGCCCGAGGCTGGCCAGCGTGAAGAACACCATGAAGAACGACCACACGGGCATTCGCTTGAACAGGCCGCCGAGCTGGTCCATGTCCTTGGTGTGGTAGCGCTCGTAGATCATGCCGATGCAGAGGAAGAGCGCGCCCGTCGAAAGCCCGTGGTTGATCATGTACATGACCGAGCCGGTCGCGCCGATCGAATTCAGCGAGAAGAGCCCGAGCATGCAGAAGCCGAGGTGGCTGACGGAGCTGTAGGCGACCAGCTTCTTCGCGTCGTGCTGCACCCAGCAGATGAGCGCCGCGTTCACGATGCCGATGATGCAGAGCACCGCCAGGAACTGGTTGAGCTCGACGCCGCCGACGGGTGCGGTCGGCAGGGCGATCCGGTAGACGCCATAGGTTCCGAGCTTGAGGAGCGTGCCTGCGAGGATGACGGAGCCCGCCGTCGGCGCCTGGTCGTGCGCGAGCGGCAGCCAGGTGTGCACGGGGAAGAACGGCACCTTGATCGCGAAGCCGACCATCAGCAGGATGAACACCCAGTACTGGTCGGTCGCCGGAAGCTTCGTCGACGCGAAGCTCGCGAGCGTCACGAGGTCGAACGTCCACGAGCCAGTGGCCATCTGCTGCTGCGTCGCGACGTACAGGACGCCCGTCAGCGTGAGCATCGAGCCGAAGAACGTGTAGAGGAAGAACTTGATGCTCGCGGGACGGCGGTCGGCGCCGCCGTAGATCGCGATCAGGAAGTACATCGGCACGAGCGTGAACTCGTACGCGGTGTAGAACACGATCGCATCGCGCGCGAGGAACACGCCGAGCATGGCGGCCTCGAGCAGCATGAACCAGCCGTAATACTCCTTCACGCGCTCCTTGACGGCGGTGAACGAGCCGATCATCGCCAGCGGCATGAGGAAGGTCGTGAGCAGCACGAGCATCACGCCGACCGAGTCTGCGCCGAGCGAGAGGTTGATGCCGAGCGACGGCATCACGGGGATGGAGAGGTTCGACGGAGCGACTTCGCCGTTCGACCAGCCGGGGAAGCCCCAGGCGAAGAAGACCGAGACGGCGAAGACGGCGAGGGTTCCGAAGGTCGCGATCCACTTGGCGAGCCGCTCTGGCGCGAGCGCGACCAGCGCTGCGGCGAGCAGCGGGAGGATCAGGAGGAGTGAAGTCAGGGTCGAGAGCATGGAGGTTCCGTGTTCAGTCGCGCGTTCAGCTTGCCTGCAGCCACATCCAGAGCACCCACGCCGCAATCAGCGCGATGCCGCCGGCCATCGTGAAGGCGTAGCCCTGCAGCGCGCCGTTGTAGAGCGGCTGGAAGACCCGGCCGACCTCGAGCGGGATGCGCGCGCCGCCATTCACGATGAAGCCATCGATCAACTGCTTGTCGATGAAGTGGAAGACGTGTCCGAGCACCCACGCTGGGAAGCGGAAGACGGCGTGGTAGATCTCGTCGACGTACCACTTGTTCTCAAGGAGGAGCGGCAGCCAGCGGGTGAGTCCGTTGGACAAGAGCGCCTGGCGGAGCCTGTCGGCCGCCTCACGGTTCATCAGGTGGAAGAAGACGGCGACGAGGATTCCGAGGATGCCTGCGGCGCTCGCGACGACGCTGGTCGCCGTGTGCACGTCGGCGATCCCCGTGAACGAGAGGGCGTGGTGCGCGTGCTCGCCGCCCGTCGCATCGTGATGATGCGCGGCGGGGACACCGCCGGCGGCGGACGAGTGCTCGACCATCGTCTGCACCCAGTTCGGCTGGTGCTTCATCTCGCCGAGGTAGGACGGAACGGCGGCAAGGATCGCGCCAATGCAAATGATCAGGAGGACGCCGTTGATCGCGAGGCGCGGACCGTGCGGATGCCACTCGTGCGCGCCATGCCCATGACCATGACCGTGACCATGACCATGACCGTGGTCGCCATGTCCGTGATCGTCATGCCCGTGTCCGTGGTCGTCACCACCGTGTCCATGGACCTCATCGCCCGGCTCGTACTTCGTCGGTCCGCCGCAGACGCGGAACCAGACGCGGAACGTGTAGTACGCGGTCAGGAAGGCCGTGAAGAGGGCGATCCAGCCGAGGGTCGCGAAGGTCGGGTTTCCACTGGCGAATGCCTGCGCGATGATCGAATCCTTCGAGAAGAAGCCCGCCGTGAACGGGAAGCCCGCGAGGCAGAGGCAGCCGATCAGGAACGTCCAGCTGATGACGCCGAAGCCCTTCACGTTGCGGAGCCCCGACATCTTGCGGAGGTCGAGCTGCCCTGCCATGCCGTGCATGATGGCGCCGCAGCAGAGGAAGAGCAGCGCCTTGAAGAACGCGTGGGTGAAGACGTGGTAGACCGCGCCGAAGGTGGTGCCTACGCCGAGACCAAGGAACATGTACCCAAGCTGCGAGACGGTTGAATACGCCATCACGCGCTTGATGTCGTACTGCGCCATGCCGATCGTCGCCGAGATCAGCGCCGTCGCGCAGCCGATGATCGCGACCACCGTCAACGCATTCGGCTCGAGCGCGAACAGGGGGAACGTGCGTGCGATCAGGTAGATGCCCGCGGTGACCATCGTCGCCGCGTGGATGAGCGCCGAGACGGGGGTCGGACCTTCCATGGCGTCCGGCAGCCACACGAACAGCGGGATCTGCGCGCTCTTGCCGAACGCGCCCAGCATGAGGCAGTAGGGGATGAGCGCCTTCGACCAGTCGCTCGCGCCTGCAGCGGTGTCTCCGCTGGCGGCGAGCGCCTTCCAGAGCGCGTCGTACTCGACGGTGCCGTAGTTCGTCCAGATCAGGAACACGCCGAGCGCAAGCCCGAGGTCGCCGATCCGGTTCATGATGAACGCCTTCTTCGCAGCGGCAACGGCGCTCGGGCGCGTGTAGTAGTAGCCGATCAGCAG
>JBEGLX010000089.1:0-14477 GCA_041183345.1 Planctomycetota bacterium
TCATCCCGTATCTCGCAGAGGCGGGCATCGACTGGAGCTTCGTCTCGGGCGAGAAGCTCTCGCGCGCATGCGCGCAGTTCCCCGTGGTCTACGGCTCGGGTGGGATCAACTGCGATCCGCCGAACAAGGCTGACCAGCTCAATCCCGCGCAGGCGAACTATCGCCGCATCTCGATCTCGCGCGGCTGCGGGCCCGCCGAGGCGATGCCCTTCGCCTTCACGCCGCACCGCGCGAAGTACGTGAATCCGGAGACGGGCGCGGAGAGCGTCATCACCGTCGTCCCCTGCTCGCAGCATCTCGGCTGGATGGATGGCTACAACCCGATCTCGACCGGCGAGCTCGGCGTGCTCGAGACCTACAACGACCCGAACCGCCCGATGCTCGTCGTGTTCGCGCACGACGGCGACAACGCCTGGGGCGGCGGCTACTCGTACTACATGGAGGCGGTGCCGAACTTCGTCTCGACCGCAGAGAGCCAGGGCTACAAGTCGACGGTCGTGCAGAAGTACCTGAACGACCATCCCGTGCCAGCAGCGGACGTCGTGCACGTCGAGGACGGCGCGTGGGTGAACGCGGACGGCGACTTCGGCGCACCGCAATTCCTGAACTGGAACTGGCCGCCCGTCCTCGCCAACGGAACGATCGACATCGCCAACGGCTGGGCGGAGGACATCCGCAACTGGGCGGTCATCACCGCCGCGCAGAACTACGTCTCGACCGCGGAGCAGATCCACGCGGGACAGGGCCTGCCTACGCGCACCGCGCAGATCCTCTCGCCGAACGCAGCGAGCCGCGCGAGCGAGCGCGCATGGCATTTCTTCCTCGGAAGCCTGAACTCGGGCTACATGTACTACGGCACCAGCCTCGACATGGAGGTGAAGCCGACGGTCGCGTGCAACGAGGCGATTCTCGAGGCGAACTCCGTGATCGGCAGCGGTGCCGCCGACGCGACCGGTCCGACCGTCTGGATTCCCCAGCGTTTCCCGTGGAATCCTGGCTCCACCAACTTCGGTCCGCAGTACGGCTACCAGCAGTTCCAGTCGAACGGCGACTTCAAGGTGTGGACGTTCGTGCACGATGTCTCGGGCACGCAGACGGTCACGCTCAAGTACCGCCTCGACGACGACGGCGAGAATCCGCTCGCGAGCAATGAGAACGAGCTCTACGCCCAGACGGCGGGCGTCGGCGCGTGGCAGTCGGTCGCGATGACGCGGCGCCCCTTCCCCGCGGGCAACTTCTTCAACTCGGGCAGCATCAACTTCTTCGAGATGCCCACGGCGATCGCAGACCAGTACTACGCCGACATCACCGGCGTGCGCTCGAAGCTCGTCGACTACTTCGTCGAGGCCGTCGATTCTCGCGGCAATGTGCGCAAGAGCCCGATCCAGCATGTGTGGGTCGGCGACGGCAGCGGCGCAGGTGGCGGCGGCGGAGGCGGCGATGTGGTGACGGTCGCGCCGACGCCGCTTGTCGCCGGCGCGAGCGCGACGGTGACCTACAACCCGCAGAATCGACCGCTCGCGGGCGCCGCGACGGTGAAGCTCCACTACGGCTACAACAACTGGGCGCAGGTCGTGAGCCCCGATGCCACGATGACGTGGAACGCGAAGACACAGCGCTGGACCGCGACGGTGCCGGTGAGCGCGACGGCGACGCAGTTCGACGTGGTGTTCAACAACGGCGCGGGCGTCTGGGACAACAACGGCGGCGCCGACTGGCACTTCACTGTCACGGGCTCGCAGCCGCCGAATACGTGGACGATGGACGGCGCGATCGATGCCGACGCCGTGCTTGTTTCGACGAATGGCGCGCGCAACCTCTGGGCGGGCATCAAGCGCAGCGAGCTCTATGTCGCCACAGAGGACGCCGGCGAGGGCGACGATGTGTTCGTGTTCGTCGCGTCGAACGCGCCGGGCGCGCTGCGTGCCGCGCCGTGGGCGAAGTCGGGCCAGGCGGCTGCGTGGACTATGTTCATGGCCGATGAGAACGACAACGCCTACTCGGGCTGGTTCAATGACCTCGGCAACACCCTTGCGGGTACAGGCAATCCGCGCACCGCGACGGGCGCGAACGGCGGAGTCGTCGAGGGCACGATCGATCTCGCCGCGTACCTCGGCGCGATTCCGCAGCAGATCGCGGTCGCTGCGGCGCCGTATGGATCGGCAAACGCGGGAGTGCTGAAGTTCGCGAATCAAACGCCGGCGAGCGTGAACGCGAACACCACGCTCGATGCTGCGGAGTTCGTGACGCTGCGGACCTGCGCGATCACGATTCCCGCTGCCGGCAGCGCTGCGGGCACGTGCTGCCCTGCGGATTTCGATGGCGACGGAGGCGTCGGCGCGAGCGATCTCTCCGTCATGCTGAACGCCTGGGGCACCGCGAATGCGGCGGCGGATCTCAACGACGACGGAACCGTCGGCGGCGCAGACCTCGCCATTCTCCTCGGCAGCTGGGGTGGGTGCTAGAGCAACGCGTCTCGTGCAGCCCGCACAGGCTATGCTGAGAAAATGCCCGCAGATGTCTGCTCACTTGACGTCATTGGTGATGTGCACGGCTCGCTCGATCAACTGCATGCACTGCTGAGCAAGCTCGGCTACCACGAATCGAGCGGACGATGGCGCAACCCGGCCGGACGAGGTCTCGTCTTCCTTGGAGATTACATCGACCGAGGGCCGAAACCCTACGAGACGTACCGTCTGGTTCGCGCGCTCTGCGAGCAGGGCATCGCGCTTGCCATCCTCGGCAACCATGACACCAACGCAATCCAGTTCTGCGCGCGACGCCGCGATCGGGTGATTGCGCCCCAGGACGCGTGGCGGGCTGGGATTTCGGTGATACTCGCGGACAGCCGACCGCAGAGCGGCTGGATCCGCGACCACTTGCGCGGCTGGCCGAAGGGTGACGCGACCAACATCCGAAACCACAAGGCCACGCTCGAAGGCATGACAGCGCCGCAGTACGCAGAGTTCGTCGAGTGGATTCGGAAGCTCCCCGCATGGATCGAGCTGAAGGGCAAGCTGCGCATGGTTCACGCGGCGTGGATGGACACCGCAATCTCAGCGATCGACCGCTGGAGCGTTGCCGACGGCGCCGCGCTCCCGTCGCTCGGGATCGTCGCACTCGGCTTCGATTCGGCGTCGACCATGCTGCGGAATCGCCTCGCAGGCCCAACGCCGTACACCGATCATCAATGGTGCGAGCTTGTGGACATCGGTGAAGGACGCGAAGATGCCTGCGATTACCCCGCGCATACAAACGTGGCGATCGCGCTCGAGCGCTTGACGAAGGGAGTCGAGCTCCCGCTTCCAGATGGCGCCGCAGTGAAGGATGGAGGCGGGATCGAGCGCCGAAAGTTTAGAGCGCGCTGGTATCTCGATCCCAGAGGTGTTCCCATCGGACAACTTGCACTGGTCCGACAGGCGACCATCAGCGAGTATGGTGACCGTGCCTGCGGTCAGACCGTCGCGGAAACGACCATTGCCATCGCGCACGGCGGCGGCGCCTATCCCAGCGATGCACCGCCCGTGCTCTTCGGTCATTACGGGCTTGCGAACGGCGATCGCGCGGGCATGTTCCACCCGAAGTGCGCGTGCGTGGACTACTCCGGCTTCTGGGATGGCGACCTGCATGCGTACCGATGGGACGGCGAGCAAGAACTCGAACTCGCTCGGTTTGAATCGGTGCCCGGACCGGGGCTCCACGCACACTGAGCACGGTCGCTCACCTCACCCGAAGTACTCGAACGAAAGCCCTGAGTTTCCGGTGAAGTTGCCCGACCACTCCGGGTCGCCGCTGGTGAGATCCCACCAGAAGCGCAGCCCGTGATCGAGGTAGCCATGCTTCGCCTCGAACCGAGCGACCTCGTCCGTGGTGTAGCGCCACTGGGCATGGAACTCGAACGCAGCCTGCGCAGAGACGAGGGGCACGTCGTCGGGGCCGGGAAACTCGACGCGCCGAATGGTCACTGCGGTGGCGTCGACCATGCGACCACCCATCCCGAGGAAATCGCCGGCTGCGTCGCTGCTGTTGTCCGAGTCGTAGGTGCAGCGCAGGAAGGGCGTCAGCAGCGCACACGCCGCACGCTGCCCAGCCTCTTCGTCGCTCGCCTGCTCGAGCAGCAGACGCGCCTCGCGGAACACGGGCGGCAGCAGAGCGTCGTCGGAGGCGATGTCGCATCCTCCCATGAGCACGGTCGCCCGGAAGTAGAGGCGCGCGAGCGCGTTCCGCCCCTCTCGCTCCGCGAGTTCGATTCGCCTTCCGCTCGCAGCGCTCTGGTAGGCGGCGTAGATCACTCGCACGACCTCCGCCCCAAGCGCGCCATCGGCGACAGGCCGCCCGCCCGACGCAAGGGTGTTTGTCACGGACTGGACGAGCGACTGGTGCCCCGACGTCCAGTCTTCATCCGGCATGGGCGTGCTCCAGCCAGCGTCGGAGTCGACCTTCTCCATGATGTACTCGTCGCCGAACGTGCCCGGGCGCGGCGCGTATGCCCGCAGCATGTCGACGGGAGACAACGAGCACTCCAGGCGGTGGCTCGTCGACAGCACGGTGAGATGGCTTTGCATTCCACCGAGCATGTGATCAGATCCGTACGCGACTCCGACGGATCCATCATCGAACTTCAGCGTGCAGACGCCCCACGACTCGGGCGCAGCGCCTTCCGCGCGCACTTCGGCCATGACCGAGACGACGCGGGTCGGACGCCCGCGAAGCCGCTCGCCCTCTCGCGCCTTCAGCCAGAGCATCGCTCCGATCGGATGTGCGCCGAGCCTGAGCAGCGCTCCGCCACCGGACTGCCGCCAGTCGCTCGAATAGGGCGAATGCGAGCCGGAGTGGCTCTCCCATCCGCGCATCTCCACGATGGCGCCCTGCGCGGCCGCTCCGAGTGCAGCGGCGCGAGTGATCGCAGGTGCGAAGCACCAGTTCTCGCCGTAGAAGAGGTGCGTCCCTGCACGGCGGCACGCATCGACCATGGCGTCGGCATCCTTGACCGCACGGGCGAGCATGATCTTGCGATCGACCGAGGAGACGGCTTCCGCGGAGGCTGCCGCATCCAGTCCTTGCCCCCAGTAGGCAGTCAGAGGCTTCGTGCACAGGACGTGCTTCCCGGCAGCTGCCGCTCGCTCGCAGAGCTCGCGATGAATGCGATTCGGCACGCAGAGATCGACGAGCGTGACGGAAGGGTCTGCGAGCGCCTCGTCGATCGTGCAGCCTCCGTGAAGACCGGTGCACTCGGCGAGCCACTGCGCCTTCTCGCGCTCGCGCGCCGCCACGATGACCGTGGGCGCAGGCGCACGCCTCAACCCGTCGATGTCGGCGGCATGGACGCGACGCCAGCAGCGCGCGCGTGTCTCAGCGAGGAAGCCCGCTCCGATGATCGCGACCTTGATCACGCCGCACCTCCGAAGAGCGCGGTGAGCCGCGCCCAGTACGCGGGCAGATCCTTGACCGCGGACATCGCCAGGAACCAGACAAGGATCGCCGTGCCCACGCCCATCGCCACCAGCCACGCGATTGCGAGCGGTCCGCGCGGGCGATCGTCGCCGAGATACGCTCGGCTCGTCTGCAGCTTGATGAATCCGATGTACGCAAGCGGCAGCATCGCGCCCGCGATGATGCTCGTCGGGACGGCCAGCCACACCGAGATCGAGCCCCAGAACACGCTGCCAAGAACGCCTGGTGTCGGAAGCAGCGTGGCCACGCGGTACGCGCGCGAGCCGACCTTGAGCCCGAACATCTCCGAGCACGCGAGACCCGAGCAGACCATGTGCAGCGTGATCGTGGTGAGCAGCATGCCGAGAAGGCCGAGGTCGAACATCACGCGCCCCCACACCGGGCCGAGCAGCGAGCCGAGCGACTTGGCGGCGTCGACGGGGCCGATGGATTTGCCCGCGAAATCCGCGGAAAGCGTCGCGCCCGTCACGATCACCATGAGCGCCGTAACCAGGATGTACGGGAGCACCATTCCGTAGGCGACATCGGACTTGGCGTACTCGCGGTGCTCGCGGCCCCATCCGCGCGCGAGCAGCGAGTACGGATAGAGGAAGGTCATGTTGATGCCGACGGCGGTCGCGAGCCCTGCCATGATGACGGGGTTCGCACGCACTTCGCCGCGGTCCTCAGGGATGTTCGGGACGAAGCCTGCGGCGATCTCGCCTGCGTGCGGCCCGAGGCCGACGCGCACCGCGACGATTGCGAACATCGCAACGATCAGCCACACCATCCAGCGCATGAGTGTGTCGAACGCCGCCGCGAACGTGCGGCCAGAGCCGAAGCTGAACGCGGTCGGGATCGCCCAGGCGAGCACGGCGGCGCCCATCAGCCAGCGCGGGACCGCGAATCCCGCGACCTCGGCGAGGTCGACGAGCACCGCGGAAGCCAGCGAGTACTGCGCGAAGTGCCACACGATCGACGCGAGCACGGTGCCGATCGCCCAGCCCCACGCGACGACTGGCCCCGCGTGCACGCGCATCGCCTCGAACGGGCGCATGCCCGTCGAGAGCGTCTGGTGCGAGATCGCCATGAACACGATGCCGCCGAGGATCATTCCGAGCGGCGCGACCCACAGCAGCTGGTAGCCGAACGCGGCGCCGGACAGGATGCATGCGCTCGCCGTGCCTCCTCCGAGCGTGAGCGCGCTCTGCAGGTAGCCGGGGCCGCCGCGGCGGAGGTACGCCCACTGCCGCGCGATCCAGGGCCGCTGCGAGACCTCGGAGAGCCACGCTCGTTCTGACGCGAGCCGCGCTGGGTCGGGCGCATGGACCATGGGAACGCCGCGTGCGTCGGGCTGCTGGGCGGGCTGCATGGGCACCGAGTGTAATCGCGCAGCGCTCGCACTATCCTCCGTGTTCACCGATGCGCAGCGCCAGCCCCCCTGCCTCCGATCATGCCTGCGCCCACGGACCCGTCCATGCGTCGGCGCACGCCCGCGTGGGGCTGCTCGGCAACCCATCCGACCTCTACGGAGGGCGCGGGCTCGGCTTCGCCGTGCGTGAACTCTCGGCGCGCGTGACGCTGCACGCGGCTCCAACGGTCGCCATCGAGTCAGCGCTCCTTCGCGCGGCGTGGCAGGTGCTCAGGATCGACAGCGCCCGACGGCCCTTCACGGTCACGACGGAGACGGACATCCCCTTCCAGTCCGGGCTCTCGGGCTCGAGCGCGCTGGTGATCGCAGCGCTGCGGGCGTGGAGCGCATGGTTCGGGCTCGGCCTGTCGCGGACGCGCATCGCCGAGCTCGCGTGGCGCGCGGAGAATGAGGTGCTGGGAATCCGAGCCGGACCGCTCGACAGGCTCGTCCAGTCGCACGAAGGGCTGGTGGCGATGGACTTCCGCGAGCCGTTCGCGGCGGGATCCGTCGAGCGGATCGATCCCGCGCTGCTGCCGCCGCTGCTTCTTGCGTGGCATGGCCAGTCGACGATGAGTTCGGGCGATGTGCACGCGCCTGTCTTCGCGCGATTCGAGGCGGGTGACCGCAAGATCCGTATGGTGATGGAGGAGCTCGCCTGCAACGCGGTTGCGGGCCGCACGGCGCTCGAGGCTGGCGATCGCGCGGCGTTCCTCGCCTGCGTCAACCGCAACTTCGACCTGCGCAGCGAGGTGTTCGAGATCGCGCCCGCGGACCGCGCGCTGATCGAGCTCGGTCGCTCGCTCGGCGCCGGCGCGAAGTTTCCGGGATCAGGTGGAGCAGTTCTGTACGCGTGCCGCGACGAAGAGCAGCGCGCGAAGGTCGACGCGGCGTGCCAGGCGCTCGGGCACGCGACGCTCGCACCGACGGTGGCTCTGCCAGAGCCGCGCCTGCGCGCGGTGTTCCTCGCAGCGGGCTTCGCGACGCGGCTCTATCCGCTCACGCTCGACAAGGCGAAGCCGCTCCTCGAGATCGCCGGCGTGACGATGATGACGCGCATCCTTCGGCAGGTCGAGGCGTGCGGCGGCGTGGCTGATGGCGTCGTGGTCGCGAACGGGCGCTTTCATGCGGACTTCACGGCATGGGAGCGCGGAGTCGGAGCGGGATTCCCAATCACGGTCGTCAACGATGGAGCGATGACGAACGAGACGCGGCTCGGCGCGATCCGTGACCTTGCGCTCGCGCTCGAGCAGGCGCCCGTGCGCGAGGATGTCGACGGATATCTCGTTCTCGCGTGCGACAACCTGTTCGAGTTCGACCTCGCGCGGCTCAGCGACCGGTTCGCAGCGAGCGGGCGCGGACAGCTCATCGTGCGAGAGGTGCCGACGCCGGTGCCCAGCGGCAAGTACAGCGAGGTCATGCTCGATGCGGCTGGCGCGCGCGTGACGCGCTTCCGCGAGAAGCCCGCGAACCCCGAGTCGAACCTCAGCGCGATCGCGGTGTATCTGCTCCCGCGCGAGCTTCCGACGCTGGTGCGCGACTACCTCGCGTCGGGCGGCAACCCCGACGCACCGGGCCACTTCATCGCGTGGCTCTCCGAGCGCACCCCGCTCGAGGCGATGCGGCTCGACGGTCGCTGGATCGACATCGGTAGCACGGAGGATCTGGCGAGGGCGAATGCGGGCTGATTGACGCCCATCATCGCGCGCTTGCTATTGCCATCCGGACGGCCTACTGACCGCATCAGTCTGCTAGTCTCTTGATGTGCAACTCCAAGAGTTTCTCGATGCCGTTCTCTCACAACGGATGTACCAGCGAGATGGAGAGCGGGCTCCACACAAGCCGCTCACCGTGCTCTACGCGCTTGGGCGAGCTGTGAAGGGTGAGCGGCTGACGAGATATTCTGCGGCGGAACCAGATCTTGAGGATCTGCTGAATCGGTTTGGACCGCCTCGGGAGAATCAAAAGCCAGAGCAGCCTGCATGGCGGCTACTACAGCCTTCGTCCACGGTCCAAATCTGGGACATCGAGGGAGCCACACGCGTTCGGACCTATGAGAACGGTGACCCGAAACGAGCCGATCTGCGCGAGTTCGCATCGATCGGACTGAGCAAGCCTGCCTTCACGCTCTTCCACGACCGCCCAGCGGATGCGCAGTATGCGGCGACCTGTATCGCCGAGCACTTGCTTCCGAGCTCAATTCAGGGCGAACTGCTCGAGGCGGTCGGCCTCGGTGGATCCGACGACGTGCGAGAAGCCTCGCTGAGCCCCCAGCTTCAGCTTTCCATCTCGAAGCGTGAAAGAGTGATCGCGGAACGATCGCGCCGAACTGCCGTGTTTGCGCGGAAGGTGCTCGCTGCGTACGGCCATCGCTGTGCCGTCTGTTCCGTAGCACCCAAGATTGACGATCGCCACTTCGGCCTCGAGGCTGCCCACATTCGGTGGGTTGAAGCCGGTGGACCAGACGACGTGTGCAATGGGATCTGCCTCTGCCGGATGCATCATGTCGCGCTTGATCGTGGAGCGCTCACGCTTCGCCAGGATTTCCGAGTCGAGATTTCCCCGCGGCTGAGCCTGGACGCCGCCACCCGCGCGATCTTCGAGCCGTTCGATGGGAGGCTCGCAACAATCCCACTTACGGACGGCGATTTGCCACACAAGGACGCGCTGGACTGGCATCGGAACCAGGTCTTCAAGCGCTCGTGAGATGGCCAGCCACCCCTCCCCGCGCCGTGCTGCACGCCACCTCGTGTCACGGGACTTTTCCCGACAAACAAGCCATTTCCAGCGCTTCGCGCCGCTGGAGCCGCCCGACGGGCACGGCCACGATCCGCGGAAGATCCTCGAATCTCCTCGGATTTTGAATCCGATCGCGCCGCGGGCGCAAACTCCACTGGGTAAGGGGTGCGTTCCCCCCCGTGATATCGATGCTTGAGAGCCCAGCCCTCGGAGGGCTGCTGTCTCCTTGCACCTGGAGATCCCGTTATGACAATTCTTGCGGACATGTCGACAACGATGCGTGCTCTGAACGCCGGACTCTCAATGGAAGGGGTCACCATGTACCTCTTCTGGCTCGCCACCGTGGCGATGGGCGCCGGCATGTTCTACTTCTGGCTGCAGCGCAGGACTGTCGCGACGCAGTACCAGTCGGTCATGACGGTCGCAGGAATCATCTGCGCCGTCGCTGCGTTCCATTACTGGCGCATGAGCGGCATCTACCTCGAGGGCGTCGCGAGCCTCTTCGACGACAAGGGCCAGCGCATCGCGGGCGCCACGATCACGCAGTTCCCCACCGCCTACCGCTACATCGACTGGCTCATCACGGTGCCGCTGCTCGTCCTCGAGATCCCCCTGCTCCTCAACATGGGCAAGAAGGGCGCGGGCCTCTTCCGCACGCTCGTGGGCGCCTCGCTCGTGATGCTCGTCACCGCCTGGGTCGCTGAGGAAAGCCCGACGGGCGGAACCCAGTGGTGGACCTGGTACGTCGTCAGCTGCGCAGCCTGGTTCTACATCGTGTACGTCCTGTACACGCAGGCGACCACCGCGATGGCGGCCGCCCCGCAGAGCATCCAGGACAGCCTCAAGACGCTCCGTCTCTTCGTGCTCGTGGGCTGGACCATCTACCCGGTCGGCTTCCTCATGGCGCTCGCCGGTGAGAATGGCGAGAGCTGGCGCGAGGTCTGCTACAACATCGCCGACGTCATCAACAAGGTGTTCTTCGGTCTCGTCTGCTACCAGGGCGTGAAGGGCCTGCAGGATTCCAAGGGCCACGCAGCGCACGCGTAATAGAGGAGCTCCTCTGCCGTGAACGCTTCCCCGTCATCCGCCGCCGCAAGCGAGACGCCTCTCGAGGTGTCCACTTCGGCGGCGGATGCGGGGAGCGTCTTTTTTGGACCCCGCCTGTATCCCTGCGCGGTGCTGGCGACGGCGGCTGCGCTCGGAGCCGTCGACCCCGCGCTCACCGCCGTTGTGGCACCGTGGCCGTTCGCGATCGCGCTCGTCTTCTTCGGCATGCCGCACGGTGCAGCCGATTGGGCGGTGGCTGCGCGGCTGTCGAAGCGCGCGCGCCTCGCGTCGCGGCTCGTCGGATTCTCAGGCTATCTCGCGCTCATGGCGCTCAGCCTCGGCTTCATCGCGTGGCAGCCGAGCCTCGCAGCGCTTTCCTTCCTCGTGCTGACGATGTTCCACTTCGGCATGGCGGACGCCACCGCGCTCCGTGCGGACGAGGATGGTCCCGTCGCGCGCTGGGGCCTCGCGCTCGGCCGCGGGCTGCTGCTGCTGGCGACGGCATTCGCATCGCACGCGCCGGCGGCGTGGGCGCCGTTCGCGCAGATCGCCGAAGCCCTCTCGCCATGGGGAGCGACCGCGTGGCAGCCTGACATCGAGTGGCTGCGGAGTCTCGCGATCGCGGGCGTCGGCATGGGCGCGCTGCTTGCGCTCTCAAGCGCCGCTGCACGGGCGCGTGCAGGACATGGGAAGGCCGCTGCGCGCGACCTGGCGGAGCACGCGCTGGTCGCCGCGATGGCGGCGCTCGTGGATCCTCTGTTCGCGGTCGGCTGCTACTTCATCGGCGTGCACGCGTTTCGCCACACCCGGCGCCTGGCGTGCACCGCCGAGATCGTCGGCCGCGATCAATGCTCCGATGCGGCTCGTGGCTTCATGCATCGCCTGCTGCGCGTCCATTGGCTCAGCCTCGCGCTCATGTGGCCGACGGCGCTGTCGTTCATCCCGCTCTGCTGGCTGCTCGGCGGGTTCACCCTGCATGCGATCACCGTCGCGAGCATCGCGTTCTACATGATCACGACGCTCCCGCACCATCTCCTCGGGTTGAAGCTGCCCAAGCCGGACATGCCTCCAGCGTCGGCAGGCCCGGCAGATTGAGCTCCGCGGAGAGCTACACCCGCGGCCACATCCCGGCCACGATCCACGCGTTGGCCACCAGCAGCACGAACGCGGGCAGCGACCTGTGCCACGCATCGCCGATGAGCGCGCGCACCACCAGCGCAGAAATCATGAGCGCACAGAGTCCCGCAGCGGCTGCCGCGATCCAGATCGGCGTCGGACCAAGAAGCAGTCCGAGCGCCCCGAGGATCTCGAGCACTGCGGTCAGGACGCGCATCCGCGGCAGCCGATAGCGCTCGAACTCGACCACCATCGCCGGCGAGACCAGGCACACGACGCCGTAGAAGGCGAAGGCCGCGGCCGAGACCGTCCGCAGGATGGGGAGAAGATCCATGAACATCACCTTCTAGCAGAAGTGCGCGGCACCGCTTTCGCACAAGAGGTAGCATCCATGGCATGCCCCCGATCACTCTCGCTTCAGTCCTGCAGGTCGTCCTCGCGCTCGGACTGCTGAACGTGTGGTTGCTGCGCCCCAACAAGGCGACAGGCTACCGCGGTGGCACTGCGAGGAACCTCAAGGAGGAGTTCGCTGCCTACGGGCTGCCGGATTCCATGTTCTACATCGTCGGCGGGCTCAAGCTCGCTGCAGCCGCAGCGCTGCTCGCCGGACTCTGGGTGCCGAAGCTCGCGCTCGCGGCTGCCGTCACGCTCATCGTGCTGATGGCGGGCGCCGTCGCGATGCATCTCAAGGTCAAGGACCCCGTGAAGAGGTACATCCCCGCGCTCGCGATGCTCGCGATGTCGGCGGCGCTCGCATTGCTCGCGATGTCGACGGCGCTCGCCTGACTCGCGCGTCTCGCCTCGCGACGGCGCGGGAATGACCTCTTCAGGATCGCATGCGCTCAGCGCCGACGGCGGCCGACGAGACCCACGAGCCCGAACAGCGCAACCGCGCCCGGCGCCGGGACAGCGACGACCTCGATGAAGAACGAGCTGTTGAAGCCGCGGACCTCGTACTCGGCCAGGTTGCCGTTGAAGAGCGAGCTCACATCGGTGATGCCCGCGTAGAGCGCCGACACATCGAAGCTCGTCGAGAACCCGACCGAGCCGTCGCTGGCGACCGTCGCGTAGGTGTTCATCAGCGACGGCAGGCCCGAGACGCCCTGCGGGTCGAAGTTCGGATCGAGGCGCATGCGGTATCCGGCGTCGCCGAACGAACCGCTGTTGTCGATCAGGATCTGGTTGGCGCCGCCGAAGTCGTCGAACACCAGCCCGCCGCCGCCGAGGCCGAAGTTGATCGACGCGCCGGTGATCAGCGAGCCGCCGATGCGGTCGGTCGCGGTCAGGATCGGCTGCGTGTAGGTCTGCGCGAACGGCCCGACCTGCAGGATGCTGCCGATCTGCACGTTGATCGCGTACACATTGCCGCCGTTCGCGCCCGCGCCCGCGGCGCCGACCGCCTGAGCGGAGAAGCGCCCGCGGATCGCCGTGTTGGTGCCGAACTGGCCCATCAGCGTGCCCGTGTCGGCGATGCCGACCTGCCGCTTGATCGCGGCGGAGTAGTTCTGCGATCCGCCCGTGCCCGTGAAGGTGAGCGACGTGCTGACATTATTCGTGGTGACGGCGGCACTTGCGACCGAGAGGGCAGACGCCGCGGCGACGGCCGCGCACAGGACAAGCGGAGAACGCATGGGGGGAAGCTCCAGATGAACAGGAAGGGACAGAGGGACAGAACCGCCGAAACGGTCAGGGAGGGACCCTCAACCCTGCGCCCGATCCGGCGCGGAGCAAGCCGCGCCGCGCGACCGCGCCCGAACAACCCGCGCGCGGTCATTCACTCGGATGAGCGCTTGAGGCCCATGGCCGCGGCCACGAGCTCCTGCCGCCCCGCCACGCCGAACTTGGCGTAGCAGTGCTGGGCGAGGGTCGCGACCGTGGGGCGCGCGATCCCGAGCTCGCGCCCGATCTCGGCGAGCGACCGCCCGGTGAGGAGCATGTCGAAGACCTGGCGCTCACGCGCCGTGAGCGACTCGAACGCCGACGCAGCGCGGTGGCGCTTCGCGTACGGCGTGTTCTGGCGCCCGTCGACCTGGATGAGCGCCGGCGGCGGGAACTCCCCGGGAATCGGCACGATCGCGAACGACACGTGGTAGTTGCACGGTGGCGCCGTCGCGGCGGTCGCACCGCCCGCCTGCGCGTGCCGCGCGTTCACGCGCGCCATGAGGAGGTCGAGCATGCCGACGATCGCCTTGATCTGGTCGAGGTCGTCCTGCTCGAAGTGCCCCCAGAAGAGCCTGCGGTCGATGTATCCGCGCGTCGCCTCGCGCTGGTCGTACGGGAGCGCGTCGGCGATGTGCGCGGCGCTGCGGCGCTCGAAGGCGTGGCCGAGGCGGCCGTGCAGGGCGCGGTGCACGGGATTCGCGGGATCCCAGTGGATGACGATCTTCGGGCGCGTGACCTCGTAGCGGATGCGCCGCGAGCGCGCGGTGGCGGCGAGCCTGCGGACGAGGCCGATGCGCTCGAGCGCGTCGAGCGTGCGCTGGACGGTGGTGACCGGGCGTCCGAGCGCGGTCGCGAGCTCTGCCGTCGACGCGGGCTGCGCGCAGTGGCGGAGCGACTCCCACGCGGAGGAGTGCGCGAAGTCAGCGAGCGTCTCGACGAGCCCCGCGCGGTCAATCGGGATCGGATCGGCGGCCGGCGCTGGGTCGGCGGCCTTCTTCTGCGGCTTGCGTGGGCGCGGGCGGGAGGGCACGGCGTGGGTTGTAGCAGCGAGCGGGGCGGCGGTGCGGGG
>JBEGLX010000090.1:0-13859 GCA_041183345.1 Planctomycetota bacterium
AGATCCCCGCCTCGTGGAGCCAACTTGCGACCGACATTGTGGTCAGCAAGTACTTCCGCAAGGCAGGCGTTCCGCAGTTCAACGCTGACGGCACCCCTGTGCTCGATGGCAACGGCAAGCCGGTCACGGGTCCCGAGAAGTCGGTGCGCCAGGTCGTGCACCGCCTCGCTGGCTGCTGGACCCACTGGGGTGAGAAGTTCGGCTACTTCTCGACGAAGCGCGACGCAGAGGCGTTCTACGACGAGCTCGCCTACATGCTGCTGAACCAGATCGCGGCGCCGAACAGCCCGCAGTGGTTCAACACCGGCCTGAACTACGCGTACGGCATCTCCGGTCCCGCGCAGGGCCACTGGATCGCCGATCACCGCACGGGCGCGACCAAGCTCGCGAGCGATGCGTACACGCACCCGCAGCCGCACGCGTGCTTCATCCAGGCGGTGAAGGACGACCTCGTCGGCGAGGGCGGCATCATGGACCTCTGGACGCGCGAGGCGCGTCTCTTCAAGTACGGCTCGGGCACGGGAACCAACTTCTCCCAGTGCCGCGGCGAGAACGAGCCGCTTTCGGGCGGCGGCAAGAGCTCCGGCCTGATGAGCTTCCTCAAGATCGGCGACCGCGCTGCGGCGGCGATCAAGTCGGGCGGAACCACTCGCCGTGCGGCGAAGATGGTCTGCCTCGACCTCGACCACCCCGACATCGAGCAGTTCGTCAACTGGAAGGTGCGCGAGGAGATCAAGGTCGCTGCGCTCGTCGAGGGCATGAAGGTGCTCAGCGACGACCAGAAGCAGCTCGCCGAGAAGTTCAAGCTCAAGCTCGACTACGACTTCAACGGCGAGGCGTACTACACCGTCAGCGGCCAGAACTCGAACAACTCGGTCCGCATCCCCGACGCCTTCTTCGACGCGCTCGACGCCGACAGCGACTGGAAGCTCATCCGTCGCACCGATGGCAAGGTCGCGAAGACCGTCAAGGCGACGGAGCTCTGGGAGGAGATCAATTTCGCTGCGTGGCGCTGCGCCGATCCCGGCGTCCAGTACGACAGCACGATCAACGCGTGGCACACCTGCCCCGCAGGCGGCCGCATCAACGCGAGCAACCCGTGCTCGGAGTACATGTTCCTCGACAACACGGCGTGCAACCTCGCGTCGATCAACCTGCTCAAGTTCTACGACTCGACCACGCGTCGCTTCGATCTTGAAGGCTACGAGCACGCGATCAACCTCTGGACGATCGTGCTCGAGGTCTCGGTGCTGATGGCCGCGTTCCCGTCGAAGGAGATCGCGGATCTCTCGTGGCGCTACCGCACCCTTGGCCTTGGCTACGCAAACCTCGGCGCCATGCTCATGCAGGCGGGCATCCCCTACGACAGCGAGGAAGGACGCGCCGTGTGCGGCATGCTCACCGCGATCCTCACCGGCCGCTCGTACGCCGAGAGCGCCCTGCTCGCGGCCGAGCATGGGCCGTTCGCCGGCTACGCCGACAACCGCGAGAACATGCTCCGCGTGGTGCGCAACCACCGCCGCGCGGCGCTCGGGATCTCGCGCGAGAGCGACGAGTACGAGGCGCTCCGCATCCGCCCGGTGCCGATCGATCACTCGATCGTCAAGGATGGCAAGATCAACTTCGCCAACGCCGACAAGATGCTCGAGCGCGCCGTGGCCTGCTGGGATGACGCGCTCAACTACGGCGAGAAGTTCGGCTTCCGCAATGCGCAGACCACCGTCATCGCGCCCACCGGCACGATCGGCCTGCTCATGGACTGCGACACCACCGGCGTCGAGCCCGACTTCGCGCTCGTGAAGTTCAAGAAGCTCGCCGGCGGCGGCTACTTCAAGATCGCCAACCAGTCGCTCCGTCCAGCGATCCGCGCGCTCGGCTACACCGCCGAGCAGGCCGACCAGATGGTCGACCACGTCATGGGCACGCTCAGCCTCGATGTGAAGATGCCCGCTGTCGACGGTACCGTCGATCCTGCCGCGGGTACCTTCCGCGACTTCCTTCTCTCGAAGGGCTACACCCACGAGCAGCTCAACGGCGTCGAGAACTCGCTGCCGACCGTCTTCGAGATCGCCTTCGCGTTCAGCGCGTGGTCGATGCCGGAGAACGTCCTCAAGGCGTGCGGCGTCGATGCCGGCGCCGCGAAGAACGACTTCTCGTTCAACGGACTGCGCGCGCTCGGGCTGACCCGCAAGCAGATCGATGCGATCAACCGCAAGATCTGCGGCACGCAGACCATCGAGGGCGCTCCGCACCTCAAGGATGAGCACCTCCCGGTGTTCGACTGCGCGAATCGCTGCGGGCCTCTGGGCACGCGCTTCATCAAGCCCGAGGGTCACATCCGCATGATGGCTGCGTCGCAGCCGTTCATCACCGGCGCGATCTCGAAGACCATCAATCTTCCGAACGATGCCTCGGTCAAGGACATCGGCGACTGCTACCGCCTCAGCTGGGAGCTCGGCCTCAAGGCCAACGCGCTCTACCGCGACGGTTGCAAGCTCAGCCAGCCGCTGTCGACCAAGTCCGACAAGGAAGAGAAGGATGACGAGAAGGCCGATGCGACGATCGACGCGAAGGCAGAACCCGTCACCGATGCTTCCGAGCAGAAGGAGCTCCTCACCGAGGCGCTGACCGCCGAGGCTGTCACGGCGGTCCCCGTCGCGCTGCCGACCGAGGTGCGCGAGGTCGTCGTCGAGCGCATCGTCGAGCGCATCATCGAGCGTCCGATGCGTCGCCGCCTGAACGACACCCGTGAGTCCATCACCCACAAGTTCAACGTCGCTGGCCATGAGGGCTACCTCATCGTCGGTCTGTATGACGACGGCCGCCCTGGCGAACTCTTCATCACGATGGCGAAGGAAGGCTCGACCATCGGCGGCCTGATGGACTCGCTCGGCACCGCGGTGTCGGTCGCGCTCCAGTACGGCGTGCCGGTCGAGAGCCTGGTCACGAAGTTCGCCCACCAGCGCTTCGAGCCGATGGGCATGACCACCAACGCTGACATTCCATTTGCGAAGAGCCTCGTCGACTACATCTTCCGCTGGCTCGGCATGCAGTTCATCCCGGGCTACCGCGAGCAGAATGCGCCGCGCCGCCCAGGCACGTCGCACGGAACCACCATCAGCACGGCGCACGACAGCGCTCCTGCGCTCGGATCCGACTCCGGACGCACTGATTCAACCCGCATCAAGGAGGACAGCGGATGCGCACCCACTTCAAGCAGCGGTTCGGTCGACATGGGCTGGGCTGCCCGACGCGATCGCGCGCTGGACATCGCGAAGGCCGAGCAGGTCGCTTCGAATCCCTCTGCTTCTTCGGGCACGGCGGTGGCCCCCGCAACTTCGCGCATCACCTCGCATTCCGTCACGGCCGTGACGGAGATGCGGACTGCGGACGGACGCACGTCGGTCGAGGCAATCGCTTCGGTCGAGCGGACGGTGAAGACTGTCGCGGGCAATGCCCTCGACGCTTCGAACGCGGCGCTCATGGGCGATGCGCCCGCGTGCGATGGCTGCGGTGCGATCACGGTGCGGAACGGAACCTGCTACCGCTGCCTGAACTGCGGCAACAGCATGGGCTGCAGCTGAACGACGTCGATCCAGGAAATCGGGCCCGAACGAGGCGCGCGAGCCGCGCCTCGGGCCCCCGAGCAAGCGCTGCGCACGGCGCCTGATCGGAACCAATCGTGTGCGGCAGGAGACTGATGGCAGCGAGGACGCAATCCCGCTGCAACGGCTGATCGCGCGCCACAGGAGGTGGCCGGACTGGGCTTGATGGCACCCGCGGTGCTCGCAGGCTCGGACCGAATTGAAAGGAATGGAAGCCGAATATCACGCGCGGTCACTCGTCTGGGTGTTTGCTGAGGACTCCGACACACCCAGCACGGTTCAAGAAGGACAGTCGATCGAAAATTCAGCGGGTGATCCCACCCGCTTGAACTCGGGACGTTTGGCGAGCGGATGGACCCGACTCGCTCCGGCAGGGCGCGCAAGGAGTTGGCAGAGCCTACCCCTGAGACCTGGCCTCACACGGCTCTCAGGAAACCCCCCGACGTCGAAGGTCCTTCCTTCCCACCACCACGGCGGAGCCACCCACGCGAAGGCTCCGCTCTCGCCCCTCGCGGATCCCACCTCCGCGAGGGGCTTTTCTTTGATCCGTCCGCTCCTCAAGCGCCAAGGAAGCGACAATCCCGCCATGCCACGATGGCTCCTGAATGCGTTCCTTCTCAACGTCGTTCTCTGCTCCTCCGCCTGCTCAACCATGACGCCGCAACAAGCTCAACTCGCGTGGCACGCCAAGCGGCTTGATTCGCTCCGTGCCCAGGATGGCTGGCTGACGCTCGTTGGCCTTGATTTCCTTCCAGAGGGCTCCTCAACCATCGGGAACTGTGGCAGCGCGACCTTCTCCTATTCGAATTGCCTCGAGCCGATCGTTGGCACGTACTCCGTGACGGGCTCCGCCGTCCGCTTCACTCCGAGCGGTGCGTCAGAGTCGACCCCAATGGTCGCGGACGATCAGGGAACCCCGTCGGTCATCCGGAGCGGACCAGTCTCGTTCACCCTGGTGCGACGCAACGGACGCCTGGCGCTTCGCGTGCGTGACAATGAGAGCCCGATCCTGTCAGGCTTCCGCGGCATCGAGCTCTTCCCCCATGACCCGAACTTCGTCGCGGAGGCTCGCGTCCTCCCCGCCGCGGACGGCGAGAAGGTTGCCATCACCAATGTGACGGGCTTCGTCGAGGAGCAGCCGATCGCCGCCCGCCTTGAGTTCGCCATGCTTGGGCGGACCTATCGGTTCGTCGCGACCGCCGCGCAGGCCGGCCGACTCTTCGTGGTGTTCGGCGACGCGACCAATGGATCGCAAACCTATGGGGGAGGTAGGTTTATAGAGACTGCTGCCCCTGCGGACGGACGCACAGTCCTCGACTTCAATCAAGCCTTCAACCCTCCCTGCAGCTTCACCAGTTTCGCGACCTGCCCCCTGCCGCCAGCGAGCAATCGGCTGGATTGCCAGGTGACTGCCGGCGAGCGCGCGCCCCTTCAGGGCAATTCCCCTTAGTTCTTCTGAGAGATCGCTGCCGCAGGCACTGAATGTGGGTGAGCCCATCGTCTCGGGCTCTTTCTGAGGAGTCACCCACATGCGATCTGTACTCATCGGCGGCGGCGTGGCAGGATGTGCGGTCGCGGCGGCCCTTCGCGGGACTCGCCTCGGCGCGGAGTCGATCATCGTCGAGCGTCGGCAGGTCGGCGCGCCCGCGGGCATGGGGTTCATCCTGATGCCGAACGGGCTCGACGCGCTGGAGCAGATCGCGCCCGAGTTCGACTGGCGTTCTGCGGGACGGGTGATCGACCGCGTCATCCTTCGCCATGCCGACGGGAGGACCCTCGCCGATCAGCCGATCGAGTCGAGCGTGTGCGTGGGTCGCGAGCGTTTCCTCGCGATGCTTCGGGCGGCGACGGGGCCAACCTGCTTCCTCGATGCCACGAACTTCTCAGGACTCGCTCGCCGCGCGGACGGCTCCACCGCCGCCGTGCTGCTCGAGGACGGAGCCGCGATCGAGGGCGATGCATTCTTCGGCTGCGACGGCGCGCAATCGCGCACGCGTGGGATCCTCTTTCCCGAGGCGCGACTCGCCGAGGTGGTCGTCAAGGAGATCGTCTCCATCGCCCAGGCGCCTGCGCTTGCCCGCAAGCTGGGGCGGAGCTTCCACAAGTTCCATGACCCCGAGGGTGGACTCGCCATCGGCGTGCTTGCCGAGAGCGACGATCGCGTGGTCTGGTTCATCCAGTTCGACGCACGGCGCTGGCCGGAGGTGACGGCTGACCCGACGAGCATGGCGCGCTTCGCCCACGAGCGGATCGCTGGCTGGGCAACCGAGGTCCGCGAGGCGTTCGAGAACACCAACTTCGCCCGCTCGCACCTGTGGCCGACGCGCGATCTGCCACCGCTGGCATCGCTCCACTGCGAGAACCTCGCGCTTGTTGGCGACGCAGCCCACGCATGCTTGCCCTTCACAAGCCAGGGAGCGAATGGCGCGCTCGTCGACGCCGTGGTCCTGCGGGATCTGCTTGCAGAGGTCGTGGATCAGCGCACCCTTCGCGACGCCTTCGCGCGCTACACGGAGTCGCGGCGCCCACACCATCGGCGGATGTTCATGGAGGGTCGCCGCCTTCGCGAGGCATTCCTCGCACCGATGGGACAGGGTGGTCCATCCGTCCCGCTCGTCGCGTGACGCACGACCCGCGTGCTCACCGTACGCTGCCCACTGAAGCCACGAATGCTCGATGCATCGGCGCCCATCCCCGAACCTGACTTCGCGACGCTCCGCGAGCGCGCGTTCAACCTCCGTTGGGCGACGACGGAGCCAGATGTCATTCCGCTGACGGCGGCCGATCCTGATCTCCCCGTTGCGCCTGCCGTGACGAAGGCGATCGCCGCCTACGTGGAGCGACCGCACCTGAGCTACGGCCCGCCTTGCGGACTGCCTGGCTTTCGCCGTGCGATCGCCGAGCACTTCGCCCGCGAGAAATCGGCCGGCGTCGCGCCTTCGCGCGTGATCGCGACCAATTCCGCGGCGAGCGCGATCACCCTCGTCGCCCGCCACGTGCTCCGCGAGGGCGACGAGGTGGTCATCCAGGATCCCGTGGACTTCCTCGTCGCGGAGAGTGCACGCCGCGCGGGCGCCGTGCTCCGGTTGTGGAGACCGTCGGATGGACGCTTCACGGCCGAGGGCCTCCGCGCCGCCGTCAGCCCGCGCACGCGCGTCGTATTCGTCTGCCACCCGCACAATCCGCTCGGATCCCTCTGGTCGCCCCAGGAGGTCGCCGAGATCGCCGCCGTCGCACAGGCGCGCGGGATCACCCTTGTCTCCGACGAGGTTTGGTCCGACGTCGTCCTCGATGGAGCGCCCTTCGCCAGCTTCGCGGGCGTGGAGCAGCGTGGCTGGGTGGTATACGGGCTCTCGAAGGGCTACGGGCTCGCGGGACTTCGCATCGGTGCGGTCATCGCGCCCGATGCGGCGCGTGCTGCGGACTTCGCAGCGACCCAGGGCTTCGACCACACCATCGAAGGTGCCGCGACGCTTTCACAGATCGCAGCGATCGCTGCACTCGATGATGCGGCAGAGTGGCGGCAGGCATTCCTCGCGCATTGCTCGCGGCAACGCGATCGGGCGAACGTTCGGCTGGGAGCCCTGCAGGGCGTCCGAATCCCGTCCGTGCCGCAAGCGACATTCGTGCTCTTTGCGGACATCGGCGGGACCGGGCTTGATGAGCAGACGATCGCCGAGCGGATCGAGCGACTGGCCCGCGTGCGGGTCGTGCCGGGCAGCCCGCGCTGGTTCGGATCAGGGGCAGCTGGACACATCCGCCTGAGCCTCGCGACGACCGAGACCGTGCTCGAGGAAGCGCTCAGCCGAATGGAGCGGGCGTGGCCCGCAATCGTGTCCCGCTGACTTCACGGCGCGAAGTCGACGATGTAGGCGCGCTTCCACTTCGGGCGCCAGGCTTGGACGAGCTGCTGGTGCACAGGATGCTCCAGGTAGGCCTTGTAGTCGTCCACCGAGTCGAACTCGACGATGATGCCGAGGTCATAGTCGCGCGCGACGTTCGCCCGGCCGATGTCCACCGGGGTGCCGCACGCGTAGCCCTTGACCTGCGGGATCGTCGGCAGGAGCCGATCGCTGTCGGCGCGCATCGATGGGATTTCGGCATCATCCGCCATGTCGACGAGGACGACGTGCTGCAGGCGAGACTTCACGGATGCCTCGCAGGCGGAAAGCAAGGAGGCCGCAACGACGACCGCGGCAGTGGCGGGAAGTCTGATCATGCGCGTCATGCTACGGCGCAGACGGGCTGATTCGGTTGTTGCACGGTCGGCTCCCTCGTACGATTCCCGCGTTCTTGCAATGCCCACGCGGGATCTGACCGAAATCAGGAGGCTCAGAAGGACCACCCATGGCGATCGAGACCCGCATCCAGCCCCGGCAGACCCTCCAGAACGTCGCGTACTCCGTCATCTGCCTCGCGTTGGCAATCTGGGGTTGGTACGACTACTCCGTGAAGATCCCGACGGCGGAGGCTGCGTTCGCGGAGTACACCGCTGCGGCGGAGCGGAATGTGGCGCTCGAGCAGGCCTCGAAGCAGCGGCCGCTGACCGATCCCGAGAAGGCTGAATACAACTCGGTGCAAATGGTGCTCGCCAAGTACAAGGAGAAGCCGGCGGAGCCCGCGGCCTATGACCGCCCTGTCCAGCTTTGGCTCTACATCGTCGGATGCGGAGTGATGGGCGTGCCGTTCTTCGTGTACTCGCAGTGGCAGCTGTCGCGGAAGCGGTTTCGGCTCGGTGACGACGGCTCGTTCGAGTGCAATGAGGACCGGTTCACCGCGCAGCAGGTCACCGGCATTGACATGAGCCGCTGGATGGCGAAGTCGATCGCAACCCTCGAGGTGGACGGCGGGCGCAGGATCGAGCTCGATGACTTCAAGTACAAGGGTGTCGAGGAGATCGTGGCGCACTTCGCCGCGCGCTTCGAGCCCGGGAAGTGGACGAGCGACGCTCGTCCGCACGGAGACCCGAAGTCCCGGGACACGAAGGCGAAGCGCGAAGCCGAGGCGGCTGCCGCGATCGCGTCGGACGAGCGCGCGCAGGGCTCGGATAACCCTCCAAACGCGTGATTTTCGGGGAAATCGTTGGCGCTCCTGAGGGCGAAGGCGCCGCAGCGGCACGCGCTTTTGGGCTACCCTTCCTGCTTCGCAATCGCCTGCAGAGTGCCCTATGCGCGCCACCACTGAACCGACCACACCGATCGAGAAGCAGGACCGCTGCGCCGACCTCCCTCACCGCCCCCGAGTGCTTCTTGGCAAGATGGGACTCGACGGACATGACCGCGGCGTGAAGCTCATCGCGCGCGTGATGCGTGATTCGGGGATCCACGTGATCTACTCAGGGCTCTGGCAGACGCCGCGCAGCCTCGCGATCAGCGCGCGCGACGAGGACGCAGACTGCATCGCCTGCTCGATGATGTCGAACTCCCACCTGGTGCTCGTGCCGCGGCTCCTCGAGGAGTGCGCGAAGGTCGGCCGCCCGGACATGGTGGTGAATGTCGGCGGGATCATCCCCCAGGACGACGTGCAGAAGCTCATCGATGCCGGCGTGGCGCGCGTGTACCACACGGGCACAGGCATGGCCGAGATCGTCGGTAGCGTGCGCGAGAGCGTGAAGACCTACGCCCCGCTGGCTGCGAGCGTGACGACGCATGCGACGGCGCTCCTGGCGAGGAATATCTCGCTCGCGCATGCGGGCAAGCCGACCGTCGCCCCACGGCGGCGGCCGAAGCAGGTGGTCGGCATCACGGGTTCGCCCGGTGCAGGCAAGTCGACGCTCGTGGCCGCGATGGCGAGCGAAGCGGTGCGCCGCGGCGAGCGGATCGCCGTCGTCGCCTTCGATCCGATGAGCCCGATCACGGGTGGAGCGCTGCTCGGCGATCGCCTGAGGGTTGATTTCAACGCCGTGGACGAGGGGATCTTCTACCGCTCGCTCGCGATCGTGGGCGAGGACTACCGCACGCTGCCAGAGATCATCGAGCTGATCGGCGGCGCTGGCTACGACAAGCTGATCGTCGAGACCGTCGGCGCGGGCCAGAACGACGTGGCGATTCGTACATTCGTCGATCGCACCGCGGTGGTTGTGGTCCCGGGCATGGGCGACGCCGTCCAGATGGACAAGGCGGGCATCCTCGAGATCGCCGATCTCTTCGTGGTGAACAAGGCCGATCATGCTGGTGAATCGAAGCTCGTGCGCGAGCTGCTCGACATCGCGGGCGGACGGCGAATCTTCGAGACCATCGCGACCCAGGGCAAGGGCGTGGTGGAGCT
Source organism: Planctomycetota bacterium (assembly GCA_041183345.1). Taxonomy (GTDB): domain Bacteria; phylum Planctomycetota; class Phycisphaerae; order Phycisphaerales; family SM1A02; genus QWPT01. The sequence goes on from JBEGLX010000090.1 coordinate 9,873, forward strand.
GCTCGAAGGGCTGTTCGCGTAGTCAAACGACGCGTACCCGCTGTCTACCTGCTGGTACCCGCCTGTACCCGCTTGCCTGCGGGTACAGGACGAGATCAAGCGCAGGTCTGGGTCGGGACGCGACTTCGGATGAACTTGATGTCGACGCGGTATCTACCCGCCTGTACCCGCCAAGCCGCGGTAGTCGGCGGGTACGCATCGGGCTGGCGCGGTCTGAAACGTTCGTGCGCTAGAGCTTCTTCTTCGCAAAGTAGGTCACGCCCGCAGACGCCTCGACCGGAAGACCATCGAGTCCCGTGAAGCCAAGCCGACGGTACAGACGGATTGCGCCCGTGTTCGACGCCGCCACCTCGAGTGTGATCTTCTCGAAGCGATGCACGCGACCGAGTTCGGCGAGCATCTCGACCATCGCCGTCCCGACGCCCATTCCACGCGCCGCAGGCGCCACATGGACATCGTGGATGTTGAAGAGCTGCGCGCGCGCGAACGACGAGTAGCCCTCGAACGCGATGAGCACGCCCTCGGCCTGCTCGCTCTCCGCGCGCGCCGCGAGCAGGACGAGCGTGCCAGCCCTGCGCGCCAGATCTTCGGCGACGCCACCGAAGTGAGCAACCCCGAGCTCTGGCGCACCCGACACCGGCTCCGCCGCAAACTCCGCCATCAGGCGGGCAAACGCCGCGCGGTCATCCGCGTCGGCGAAATCGCAGATCCAGACATCGACATCTGGCTTCGGGGCGCCGCGAGTCACTCGTACTTCCCGCGGTTCGCGATTGTGAAGTCGTACAGCGACGCGAGCTCGGCCGCCGACAGCGACGCGATCCGGTTGAAGCGATCGATGATCGGCTGCGGGCTGTCCGACGCAAGCTTGCCGAGGTTCTCCGCCTTCTTGGCGAGGATGCCCTTGAGGTCCGCGGTCGTGTTGCGCGCATGGCCGGCGGGGTACATCACGAGGCCAGAGTCGTACTTCTTGCCGTCCGCCATCTCGATGACGAGCGAGGTCGGGATGCCGTCCGGATAGCGGCGGTCGTACTCAGGGCCGCCGTGCGTGAAGGAGAACTTCTCCATCAGCGCGCGGGTCTTCTTGTTGTAGATGGCGTCGGGCGCGTAGTCGTGCGGCACGAGCATCAGGTTCTTCCAGTAGCAGTTGTCGCAGTGTCCGAGCTTGGTCGACTTGGTCGACTCGGCCATCTCGATCGCCTTGCGGAGCAGCGTGCCGACGATGTAGACCATCGAGTGGTCGGCCGACTGGCGCGTCTTCGGGTCGCGCTTGGCGGGGTCGCCGATGATGCCGAATGCGGGCTCGTAGGCGACGATGTTGATCGACTTGATCGCATCAGGCTTCTCGAGGATCTGCGGATTCTCGCGGAGGAGCGTGAGCACTCCCTGCAGCGCGCCCGCCGACTGGTGCTCGTACAGGCCGAGCTTGAAGTGCATGCCCATGACGGCGAAGTCGCTGCCCGAGTGCGACAGGACGAGATCGAACGGGCTGTCGCCCGAGGTCTTCTCGAACTGGCGGAACATGCTCTCCGGGTTACGGAAGATGTCGCGTGGCCCGAGGAATCCGCGCATCGAGCGCATCATCGAGAGGACGGCGACCTCGGTCGAGATCGCGGCCGACGCGCCCTTCGAGTCGCTGAGCTGCTTGCCCGCGCGGATCGCCCGCCACGGGATGTAGTGGGCGACGGTCATGCCGATCGCACTCTCGATCTGCTCGGCGGTCGCGCCCATCATGGCGCCGTAGGTCGCGGCGCTCGCGATCGCGCCGTGCACGACATGGTCGATCTTGTAGGTCTTGAGCGAGAAGACCTCGGCAAGGCGGCCGCGGATCTCGTCGATGCAGACCATACCGCGCAGCGCATGCGCGCCGTCACGGCCCTGCTGCTGCGCGGCAGCCACGGCGACCGGGTAGAAGTCGTTGTGGCCGAACTCGCCGGCGGTGTGACCGAGCGTCGGGTTGAAGCCGAAGTTGGTGCCGTTCGAGTCCCACTCGCGGACGGCGTTCGAATTGGCGACGATCGCCTTCTCGGCGGCGACCTTCTGGGTCGAGCCGAAGACGGGCACGCCCTTCGAACTCGGGTAGTCCGCGGCTTCCGCGCGCAGGATCACGGGCGCGTTGGTGTTGAGCGCGATCGCGCTGATGCCGCACAGCACCGAATCGGTGTGGAACATCGTGGTGCGGTCGAGCACCGACGCGTCGGGGTTGCCGATCTTGCCCGACATGAAGTCAATGGCGAACTGGCCGATGCCGAGCGCCTGGTTCGTGTTACGGGGAAGGACGGTCTGGTTCTTGAGCGCTGCTGCGTCGGTCGGAATGGCCATCGGGGTCGCCTCGGGATTCGCACCGGGATTCGGCTGCGAGGGGCGGCGATGGTAGCAATCCTCAATCGGTGCCTGGCACGTGCCGTGCAGTGCCAGGCAATGCACGGCACGTGCCAGGCACCCCTTTCCGCCCGCCCTGTCCGAAACGCAACCACATATCAGTTATGGACTTATGGAGTCGATCGGGGCGCATCGCAAGGTGCACGGCACGTGCCGCGCGGTGCCAGTCAGTGCACGGCACGTGCCTGGCACCCGTCGGGTCCGCGGAGTTCGTGGTCGATCCGCCAGAGCGCCACCGCGCAGGCGACGGCGCCCACGGCACCCGATCGGATGATCCCTGAGAGCACCCCCGTTGAATCGAAGTCCACCGGCAGGTTCGCCATCACCATCCCGTACGCCGACACCGCCACCGCGGTGTATGCGGGCACCGCGCTCGCGCGAGACAGCCCGCCCGTCGGCGCGATCCGCGCCACGGCGACCGCCTGCAGCAGGTCGCCAGCCAGGAGAAGCTCGAGCTGGGTGATGATCTCGTACGGCACAGAAGTCGCGAACTCGAATGCAAGCAAGGCGCACGCCGCGACGATTCGCCCCGCCATCACGACCCAGAGCACGCGGCGCCAGGCCGACTCCTGCGGCAGCATGCGCCTGATCAGAACGCTCAGGTGCACGCCGCCGAAGAGCGCGAGCGCCCATGCGAAGACGCAGACATCGCGTATCACCTCATGTACCGCGAACCGCGCGTCGACCAGCCGCGCCAGGATCGCGCAGGCCAGCGGCACCGCCATCAGCACCGCGATCGCCATCGACCACCTCGCCGCAGGCCGCGCGCTTAACACGCCCACTCCCGCAAGCCCGCCCTTGAGATCGATGTTGGTCGACGTCGCCCCGCATTCGGGGCAGCGAGCACCCCTGCCGCGTCCAACCAGGTCGTATCCGCACGCGATGCAGTGGCTCATGCGGGCTCCAACGCCTTGAGTCGCCCTGCAATGCCGCGGACCTCAAGCGCAGTCCACACAAGCAGAGCGGCCGACACCATGAAGAGCAGGTTCGGAGGACCGATCCGATCGGACATGAACGCAATCGCCACGCTGACCGCTGCCAGCGCGACCAGTAGTTGGTGCCTTCGACGAGGGACGGGGTTCACCTTCGTTCCTCGCGTGAAACCTGCGATCGACCACGCAAACGCGCCATCTGCGACCACGACGCCGATCACAGCGAGATCCACCCACGGTCGATTCCGCGAACCCCAAAGCGACGCTCCCGCGAGCAGCGCCGGCGCAACGATCCGCAACGCTGCAGCGCCGATCGAGATCTGTCTGCATCGCGCGGAAACTGCGGAGCCGATCGAGAGACCGAGCATGCCGCATGAAATGAGCACGAGCGAGGCCATCAGCGCGACTCCGTATGCGACGAATGTGACAGGGATTCGCCCGCCGAGGTTCCATTGGTAAAGGACGACCATCGCCGCGGCGATGGCGTGCAGCGACACACCCACGAAGAACACCCGCGCCCACAGCCCGAATCGACGCCGCCCACGCTGCGTCCGCCAACCGCCCGCGAATCGCGACGGAACGATCGTGTTTCCGCACTCAGGGCACGCGTCGCCAAGTGACTGACCCGCGATGTCGTAGTCGCAGACCTCGCAGCGCGGTGGCTTCCCGCCCATCC
>JBEGLX010000091.1:0-13337 GCA_041183345.1 Planctomycetota bacterium
GTGCGTCGGCTCGCGCGGGCAGATCGACTCCCACGCCCTGCGAGCACTACCCCTCGGACTCGCTGCGCTCGCCGCTCGGGGATAGTGCCACCCGGCGCTTCGCGCCGGATTTGTGCTCACCCCGTCCAGCCGCTGAGCACGATCGTCAGGTCCGCGCCGCCGACGATGCCGTCGTCGTTCAGGTCCGCGATCGGCGCGCTCGAGCCCCAGTAGGTCAGGATGAACGCAAGGTCGATGCCGTTCACGAAGCCGTCGCCGTTCACGTCGGGATCCGGCACGTCCGGCACCACGCAGATGTTCGCGGGGTTGTCGACGGTGCCCTGGATGAGCGCGTTGCGCGTCACGACCTTGATGCCGTTCGTCAGGAGCGTCGCGCCCGGCTGCACGGTCAGACCGCGCGCGTAGACGACCTCGGCGTCCTTACCCGGCGCGTTGTTGAAGTTGTCGACCAGCGACACCGTCGCGCCGCTCACGACATCGAGCTCGCCGATCAGCGACACCTGCGTCTCCTCGCCGCTGAACGCGCTCGCCACGCAGCCGAGGTCGCGGCTCGTCGCCTCGAAGGTCTGCGTCGTGCCCTCGCAGCCGTCGAGCGACAGCTTCGCGCCATTGAAGCGCACGTCGTCGGACGCGCACGCGAGGGTCATGTTGCCGCACACCGAGAACTTCCACAGGTCCTCGACGAAGCGCAGTTCGCCGGCGGGTCCGACCTCGACCGAGCCCGCGACGCGGATGCCGTCGCCGACCTGCGTGCCGCCCGTGCCGCCGCCCTGATAGCCGGGCGCGGTGATGACGTTGCCGAACACGATGCCGTTGTTGACGAGGTTGCCCGTGATGTACAGCACGCCGACCTGCGCGAGGATCTGCGATCCCTGGCTGTTCGCGACGTTGCCGACGACGACGAGGTCGCCGATCGAGATCAGCTTGCCCGCCGTGTTCGAGATGTTGCCGAAGAGCTGCCCCGACGCAGCGATCGTCGACGGCGCTGCGCTGCCGCCTTCGCGCGGCTCGGTCACGAGGTTGCCCACGAGCGACGAGTTCGCGAGGTTCGCGCTGCCGCCGCGCACGCGCACGGTGTCGACATCGATCAGCGCGTTCACGCCGACCAGCCGTCCGCCTGCATCGGCCGAGCCGACGGGCGCGCCCATAAGGACCATCTCGTCGGCGCGGATGCTGCCGCCGAAGCAGCGCGCGTCGCCGCGCGGCTCGACCTGCAGGAGGTCCGCGCCGCCGAGCAGCGAGAAGAGCGCGTCCTGGTCGACGGTGAGCGAGCCGGTGACGGACGCCTTCGCGGGCGCCGCGATCTGCATCGAGCTGCCGAATTCGACGACGAGCTCGCCGCCCGAGCGGATCGAAAGCGCTGGGTCGGCGACGGTCACCCGATCGACGGAGAGCGAGACTGCGTTGCCGACCGGAATGCGCATCGAGCCGCCGATCGCGAGGTCTGCGTCGGTCTCGATGGTGCTGCCGTTGCGCAGCGTGGCGAGGCCGCCGATGAGCGTGGTGGTGGGGCCGTTCGAGATGATCTTGTTGCCTGGGGGCAGGTCGATCACGCTTTGTGGGCCGAACTCGAGGCAGGGGGTGACGGTGGCGTATTCGGGGGCGGTGCAGGTGAGGAAGCGGGCTTCGCGGGGTGTTTGGTCAGGGTTGCTGGAGAAAATGCCGCCACGAAGAAGGAGGCGGTGAGCGGTTGAGACAAAGGGGTAGTTAAAGAGGTTGGCTTGTCCGGAGAGCTCGGTGGCGCTCGTGGCGACGGTGCGCAGAGGCGAGCTCAGTGCGCCAACAACGATCGAGGGACCTGCAGAGTCGGTGAGATTCGACTGAATGAAGCTCGTGTCACCAGTTCCCGCAGTGCCGATGTTGATTCGACCTTCGGCGATGAGGCGCGAGTTCGAGTACAGATAGACGCTACTTGGGATGGTCAGGTCGGCGATGCCGCGGATGAATCGCCCAGAGACGCTAAACCCACCAGTCGCAGCCGGCGTCGCCTCGATCAGCCAGCCTTGCGGGGACAAGTTGGCGGCATCCTGAATCGATGCATAGAGCTGCTCCGAGGATCCGTCCGGTGACGCGCTTCGAACAGGGAGGGGATTGGCTGGAAGCACTACCGTGTGGTAGCCGCCCGCAGCGACCGACAGGACGGTGCCGAGTCCTGCGGGCACGTTGCACTGGCCGTAGCCGTTGTATCCCCAGCAGGCGACCGATCCGTCAGCCTTGAGGGCGACGGTGTGAAGGACGCCCGCGGCGACCGACTGGACGGCGCCGAGGCCGGCGGGGACGTTGCACTGGCCGTAGTAGTTGTATCCCCAGCACCTGACGAAGCCGTCGGAGCGTAGCGCAATGGTGTGGTTGCCGCCGCCCGCGATGGCTGTGGCGGTTCCGAGATCAGCGGGGACATTGCACTCGCCGTTTCCGTTGTATCCCCAGCATGCGGCCGATCCGTCGGCCTTGAGGGCGGCGGTGTGGTAGAAGCCCGCCGTGACCGACTGGACGGTGCCGAGTCCGGCGGGGACGTTGCACTGGCCGTAGTTGTTGCGTCCCCAGCACGCGACCGATCCGTCCTGCCTGAGTGCGACGGAGTGGTGGCCGCCCGCCGCGACCGACAGGACGGTGCCGAGGCCGGCGGGGACGTTGCACTGACCGGTGCCGTTCTCGCCCCAGCATGCGATCGATCCGTCAGCCTTGAGCGCCACGGTGTGGTAGTAGCCCGCAGCGATTGAGGCGACCGTCCCGAGGCCCGCCGGGACGTTGCACTGGCCATGGCCGTTGTAGCCCCAGCATGCGATCGATCCGTCGTCCTTTAGTGCGACGGTGTGGTACTCACCCGCGGCGACCGATGCGACGGCCCCGAGCCCTGCGGGGACGGTGCACTGGGCATAGACGTTGTTTCCCCAGCAGACAATGCCAGGCCACCCGGTCTGCGCGCTTGCACTTGCCGCAACAACCGCAACACCGAAACCCGCCACAACCGCCATCAACTTTCCGTGCATTTCGATTCTCCTCATGCCGAGGATTGCCCGATTTGTCGAGCGTACCAATCGAACCCGACGGAAAGAAGAGTAAAGGCGGGGATTTGCGGGGTGAAATGGAGTTCCGAAGTCGCGGAGTGGTGTGAGTTCTCGGCTCCCGCGGGCGTGGAACCCGCCACTCCGCCGCGCAAAGCGCGGCGGGTGGCACGCAGGGCTGGCGCGCAGCGCCAGCCTCGTGCTCGTTGGATCTGGAAGGCTCGCCTCGAGCGGTCGCGCATGGACGACGGCATCGCACGCATTCCTGGTGCTCATGCATTCCACCGCTCAGAGCGCGGTATCCATGCAAGCGAGCACGGGGCTTCGCCCCGCGTGCCACCCGGCGCTTCGCGCCGGATTTGCGATGCCCGGATTTGTCCCATCCGACGGCCGAAGGCCGTCGGGTGCCACGATCCCGAAGCGGAGTGACGAAGTCACGGAGCGACGGGTAGTGCTCGCCTCGCGCGTCGCCTCGCGTGGGTCCTTCGACTCCCACGCGCAGCGAGCACTACCCCTCGGATTCGCTTCGCTCACCACTCGGGGATAGTGGCACCCGCCGCGCTGCGCGCGGCGGAATGGTGGTTTCGAGACGCGACTGGCCGACTCCCGCGCCCAGTGTTCCGCAGACTTCGTCTGCGGGCAATCATGGCTTGCGCGGTCGCCGCAGCGGCGAGCGCTAAAGCATCGGAATCTTGACGGCCTCGCTCCGCGCGCACTCCTTCGCGAGCTCATACCCCGCGTCGGCATGGCGGAACACACCCATCATCGGATCGTTCGTCAGCACGCGCTCGATGCGCGCGGCCGCCTCGTCCGAACCATCGGCCACGATCACCTGGCCCGCGTGCTGCGAGAAGCCGATGCCGACGCCGCCGCCGTGGTGGAAGCTCGTCCAGCTCGCGCCGCTCGCGGTGTTCACCGCGAAGTTCAGGATCGCCCAGTCGCTCACCGCGTCCGTCCCGTCGAGCATCGCCTCGGTCTCGCGGTTCGGGCTCGCGACGCTTCCGCAATCGAGGTGATCGCGCCCGATCACGATCGGCGCCTTCACCTTGCCGTTGCGCACGAGCTCGTTGAACAAGAGACCCGCCTTGTGCCGCTCGCCGAGGCCGAGCCAGCAGATGCGCGCGGGCAGGCCCTGGAACGCGATGCGCTCGCCCGCCATCGTGATCCATCGCTTGAGCGACGCATCGTGCGGGAACAGCTTGAGGATCGCCTCATCGGTCGCCTTGATGTCCGCGGGATCGCCCGAGAGCGCCACCCAGCGGAACGGTCCGCGGCCCTTGCAGAACTGCGGGCGGATGTACGCGGGCACGAACCCCGGGAACGCGAACGCGTCGGCGAAGCCGTGGTCGAGCGCGCGCTGGCGGATGTTGTTGCCGTAGTCGAACACCTTCGAGCCCTTGTGCAGGAACCCGACCATCAGGCGCACATGCTCCTCCATCGAGGCGCAGGCGAGCTCCTGGTACTCGGCGGGATTCTGGGCGCGCAGGATGTCCGCGCTCTCGCGGCTCATGTCGGCGGGGTAGTAGCCCTCGAGCGGGTCGTGCGCGCTGGTCTGGTCGGTCAGCGTCTCGGGCACGATGCCGCGCGTGTTCAGCCGTCGCAGCAGGTCGACGATGTTGCCGAGCCAGCCGACGGAGATGCCGTGGTTCTTGCCCTCCTTCGCCTCCGCGGTGAGCTCAAGCGCGCGATCGATCGCTGCGTCGAGATCCTCGTGCATCTCGTCGAGGTACCGGTCGTGGATGCGCTTCTCAAGCCGCTCGCGGCAGATGTCGGCGATCAGGCACGTGCCCTCGTTCATCGTGATGGCGAGCGGCTGCGCGCCGCCCATGCCGCCGCAGCCGCCCGTCACATTGAGCGTGCCGCGCAGCGTGCCGCCGAAGTGCTGGCGCGCGCACTCCGCGAAGGTCTCGTAGGTGCCCTGCAGGATGCCCTGCGTGCCGATGTAGATCCACGAGCCGGCCGTCATCTGGCCGAACATCATCAGGCCCTTCGCCGCGAGCTCGTCGAACTTCTCCTGCGTCGCCCAGTGCGGCACGAGGTTCGAGTTCGCGATGAGCACGCGCGGCGAATCCTTCGTCGTGCGCACGATGCCCACGGGCTTGCCGCTCTGGACGAGCAGCGTCTCGTCGGGCGCGAGCTTCTGCAGGCTGGCGATGATCGCGTCGAAGCACTCCCAGTTGCGCGCCGCCTGGCCGCGACCGCCGTACACGACGAGCCCCTCGGGGCGCTCGGCGACCTCGGGGTCGAGGTTGTTCATGAGCATGCGCATGGCCGCCTCGGCGGCCCAGCTCGAGCAGGTGCGCTGGTTGCCGCGCGGCGCGCGGACGATGCGGGCGGTGTGGGTCGCGGACGGCGCGGTCGTCATAGCCCGCGAGTGTAGCGGGGGCTCACGCGAGGCTGAATGAACCTGCGGAAATCAGCCCCTCGAGCGCGCGGATATCGGGGCTCGGCGCGCGGTCGCGGTTGAGTTTCGCGACGAGCGACCGCACAAGGGCGTGCGCCTTCTCGACGCCCTCGCCCGACTTGAGCGGACGATGCGCCTCGAGCGCCTCGGACATCACCAGGAGCTCGATCGCGATCACGCTTTTGAGGAGCGACACGCAGCGCATCGCCTTCAGTGCGCTGGTCGCGCCGAAGCTGTTGTAGTCCTCGATGCCGGCGCTCGTCGGGATGTTGGTCACGCTCGCGGGGTTCGACAGCGTCGCGATCTCGTTCACGCACGCGGCGGCCGCGTACTGCGCGATCATGAGCCCCGAGTCGACGCCCGGGTCGGTCGCGAGGTACGGCTTGTGGCCGACGAACTTGTCGAAGCCGGACACCACCCAGAAGGTGCGGCGCTCGCTGATTCCCGCGACATGCGAGCAGGCGATGGCGAGGAGGTCGAGCGGGATCGCCAGCGGCATCCCGTGGAAGTTGCCGCCGGACACGATGTCGCCGCCGTTGCCCGCGCTTGGCGCGAACACGAGCGGATTGTCGGTGACAGCGCCGAGCTCGCGGCTGATCGCGCCCTCGACGAAGCGGAAGGCGTCGAGCGCCGCGCCAAGCACCTGCGGCGTGCAGCGGAGCGAGTAGGGGTCCTGCACGCGCGGGTCGTCCTTCGCGTGCGACGGCAGGATCGCGCTGCCCGCGAGCATCCCGCGCAACCGCGCGGCGACCTCGATCTGACCGGGCTGGCGCCGCCAGTCGTGGATGCGCGCGTCGAGGAAGCGGTCGGTCGCCTTCGCCGCGTCCATCGCCATCGCCGCCGCAGCGAGCGCAGCGTCGAAGGTCGCGCGGAAATCGTGGCAGAGGAGCGCGCCGATCGCGCACATCAGGTGCGTGCCGTTCAGGAGCGCGAGGCCTTCCTTCTCCTCGAGCTCGAGCGGCGCAAGGCCGAAGCTCTTCGTGACCCACGCCGCCGGCTCGACGCGCCCGTTGTGCCAGACCTCGCCCTCGCCAAGCAGGGTCAGCGCCGCATGAGCGAGCGGCGCGAGGTCGCCCGACGCGCCGACCGAGCCGCGCGACGGGATCGCCGGGTCGATGTGGTTGTTCAGGTGCTCGACAAGCCGCTCGACCGTCTCGACGCGCACACCCGACGCGCCGCGCGCGAGGCTGGCGGCGAGCACCACCATGAGCGCGCGCGAGATCTCGCGCGGCAGGTACTCGCCCACGCCCGCTGCGTGCGAGCGGATGATGTTCCGCTGCAGCTCGACCGCGCGCGCATGCTCGATGCGCACGTGCGACAGGCTGCCGAAGCCGGTGTTGAGCCCGTAGACCGCCTCGCCCGAGCCGAGCGCGCGGGTCACGACCGCGCGCGACGCAGCGATCGACTCGCGCGCCTTCGCCCCAAGCTCGACCTTGACCGGCAGCAGGAGGGTGGCGCGGGCGACGCGGGCGACATCGGCGGCCGAAAGCGGCGAGCCATCGAGGATGACGGCGGGGCTGGCTGGAGCGGGAGCGGTGGGCGTCGCGGACATGGCGGATCGTCTTTCGAGCGAGGCGAAACTATACGTGTTTCCGATGCTTGCGGGCTGTGCCGCTTTCGCGCACACTGCGGGCATGTCCGAAGCCAACGGAGCGCAAGTGCAAGCTTCAGCGTCTGCAGCGTCCTCGACCGCAGCGACCCCTTCCGTGCATTCGCCGGACTCGCCCGTGCGTCGAGTCGCGGTCCTCGTGATCGCGATCGCCCTCGGCGCCATCGCCTTCCGCGCGACCGTGCCCTTCATGCAGAGCGCACGCGGCGTCGCTGGTCCGCTCATCGCCGACTCCGAGCGCCCCGTGCTCGCGATCCTCGCCATCCTGGTCGCCTTCGCGGTCACCTCCGCGGTCGCTGCGCTCGTCGCTCGCCTCGTGAACGCGGTCGTCGGCGTGTTTGTGCTCGGGACGGGCGTGTCCTACCTCGCGATGCGCGCAGGCAACTCCGCCGACTTCTGCTTCGGCGGCTCGTCGGTCACTGCCGCGGGCGTCGAGCTGATCGGCTGGACGCTGCTCGTCATCGGCGGCCTGCACCTCGTCTTCAAGGTCGGCGGGCCGCTGCTCGACCTGCCGCCGACGCACGAGGATCACATCGATTCGCCAACCGGCAGCGCAGCCCGCAACTCGTGGTTCGCGGGGCTCGCGGGGCTTGCCGCAGCGTGGCTCGCCGCCGTGACTGCGACGAAGGGGCAGGCCCTTGGCGCAGCGTGCCTCGCCGGCTTCGCGACAGGCTGCGTCGGCCGCATCATCGCGCCTCGCACGCGCCCGGTGTACCTCGCCGCCGCGCCGATCGCTGCGTTTGCGCTGGTGTTCCTCTTCCTCGGGATCACCGGCGCAGGCGACCTCGGCACGCGCTTCGTCGACGGAACGCTGCCGCGTCTGCTCCGCCTGATGCCCGTCGACATCGCCGCCGGCTGCCTCTGCGGCACGGCGCTCGGCTTCGGCTTCATGCGCAGCTTTGCCTCGCCATCGGGCGAGTCGAAGTAGATCCTGGTGATTCGCGGGCGAGTGGTGGCGGCGTCCAACGGACCCCGTCGGAGTTCCCGTTTGCAACGAGTGCCCGCAGATGAAGGCGAAGCCGGAATCTGCGGAACCGCCTGCGTTCGGAGTCGGCTGGCCGTCCGCAGATTGACGCCCACGCAACCCGTTCCGCAGACTTCGTCTGCGGGCACTCATTGCCTATCGACTCCGCTTGGTTGGAGTCCACCGACGCCTTCGTACTCCGTTTGGTCGGAACCCACATCGTCCGAGTCCGCTTGCAACGAGTGCCCGCAGATGAAGGCGAAGCCGGAATCTGCGGAACCACGCACGTGAGGAGTCGGCTTCAAGGGACAACAAGCACTAGAGGGAGCCGCCGCAGCGGCGACCGCTCAAACCATGAGTGCCCGCAGATGAAGGCGAAGCCGGAATCTGCGGAACCGCTTGCGCGAGGGGTCCAGTCCGCAACCGCGGGAGCCTGCTGCGGGCGGCATTCGCGGAAGTCCTCAACCGCGCGATTCCCGCTACCCTTTCCGTCCCATGTCGACCGCGCAACCGCATTCGCTCCTCGTCACCGGCACCATCGGCATCGATACCGTCGAGACGCCATCCGCGCGCGTCGATCGCGTCCTCGGCGGCAGCGCCGCCTACTTCGCCGCAGCGGCGAGCCGGCTCGGGCCCGTGCGCCTCGTCGGCGTCGTCGGTGAGGACTTCCCCGTCGAGCACCGCCGTCGCCTCGAGGGCCTCGGCCGCATCGACCTCCTCGGGCTCGAGACCCGCGCGGGCGGCAAGACCTTCGCCTGGGGCGGCAAGTACCTCGAGAACATGAACAACCGCGAGACGCTCTTCACCGAGCTCGGCGTAGTCGCCGACGCGCCTCCGAAGGTGCCCGCAGCGTTCGCCGACAGCAACCTCGTGTTCCTCGGCAACACCCACCCCGCGGTGCAGGCGGGACTCCTCGCGCAGGTCCCCAACTGCAAGCTCGCCGTCGCCGACACGATGGACCTCTGGATCAACGTCGCCCACGACGACCTCGTCCACCTCCTCTCGAAGGTCGACGGGATCGTCCTCAATGATTCCGAGGCAGCGCAGCTCACCGGCGTCCGCAACGCGGTCACGGCAGGGCGCCGCATCCTTGGCTACGGACCGAAGTTCGCCGTCGTGAAGAAGGGTGAGCATGGAGCCGTGCTCGTCCACCGCGACGGCATCGCCGTTGTGCCCGCGTTCCCCGCCGAGGAGCACATGGTCATCGATCCGACCGGCGCCGGCGACACCTTCGCGGGCGGCTTCATGGCGCACCTCGCGCGCTCGGGCCGCACCGACCTCGACGCGCTGCAGACTGCGCTTTCGTGGGGCACGGTCATGGCGAGCTTCACCATCAGCGCCTTCAGCCTCGACGGAGTCGCGCGCGCGACAGCCGCCGACCTCGAGGCGCGCTACCAGCAGTTCGCCCGTCACGCGCGGGTCTGACGCGCTACGCTGTCGCGATGCCTCCGATCCCGCGTCTTGCCGCGGCTTTCGCCGCTTTGTCCGCTGTGTCCGGCGCGCTCGCGCAGACCTACACACCCATGGCCGACATCCCCGGGAGCGGGCTGATGCAGCGCATGCAGAGCGCGATCGGCGGCATCGGCGCAGGCGGCGAAGTCGCGGATGCGAAGTGGAACCTCGTCGCCGGCGAGCTTTGGATCAAGACCGGTGGCGAGGAGGGCTCCTGGAAGAAAGTCAGCCTCTCGAACGGCAAGACCGACGACGCCGGCGGCGAACCGCCCGAATCGGCGCTGCCCTCGCGCGCGCAGCGCGATCGCGGCGAGCGCCGCCCCGCGCGCGGCCGGCAGTTCACCACCGCCGACAGCCCTGACGGCGCATGGACCGCGATCAGCGAGAACGGCAACCTCTACCTGCAGCCGAAGTCGGACGGCAAGGACGGCGCTCCGGCCGCAGCGCGCGTCGCCATCACGACCGACGGCAACGCCGACATCAAGTACGGGCAGGCTTCGTGGGTCTACGGCGAGGAACTCGATCAGACCACGGCGATGTGGTGGAGCCAGGACTCGCGCTTCCTCGCGTTCTATCGCTTCGACGAGTCGAAGGTGAAGGACTTCCTGCTCGTCAGCGGCTGGACCGAGACGAACACGCGCATGATGACCGAGGCCTATCCGAAGCCCGGGCAGCCGAACCCGACCGCCTCGCTGCTCGTGCACGACCTCGAGACGAAGAAGACCGTCGCCGTCGACAGCTTCAGCGCCAAGTCCGGCGCCGCCGACGGCACCGAGTACTACGTCTACAACGTGCTCTGGGCGCCCGGCGGGGGCGAACTCCTCTACTCGCGCACGCCGCGGCGGCAGGACACGCTGCAGGTGCTCGCGGCGGATCCACGCACGGGCGCCTCGCGGCTCGTCGTCGAGGAGAAGCAGGAGTCGTGGCAGGACAACCGCCCGCTCATGCGCTTCCTGAAGGATGGCAAGCGCTTCATCTGGGAGACCGAGAAGACGGGCTTCAAGCATTTCGAGCTGCGCGCGCTCGACGGGAAGCTGATCTCGACCATCACCGCGGGCGAATGGCCCGCCGAGCGGATCGTGCTCGTCGACGAGGAGTCCGAGCAGATCTGGTTCACCGCATGGAGCGGCAAGGTCGCCGTGCAGCAGCAGCTGCACGTGGCGCGCTTCGATGGGAGCGAGTCGCGCCGCGTCACCACGGGCGACTTCCACCACACGAACTTCCGCATCTCGCCCGACGGTTCCTTCGTGCTCGCGACGGCGGAGACCACGCAGTCGCCGCCGGCGACGCTCCTCTACGCGACCGACGGCTCGCTCGCGGCGACGCTCGCGGAGGGCAGCACGAAGGGGTTCGAGACCCACGGGCTCACGCCGAGCGAGCTCTTCACCTGCCCCGCAGCGGACGGCACGACCACGCTCTACGGGAAGATCGCCTTCCCGCCCGCATTCGATCCCGCGAAGAAGTACCCCGTCGTCGTCAACACCTACGGCGGACCGACGACGCGCCTCGTCACCGACCGCTTCGACGCGGGCGACGCGCGCACCGCGCTCGGGTTCATCGTCGTCACCGTCGACAACCGCGGCACGCCTGGACGCGGCAAGGCCTTTGAAAGCGCCGCGTACCTGAACCTCGGCGTCGTCGACGCCGACGACCAGGCCGCCGCCATCCAGCATCTCGCCGCCACGCGCCCGTACGTCGACGCCGCGCGCGTCGGGATCACGGGCCACAGCTACGGCGGCTACATGACGGCGATCTGCCTGATTCGCCGCGGGGACGTGTTCGCGGCGGGCGTCGCCGGCGCCCCAGTGACCGACTGGCGGCAGTACGACACCATCTACACCGAGCGCTACATGCGCACGCCCGAGGAGAATGCCGCCGGCTATGACGCAGGCAGCTGCGTGAAGCAGGCGGAGAACCTCAAGGGCAAGCTCCTGCTCCTGCACGGCATGGTCGATGACAACGTGCACCCGAACAACACGTTCCAGCTTGTCAACGCGCTGCAGGCGCGCAACAAGCCGTTCTCGATGATGCTCTTCCCGAATTCCGACCACGGCATCTGGAGCCCAGCGGTCGACAGCGTGAAGTGGTCGTTCTTCGTCGACGCACTGAAGCCGGAGGTACCCCAATGGGGCAAGAAGGAGTGACGCTTCCGCCCGATCGCTCTCACGTCGCGACCGAGCAGCGCAACGCCACCAGCGAGGCGCTCGACACGCTCTCGACCGAGGAGATCGTGGCGCTGATGGCGCGCGACCAGCGGATCGCCGTCGACGCCGTCGAGCGCGTGGCGGGCGACATCGCGCGCTTCGCCGATGCCGCTGCGCGCGCGCTCGCCGCGGGCGGGCGGCTCGTCTACGCGGGCGCCGGCACCAGCGGACGTCTCGGAGTGCTCGACGCGAGCGAGTGCCCGCCGACCTTCTGCAGCAAGCCAGAGCAGGTCGTCGGCATCATCGCCGGCGGCGACGGTGCCCTGCGCAAGTCGAGCGAAGGCAAGGAGGACGAGGAGGAGGGAATCGCCGCGGAGTTCGAGCGGCTCGCGCTCGGCGCGCGCGATTGCTTCCTCGGTATCGCGGCGGGCGGCACGACGCCGTACGTGCTCGGCGCGATCCGCCTCGCGAAGCGGCGGGGCGCGGTGACGGGCTTCCTCACCTGCGCGCCGCACGCGCAGCCCGCGCATTGCGACCATCGCATCGTGCTCGAGACGGGCGCGGAGATCCTCACGGGTTCCACGCGCCTGAAGGCGGGTACGGCGACGAAGATCGCACTGAATGCGATCACGACCGCGATGTTCGTGCGCCTCGGCAAGACCTACGGGCACCTGATGGTCGACCTTGCCGCGACGAACGACAAGCTCGTCGATCGCGCCGTCCGCATCTTCCGCGAGTTCTTCCCCGAGGATTCCCGCGAATCCGCGCACGCGCGCCTCGTCGCCGCGGGCGGCATGCTCAAGGTCGCGCTGGTCATGCGCGCGCGCGGCGTCGACCGCGACCAGGCGCAGCAACTGCTTGCCGCGCACGGCGGCGAGTTGCGCAGCGTGATTTGAGCGGCGTGATTTGAGCGGTCGCGGCTGCGGCCGCTCCCGTGATTTGAGCGGTCGCGGCTGCGGCCGCTCCCGTGATTTGAGCGGTCGCGGCTGCGGCCGCTCCCTTTGGACGAGCGCCGCGCGAGTGAATCGCGACGGCGCTCCTGAGGCGTCGTTCGAGGGCATTCGCCGCTGCACGGCCGCATCCACCGCAAAACGAACAAGCGCCTGCTTTCGCAGGCGCTTGATTCGTGATTCATTCGAACGATCGATCAGATCGAGTCGTTGAGGCCCTTCATCGCGCGGATGCGGACCTTGCGGCTCGCCGGCTTGGCCTTGATCATGATCTCCTCGCCCGTGAACGGGTTCTTGCCCTTGCGCGCCTTGGTGGCGGGCTTGATCGCGGTGCGCATCTTGGCGAGACCGAAGAGGTTGAAGGTGCCGCAGCCCTTCTTGCCCAGGTCGGCCTTCATCATCTCGGTGAGGGCGTCGAACACGCTGACGACCTGCTTGCGCGAGAGTCCGGTGAGACCGGCGATGTCCTTGTAGATGGAACCCTTGGTGCGGACCTTGGAAGCGGCGGTGATCTTCATCTTGCTGGCCATAGTGTCGGAATCCTTTCGTACCTGAACGAGGACAAGCTCCTTGCTTGTCGATTTCACGGAAAATAAAGGGGTCGGACGTGCCCCGCAAGGGGCTCTGCGCTTGAAAACGTCGAAAAACACGATGTTTTTCGCATTTCAGCAGAAAACACCGATGTTTGCAGTGGTTTTTGGCGCCCTCGGTCGGTCAGCCGCCTGAACCGCCATCGCCCCCGAGGAACGCCGATGGACGACGCGGCGCGCTCGACTCGGGCATCGCGCTGGGCATGACCACGGGCGGAA
>JBEGLX010000092.1:0-13331 GCA_041183345.1 Planctomycetota bacterium
GGCGAATGAATCGCCCGACTTGCTGGAACGCGTGTCGGGAGCGCCGTCGCGATTCACTTGCGCGGCGCTCGTCCAGAGGGAGCCGCCGCAGCGGCGACCGCGAGAATCTTGAGCGCTCGCAACTGGCGAGCGGCTCCGGCTGCGAAGACGACGACTCCCGAAGCAAGCGGTTCCGCAGATTCCGGCGGTGCCTCCATCTGCGGGCACCCACGGCAAGCGGGCATCGCCGATTGCGGCTGCCGCCGCGACCGCTCAAAGGCAGGACTACGACAGCAGTTCCTTCAGCGCGAGCCCTGGATCGGGCTGCCGCATGAGATGCTCGCCGACGAGCGCGATGTGGATGCCATGCGCACGCAGGCGTCGCAGGTCGTCCGCCGTGCGGATCCCGCTCTCGGCGACGAGCACCGACGTGTCCTCGATCATCTCGGCAAGCCGCATGCAGTGCTCGATCTTCGTCTTCATCGTGCGCAGGTCGCGGTTGTTGATCCCGAGCAACGAGTAGCTTGCATGCGGGAATCCGACGATGTTCAGCGCGGTCAGCAGATGATCGACATCGTGCACCTCGAGCAAGGTCGTCATCCCGAGCTCGGTCGCGAGGATCTGGAAGTCGATGATGTCGCGCTCGCGCAGCGCCTCGGCGATCAGCAGGATCGCATCGGCGCCGGCGGCCCGCGACTCCCACACCTGGTAGATGTCGACGATGAAGTCCTTCCGGAGGACAGGCAGCTTCACTGCATCGCGGATCTCATGGATGAACTCGAGCCTGCCGCCGAAGTCATGCTCGTCGGTCAGGCACGAGATCGCGCTCGCGCCGTTCGCCGCATACGCCTTGGCGATCGCGACGTGGTCGAAGTCCTCGCGGATCACGCCGGCGGACGGACTCTTGCGCTTGATCTCGGCGATGACATGGGTCGCGTCGGGATGTCGCCGATCGACGCAGGCCTGGAAGAAGTTGCGCGGGCGCCCGAGCTCGGAGATGCGCTCCTTCAGCACCTCGATCGGCACCGCCTCGCGAGCGCGCTCGACCTCGGCTGACTTCCGCGTGATGATGTCCTTCAGGACGGAATGCATGAAATCGACTGCGCGGGTACTGTCCGTCTTCTCGAAGGGCTGATGCACGATATCGCCGTACCATTGATCGACACGAACGCGCTTCTCCTTCAATCGGAGACGGGCGACGCCAGCGCCCTCTGGGGGGCGGTCGTGATCGGCGGAGCGCTCGCTGCGGTCATGGCGGTGTTCCGCTGGCGCCTGTGGTCGATCCCTGCCGAGCCACTCGGGCGGCTTCCCGTCGAAGTCCCCCTGTGGATGCTCGGGGCGCTGGCGTCCTATGCCGCGGGCGCGTTCGGCGCGGCCGTGTCTCTCACGGACGACACGGCGTACGCCCGGCTCGCGAGCAACGTCCTTGGAAACTGCGCGCAGGTGCTCGCTGCAGGGCTCTTCCTGGCGCGTTTCACCCGCCCATCTGGGCTGCCCGCCTCGCCGCCCCTCCGCGCGGCGCTCGCGGGCCTCGTCGCGTTTCTGCTCGTCACGCCGGTCGTCGCCTCGCTCTCGATCGCGCTCAGCGCGCTGCTCGTGTCGCTCGGGCAGCCGCGCACGCCGGATGCAGCGCACCAGACGCTGGCGATCCTCGCCGAGCGCCGCGATCCGATGCTGACCGCGCTGACGCTCGCGCACGTGGCGCTGCTCGTGCCGCTTGCAGAGGAGTTCATCTGGCGCGGCATGGTGCAGCCTGGGATCCGAAGCGCACTCGGCGCATGGCCAGGCATCGCGATCACCACCCTGCTCTTCACGCTCATCCATTGGGGCGCGCTCGCGCCCGAAGGGCGTGTCGTCGGGCTCTCGATGCTCGTCGCGCTCGCGCTCGGACTCGGAATCCTCCGCGAGCGCACGGGCTCGGTGATCGCGCCGATCGTGGTGCATGCGCTCTTCAACGCCTTCAACGTGGCGCTCACGCTGCTGAAAAGCCCAGCGCCCTAAAACCTCTTATTCTCTCCCGCCATGAGTGCAGCAGACATGATCCCAGGCATGAGCCACGGCAAGCCACGCATCCTGACGGGCGACACGCCCACGGGATCGCTGCACCTGGGGCACTGGGTCGGCAGCGTCAAGCGCCGCGTCGAGCTGCAGCACTCGCACGACTGCTACTTCATCATCGCGAACATGCATGCGTACACGACGCGGCTGGCCAAGAGCGAGGAGATCCGCCGCGATTCGATCGCCATCGTCCGCGACTATCTGGCGATGGGCATCGACCCCGAGAAGACGACGATCTTCCTGCAGAGCGAGATCCCCGCGATCGCGGAGCTCACCTTCCTGTTCGCGATGCTGCTGCCCTTCAACCGCGTGATGCGCAATCCGACGCTGAAGACCGAGATCGAGACGAAGGGCCTCGGCGACACCTACTCGTTCGGATTCCCGCTGTACGCCGTCGGCCAGACCGCCGACATCCTCGCGTTCCGTCCCGTCGGCGTGCCCGTCGGCGAGGACCAGGTGCCGCATCTCGAGCTCACGCGCGAGGTCGCGCGCCGCTTCAACCAGATCTTCTGCGGCGTCGACGAGCACGCCGAGGACCATGACCACGTGGAGCTTGGCGGCGTGTTCCCGATCCCGCGCGCCGACGTCGGCGCGGTCGGGCGCCTCGCGGGCATCGATGGCGTCAACAAGATGTCGAAGTCGCTGAACAACGCGATCTTCATCAGCGACCCCGCGAAGGAGGTCGAGAAGAAGGTCAAGAAGATCTTCACCGGCCGCCAGAGCCCGACCGAGCCCGGCGACATCAGCAATGTGCTCTTCCAGTACGTGCGGACGTTCCTGAAGGACGAGGCACGCGTGAAGGAGCTCGAGGAGAAGTACGCGAAGGGCGACAACATCGGCGACGGGCACGTGAAGCTCGAGGTCGCTGCGGCGATCAACGAGCTGCTTGAGCCGATGCGCGAGCGCCGCGCGAAGTATGAGGGGCGCGATGACCTCGTGCTCGAGATCCTCAAGGCAGGCTGCGAGCGTGCGAACAAGCTGGCGGAGGCGACGCTCGAGCGCGTGAAGGAGCGCGCGAACCTCGTGGCATGGCCGCGTCGGCTTGGCTACATGTGATTTCGCGGCCGTGATGCGCGCCTTCGCCGCCGGTGCTCTATTGGCATGACTGCCCGCAGATGAAGGCAAGGCCGGAATCTGCGGAACCGACTGCGCCAGGAGTCCACCCCGTCGCGCGGGCTGCGCCGTCTCGTCCGCGGCAATGCCGCAGACGCACGCCGGTTGCGAACGCTCAGCTACGAAACGAGATAGAACCGGCCGATCGCCGCGTCGAAGCGTTCGCCGCCGCGCTCGAACGTGAAGTGGCCTTCCATCGTGCCCCACGGCGTGAGCATCGGGCAGAAGCTCGCGTACTCGAAGCTGTCGCCAGGCGCGAGCTCGGGGTGCTGCCCGATCACGCCCGGGCCTTCGACCACGCGCTCCTCGCCATCGGCGTCGATGATCCGCCAGCAGCGCGTCGCGAGACGGATGCGTGCGTTGCCCTCGTTGCGGATCGTCACGCTGTAGCTGAAGAGGAAGCGCTTGTCCTCGGCGGACGACTGGCGGTCCATGAATTCAGGGCGCACGGTGATGCGCACGCCGTCGGTGACGGTGTCGGATCCATGGCGTGGTGCGCTCGCGACGGTGCGGGGCATGCGCGCAGGATAGACGCGCGCGGCGATTCGGAATCGCTACGATCCCGCGGATGCTGCAGTTGCCACACAATCCAGTGGTCGCGATCGTCGGCGCCACCGGCGCGGTCGGACGCGAGATGCTCGCGATCCTCGAACAGCGTGCGTTTCCGCTGCGGTCCCTGCGGCTATTCGCGTCGCCGCGGTCTCGCGGCATGCGCATCCCCTTCCGTGGCGGCGAGGTCGTGGTCGAGGATCTCGCCCATGGAGCCGTGCCCGAGGGCATCGACGTCGCCTTGTTTTCCGCAGGCAAAGGCACATCCAAGGAGTGGGCGCCGAAGTTCCGCGAGGCAGGCGCGCTCGTCGTCGATAACTCGAGCGCCTTCCGCGCCGATCCTGCCTGCCCGCTTGTGGTGCCTGAGGTGAATCCGCACGCGCTCGACGCGGTGCGCGGGCCAGCGATCATCGCCAACCCGAATTGCTCGACGATCATCGCGCTCGTCGCGGTCACGCCGCTTCACCGCGCGATCGGCATCGAGCGCATGGTGGTCGCGACCTACCAGGCAGCGTCCGGCGCTGGTGCTGCCGCGATGGCCGAGCTCGAGTCGCAGGCGCACGCGTTCGCGGCGCGGACGACGATGGACACCTCGATCTTCGGCCGGCAGTACCTCTTCAATGTCTTCAGCCACAACTCCGCTGTCGGCGCCGATGGCTACAACGAGGAGGAACGCAAGCTCCTCACCGAGACGCGGCGCATGTGGGAGTCGGATGCCGTGCGCGTGAGCGCGACCTGCGTGCGCGTGCCCACGCTGCGCGCGCATGCAGAGGCGATCCACATCGAGTTCGCGCGATCGACGAGCGAGGAGGAGATCCGCACGCTCCTCTCCCGCGCGAAGGGCGCGCGGATCGTCGATGATCGCGCGGCCAACCGCTTCCCCGAGCCGCTCGATGCTGCCGGCGGCGACGACGTGCTCGTCGGCCGCATCCGCATGGATGCGAGCGTGCCCGACAACCGAGGCGCTGCGCTCTTCGTCTGCGGCGACCAGATCCGCAAGGGCGCTGCGCTCAACGCCGTCCAGATCGCCGAGCGGTTCATGCCCGCCGGCACCCCCGCGACGACCCCCGCTGCGACCCCGAAATCGCCGTCAATAATGGGGTTGGACGCAGGAAATCCGCAGACGGTTCACGTCGGCGGCGGGTCTTCCCGATAGGACACCCGATAGCAGACCCAGAGAGAAGACCCAGAGAGAAGGCACGGAAGTCTGCGCCCGAGTCGCTTGCAGAGTCGCGCGGTACGGCTACTATGAGCAGCCCACCTTGGGGATTGGTGTAACGGTAGCACAACTGATTCTGGTTCAGTTTGTCCTAGTTCGAATCTAGGATCCCCAGTCCAAGGAAACACGAAGACCCGCTCAAGCGGGTCTTCGCGTTTTTCTTGGACGAAGCGGGCAGTCGGGATCGCTTGCACAAACAGCGCCCCTTCCCGCGTTCTCCTCTCTGCTCTCCACTCTCCAGCGAGGATCGCCTGGTGAGGCCATGTGGGACAGTCGCAGGCGGCTCGGCTCCAGCGCCCGCAGGGCGCTACCTCCCCGGCTTCGGGAACTGCACGCCGCGCACGCCGCGCATCCATACGGTCTCGCCGCCATCCGCGGGCTGAAACCATGCGACGAGATCGACCGACTCGACCGGAAGCACATCGGTTCCGCCCGCATCGAGCAGCGAGAGCTGCAGCTCGTGGCACGGTCCCGCAAGCGACATCGAGCGCATCGCGCGGACTTGCTCGACCCCGAACGACCACGTGCGCAGCGGGTCGGGACCCATCTTGTCGGGAGTCCCGGCTTGCCCCATGCGGTAGATCGCGAAGTGCATCATTCCCTCCACGAACATGGGCGTGGGATGCGGCTTCGCGAAGAGGTACGCCGTCACCTGCAGCGAATCGGGAAGCAGGTTGCCGTTGGTGTCCGCGGGCTTCGGCGCAAAAGTGATCGCCAACGCGTTGGCGCGCGCGCTGGCGGGCGCCGGCGCCGGCGCTGTGAGCTTCGGCGCGGGCGCCGTGCCATCCGACGTCGTGATCGTCTGCTGGCAGCCCACGGCGGCCAGCGCGCCCGCAAGCAGGATCGCACTCCGAACAATCGTCACTTCGGCTTCTCCTGCGGATCGCTCTTGTCTTCCTCGCCCTGGAGCTGCCCGCGTCCCTCGAGCTGTCCCTTGCGGATCTGCTCAAGCAACTGCGGCGGGAGCGAGAGCCGGTCGATCGCATCATTCGCGAGCGACTCCGCCTTGTTCCCGCCGCCCGACGAAGGCGAACGCACGACGTGAGGCGTGAGCACGATCAGGAGCTCGGTCTTCGACGAATTCTCCTTGTGCTGGCGGAACAACGAGCCAAGCACAGGGATGTCTCCGAGCAGCGGGATCTTGTTGTCGACGCGCTCGAAGCGGTCGCTGATGAGTCCGCCGATCACGACCGTCTGCCCGTCCTTGACCGTCACCGTCGTGTTCGCGCGCCGACGGGTGACCACCGGCGACTTGAAGTCCTCGGAGATCTGCGTCGTCTGCAGCGAAAGGCGCGAGATCTCGGGCTCGATCTGCATGCGGACGAAGCCCTCGGGATTGATCGAGGGCGTGACGTTGAGGATCACGCCGATCTCCTCGGGCGTGACGCTCGACTGCTGCGCGCCGCCCTGCAGGAAGCTGATTCCCGACGGCAGTCGCACCGTCTCGCCGACCTGGATGTAGCCCTTCGAGTTGTTCTCGACCATGACCGACGGATTCGAGAGCACCTGCACGCGGCTCTGCGCCGCAAGCGCGTTGATGAGCAGCTGGAAGTCCTCGGTGCCGATCGCGACATTCGGCGTGCCCGAGTTCGTGAAGAGCGAGCCGAGCAGCTGGGTCTGCGTGAGCGTCTGCGAGCCCGACTCTGCGGCCGCCGGGCGCACATTGCCCATGCCCGCCATCACGCCGAACTCGCCGATCTGCGCGCGGCCGAACTCCGCGCCGAGCGACTCGTTCTTGTCGAGCGAGACCTCCGCGAGCAGCACCTGGATGAGCACCTGCGGCGGATCGACATCGAGCTCCTTGATGATGTCCTGCACCTTCTCCATATAGCGCGGGCTCGCGTTGACGAGCACGGTGTTGGACTTCTGGTCGCCGACCACCGTGACCTCGCGCTCGAGCAGGCGCGCCGCGCTCGGCAGTTCCTCGCTCGAGAGCGTGGCGATGATCTTCTTCTGGTCCTCGCTCACGAACTCGTTGACGACGCGCGCGACCTCGGTGGCGGCCGCGTTCTTCAGCTTGACGGCGAGGGTGTCGCGCTCATTCGCCTGCTGCTGGTCAAGCTCCTTCACCACCTTGTCGACGAGCTCGAGGTAGTTCGGCGTGCCCGAGACGAGCAAGGAGTTCGTGCGGTCGTCGACGGTGATCGAGAGCTGCTGCCGGTCGTCGGGAACGAGCGTGAGGTCCGAGCCAAGCGTTCCACCCTGCGGTCCCGCGAGCGCGGGCGCGGCAGCGGCATCCGGCCCAGCCGCCGCCGCATCGCCTGATTCCCGCGGCTTGAGCACGTACAGGCTGCCTTGCTGGCGCAGGCTGAAGAGCTCCTTGAGCAGCTTCGCCATCTGGCTCGCATCGGCGTTCGCGAGCTTGAAGATGCGGATGTTCTGGTTGCCGCTCGTGGATCCATCGAGGTCGGCGACCATCTGCTCGATGAGCGCCATCGAGTCGCGCGGCGCGCGCACGATGATCGTGTTCGTGCGGACGTCGGGCGTGAGCGAGATCGACTGCCGGGTCGCGGCCGAGATCTCCATCTCGAGTCCATCGGCAGGCTTGCCGTCGATCTGGCGCAGGTACTTGAGCACGGTCGCCTGCTGGCCCGCGCGGCCCGCCAGCGACGCGCCCGACAGCACCGACTGGATCAACCCGACCGTCTCCTGCACGTTCGCGCCCTTGAGCGTGATGTACTTGATCTCGACGACCGTCTGCGGCTTCGCGCCATCGAGCTGCGAGACCAGCCGCTTGATGGCGGCGATGTCGGCATCGGGTCCGCTGGCGACGACCGCGTTCAGGCGCACGTCGGGCTTCACCTGCACGATGGTTGCGCCGCGGCGGCGGTTCTCCTCGGTGACATACATGTCCTCGAGCATCTTCACCATCTCGGGCGCGGCGGTCTTGCCGAGCATGATGACCTCGAAGGGCTTCTCGGCGAGCTGGTCCTCCGCGGCCTTGGCGAGGAGCTCGACGAGGCCCTTCACGACCTCGTAGTTCTCCGCGCTCGCTGCGATGATGAGCGAATTCGAGGCGACGTCCGGCGCGATCGACACGGCGTCTGCCGGCGTCTCGCTGGTGCCGAGCGAGTTGGCGCGCTCGCGCATGAGCTGCTGCAGGCGCGGCGCGATCGTCTCCGCGCGCGCGGCCGCGAGCGGCAGGACCTGCACGCCGATCGCCGCGTTCGCGGGGATCTCGTCGAGCTTGGTCACGATCTGCTTGACCAGCGCGCCGTCCTCGGGACCGCCCGCGACGAGCAGGCTCGAGGTGCGCGGATCGGCGATCACCAGCGGCTTGACGCGCTTCGCCACCTCGGGCGAGAGCTCCGCGTAGCGACGGTTCAGGATCTGCGTGATCGCGGAGGTCAGCCGCTCGAGGTTCGCCTTCTTGACGGGCACGACCTCGACCGACGACTCCTCCATCAGGCGCTCGCTGTCGAGCTCGCCGAGCAGCGACTTGATGACGTCGAAGCCATCGGCGCTGGCGGCGACGAGCAGCTGGTTCGTCCGCTCATCGGCGGTCACGATCACGCGCTCGAGGTCCGCCGTCTGCGGCTGCGTCTTCTGCAGGCGCTCGACGCGCGCATCCATGAGCTTCTGCAGGATCGCGGCGATGCGCGGCGCGCTCGCGTTCTTGAGATCCATCGTGCGGATCTCGCGGTACTCGGGCGCGACCTTGCGGTCGAGGTTCTTCAGGATCTCCTCGACGACCGCGAACGAGCGCGCGCTCGTCGAGACGACGAGCGAGTTCAGGCGGTCATCGGGCACCACGCGCACGCGGTCCTCGGCGCGGATCACCTTGGCGGCGACCTGCTGGTCGAAGAGCTGCACGAGCATCGGTCCAATGCGGGACGCGCTCGCGTTCTCGAGCGGGAAGATGCGCACCACCGAGCCGGGGGACGCAGCCTCGGTGTCGAGCTGCTTCACGAGCTCCTCGACGACCTCGAGGTTCTGCACGCTGCCGACGAGGACGAGTGCATTCGTCGCCACCTCGGGACGGATCACGAGCTGCGAGAACGGCACGAAGACGTCGCTCTCGATCGCGCGCGCGGGCTGGTCGCCCTGCGCCGCCCGCGCCATGCGGATGCGCCCGACCTGCTTCTGCAGCGGACCGCTCTCGGGGAGCTTCGTCGAGCCCTCGACGAGCACCGCGCGCAGCGTCTCCGCGAGATCGCGCGCGTCGGCGTAGCGCAGCGTGATGATGCGCGGCTCAAGCCAGCCGACGGCGACGGCGCTGTCGAGCTTCTCGCGGATCGACTCGACGAAGGCGACCGCCTCCTCCTTGCCCGCGACGATCACGGTGTTCGTGCGGTCGTCGATCGAGATCGCCACGTCCTGCGCCAGCGCCTGGCCCGCGACACCCTCGGCCTGTGCCTTGACCTGCGTGCCCGTGAGCGTGCCCAGCGCCTTGCCCTGCGTGAACAGCTCGCGCACGATGCGCACGAACTGCTGCGCCTGGATGTTCTCGAGCGGGAAGATGCGCACCATCGCCGCGTCGGTGACGGGCAGCGTGTCGAACATGCGCGCAGCCTCCTCGAGCGCGCGCACGTTGTCGGCGGTCGAGGCGAGGATGAGCGTGTTGCTCTGCGCGTCGGAGAGGATCTTGACCGGCTTCTGCAGGTCGAGCGCGATCGGCTCGCCAGCGCCGTCGGGCACGATGCGCAGCCGCCGCACCTGCTCCTGCAGCGCGCGCGCGAGCTCGCCTTGCTTCGAGGCGCCGGCGCCGCCAGCCGCAGCGCCCGCAGAGGCCTGGTCGACCATCGCGCGCAGCGTGGTGGCGATGCTCTGCGCCGCAGCGTTCTTCATGTGGACGATGCGCACCTCGGCGTCGGCGCTCGGCGGATCGGCGTCGATCGACTTGACGAGCGAGAGGATCGTCTCGCGGTCGGCGGGATTCGCCACGATCACAAGCGCGCTGCGGTTGGTCGCGACCGAGACCTTCAGCGGCTCGCTGATGACCTTCGCGACGCTGTCGATCGGCTGCGCCTTGTCGAGCCCGATGTCCTCGATCACCTTCTTCGCCGCATCGGGCGGGGTGTTCACGAGGTCGATGATGAAGATGCCCTTCGACGAATCGGGCGCGAGCGAGTCGAGCTGCTCGACGAGCTCCTTGATCTCCTCGAAGAGCGGACCCGTCGACGCGATCACGAGGCCGTTCGACACGGTGTCGATCTGGATCGAGAGGGTGAGCCCGGCCTGGCGCGCGCGCTGCGTGAACGCCTCGCGGATCGCCGCGGCCACGCGCGGCGCCGGCGCGCTCTTCAGCCGAAGGAGCTGGACCTGAAGGCCCTGCTCGCCCGCCTGCTCCTGCAGCGCCTCTGCGATCGCGGCGATGCGCGCGAAGTCCTCCTCGCTCGCACGCACGATGAGGGCGTTGCTGGTCGCGTCGCCGACGATGCGCAGGCCGCGCGCGCGGCCGGCGTCGCGGCCGGTCGCGTACACGCGCTCGATCGAGCGCGCGAGCTGCTCGGGATTGCCGTAGCGCACCGCGATCAGGCGCGGCGGCGGGAGCTGCCCGAAGTCGGGCAGGTCGAGCTGGGCGATGATCGCGTCGATCTTCCGCATGTTCGCGGGACTCGCCGCGATCACGAGGTTGTTGGAGAACTCGTCGGCGCTCGCGCTGACGTACTCCTCGGGCTTGATCTGCTGCACGACGAGCGCCGGATCCTGCCCTGGCGCGCGCGGCGCGGCCTGCGGCGGCTTCGGACGCGTGTCCTCGAAGGCGTCGTTGATCGCCTTCGCGACGCTGCGCGCGTCGGCGTGGCGCAGCGGCACCACGCGGAGCTGGCGCGAGCCGTCGTACTGCTCGGTGTCGAGCCGCTCGAGGAGCTTGCGGATGCCCGACCACTCGCCCTGGTCTGCCGAGATCACGAGCGAATTCGTCGCTTCGTCGGCGATGATGCGCACGGCCTGCTTGGACGGCGTGTCGGCGTCGAGCGCGCCGGCGCCGTAGAAGTAGCTGAGCGCCTCCTGGATGCCGCGTGCCTTGCCCTTGAGGACCGGCACGAACTCGGTGACGCGGCGGCGCTCGCTGCGCACGTCGATCGCCTTCACGACGTTCTGGATGGTCTTGAACTGCTCCGCGGTGGCCGCGACGACGAGCCGGTTCTCGACGGTGTCCGCCTCGATGCGCGCGCCATCGACGCTTGCAGTGCCGTCCTTGCCGGAGACGAGCTTGCTCAGCGTCGCCGCGACGTCGTCCGCCGCCGCGAACTGCAGCGGAATCAGGCGGAACTCGACCACGGATTGCGCGGGCGAGTCCTCGAGCTGCGAGAGCAGCTTCTCGATCACGGGGTAGCTCTCGGGCGTCGCGGTGACGACGAGCGAGTTCGAGCGCGTGTCGGCGAGGATGCGCGCGTTGACCTGCACGGGCGGACGGCCTGGATCCATGCGGATCGCGACGCCCTGCGTGCGACCCTTCGAATCGAGCTGCAGCGCGCCGGTCATGAGCTTGACCGCGTCCTCCGCGCGCGCGTTCTTCAGCGAGAACGTGCGGATGATGGTCTCGTCGGCGCTCGCGGGCGCATCGAGGCGATCGATGAGCGAGCGGACCTGGTCGAACTGCACCGGCGGCGCGGAGACGATGATGCTGTTGGTGCGGACGTCGGGCGAGATGGTGACGCCCTGCCCGCCGGAACGGCCGCGGAACTGCTCGCCCACGAGCTTGGCGACGTCGGTTGCCTGCGCCTTGCGCAGCACCACGATCTCGCTGCGGCGGTCGCCGCCCGACTGCGGCTGGTCGAGCCGCGCGACGAGGTCGCGGATCGTGGAGATCTCGTCGGCGGTGCCGGCGACGAGCAGCGCGCCGCCCGACGCGCTCGGCACGAGCGTGGCCGAGCTCGCGCCGCCGGACGCCGCAGCCGCGCGTTCATCGAGGAACTGCTTGAGCGTGGTCGAGAGCTCGCTCGGGGGCGCGAACTGGATGGGAATGACCGCGCTCTGGCGGCCTTCCTGCACCAGCGTCTTCTCGAGCGAATCGAGCAGCGCCTTGATCTCCGCGTGCTGCGCGTCGGTCGCGCGCACCACGAGCTTGCGCGACTTCGAGACGGGGATCACGCGCGAGCCCTGCGATCCCGAGCCGGTCTCCCACGGGCGCACCTGGCGCTCGCCGATGGTGTCGCGCACAAGCCCCGCCACCTGGTCGATGTCGCCGTTGCGGACCTCGTAGATGCGCACGGTGCGCATGTCGCCCTGCGACGGAGCCACGTCGATCGCCGCGATGAACTCGCTCGCGAAGGCGAAGCGGTCGCCGCGCCCGGCGATGATCACGCTGTTGCGCTTCTCGTCGCCTCGCACGCTGACCATGTCGTCGGCGCCTCCGGCGCCCATCGCAGCGAGCAGCTGCTCAAGGCTGCCGGCGATATCGCTCGCGCGCGCATGCTTGAGGGCGAAGACCTTGAAGTCGAGCGACTTCGCCGTCTCGGGCGCATCGAATCCCTTCACGAGCTCGCCGATCTCGGCGAAATCGGCGTCGCTCGCGGTGACGAAGAGCGAGGAGCTGCGGACATCGGCCACGATCGACACCGCGCGAAGCGAGGTGCGCGCGCGCCCGCCCGCGGCCATCGCCGCGCGGTCGTCGAACAGCTTCTGCAGCGCGGTCGCGACGCGCTGCGCGTCGGCACGCTCGAGCTTCACCTGGCGGATCGGGAACTGCTTGGAGGCGCTGCGGTCGATCTCGGCGATGACCTTGGAGATCTCCTCGCGCGCACCCGCATCGGCGCGCATGAGCAGGATGCCCGCACCGTCGTCGGCGACGAGCTGCGCGCGCTCACGCAGCGGCGGATTCGCGCTGAACACCACCTTCTCGATGGTCGCGAGCAGCTCCGACGGCTTGCCGTTCATGACCGCGATGGTCTCGAGCGCGGCGCCCGCGATCGGGCTCGGCGCATCGAGCACGCCGAGAAGGCGCTCGATCTCCGCCGACATCTCGCCGCCGCCGGCGATGACGACCATGTTGGTCCGCTCATCGGCGGTGAACTCGGGCATGCCCACGACGATGCCCTGCGCGGTGAGCGCGCGCGTGCGGGCGAGGATCGCCGTCTGCAGGCTCTTCACGACGTCAGCGGCCTTCGCGTTCTTCATCGGCACCAGCCGGAGCTCAGGCACCGGCGAGCGCTCGGCGCGGTCGGCGAAGGCGACGAACCGATCGGCGAACGCGACCGCGTCGGGCGTGCCGACGACGGTGACCGCGTTGGCGCCCTTCTCCGCGAACACGCGCACGGTGGTCGGATCGAACACGGCTGTCTCGCCTGCGCCGCCATCCTCGGCGAGCGTGACCGCGAGCGCGCGCAGCTTGGCGCCGCCGCTCGAGGTGATGACCGAGCGCAGCGCCTCGGCGACGCGCTCCGCGCCGGTGTTGCGGAGGACGAAGCTCTTGACGACGACCTGCTCGGCCTGCTGGCCGCGCGCGAGCGCAGCGATGAGCTGGCCG
>JBEGLX010000093.1:0-13292 GCA_041183345.1 Planctomycetota bacterium
GCGCAGGGCTGCAGCGAGGTGCGCGGGAAGACGCTCGGCATCGTCGGCTACGGCCACATCGGCTCGCAGCTCTCGGTGCTCGCCGAGGCGATGGGCATGTACGTCCTCTACCACGACATCGCCGAGGTCATGCCGCTCGGCAACGCGCGCAAGGCGAAGTCGCTCGGCGAGCTCCTGTCGAAGTCCGACGTCGTGAGCCTGCACGTCGACGGTCGCCGCGAGAATACGAACCTGATCGGCGAGCGCGAGCTGCGGCGGATGAAGCAGGGGGCGCTCCTCCTCAATCTCTCGCGCGGGCACATCGTCGACCTCGAGGCGCTCGCCGCGAGCATCAAGGCTGGCCATGTCGGCGGCGCTGCGGTCGATGTCTTCCCCGCAGAGCCGAACTCGAACAAGGAGGCGTTCGATACGCCGCTGCGCGGAGTGCCGAACGTGATCCTCACCGCGCATATTGGCGGTTCCACAGCGGAGGCGCAGCAGGGGATCGGCCTCTTCGTCGCCAATCGCCTGGTCGAGCACGTCAACACGGGCGCCACCGCTGGCAGCGTGAACCTGCCCGAGATCGCGCTGCCGCCGACCCCGCGCGCGCATCGCTTCCTGCACCTCCACCGCAACCAGCCGGGCGTCCTCGCCGAGATCAACGGCATCCTGGCCAAGCGCCGCATCAACATCCTCGGCCAGTCGTTGCGCACGACCGAGTCGGTCGGCTATGTGGTGACCGATGTGAACAAGTCGTACGACGACGCGGTGGTCGATGAGCTCCGTGCTGTTGCGGGTACGATCCGCTTCCGCGTGCTCTACTGAACTCCGACGGATGCCGACGGATCGGGCGGGCGCGCGCATCAGGAGCGCTCCATGCATCCCATCCCGTCGATCGTTCGGTCCGCCTTCGTCGCTGCTGCCACCGCAACCCTGTGCGCGCTTGTCCCCGTCTCGGGCGCCGCGGCGCAGATCATCATTCCGGCGACGCCGACCAATGGCGGCGAGTTGCCCAAGATCGAGCGCAAGATCGACGCCAAGGCGAAGGCGATCTACGACCGCGCCCAGGCCGAGATGCGCAAGCTCTCGTCGATCCAGTTCGATGGGCGCATCAAGTTCGGCGACGACGACCTGCCCGCCGGGATGGGCATGCCTCCCGAGCTCAAGGCGAAGAGCCGCTTCCAGATCCGCTTCAACTGGACCGGCGCCGAGGCGGCGAAGCATGTCATGCGCGCCCAGTACCTCGACGGCGAGCTCGAAGGCATCGTCACGCTGCTGAACGGCGGCAAGATCATGCAGGTGAATGCGAAGGAGAAGACCTGCACCGAGGGCTTGGAGCTCGGCGCGAGCATGCTCGGCATCGCCTTCGCGGGCTGTCCCGACTGGTACCGCGACGACTTCGGCGCCGCGAAGGTCGGCGAGCCGCTGGCCCTCGAGCTCGCGGGCACGGCGACCGTCGATGACCTCGAGTGCGACCTGGTCAAAGTCGTGCGCGAGATCGAGATCGGCGTCATGGGCGGTGGCGACGACGCGATGGAGATGGCGCCGCAGAAGATCCCGATGGCGGAGATCATCGCCTTCGCGCGCGCGGACGGGCTGCCCCGTCGTGTGAGCATGGGCGTGCCGCTTCCTGGCGACGGTGCGGCGGGCGCCATGCCGCCGGGGCCCGTGGTCACGATCACGGCGCTCAAGCTGAATCCCAAGCTCGAGGAGGCGCAGTTCGCGATGGTGAAGCCCGAGGGCTACGCCACGGTCAAGCCGAAGCAGCCCGAGTTCGCGCAGCCCGAGATGGAGGGTGGGCCCGCGGAGCAGCTGAAGCTGAAGGCCGGCGACGCCGCGCCCGACTTCAAGCTCACGGACCTCGCCGGCAGCGAGGTCACGCTCGCGTCGCTCAAGGGCAAGGTCGTGCTGCTCGACTTCTGGGCGACTTGGTGCGGCCCGTGCAAGGCGGCGATGCCGACCATCCAGAAGCTCCACGATGAGTACGCCTCGAAGGGCGTCGTCATCCTCGGCGTGAACACATGGGAGCAGAAGGCCGACGCCGCGAAGGACTACATGGCGAGCAAGAAGTTCACCTACGGCTGCCTGCTGAAGGGCGACGACCTCGCAACCGCGTACGGCCTCAAGGGCATTCCCACCCTCGTGATCATCGGGAAGGACGGCACCATCGCCGAGATGGAGGTCGGCCTGGCCGATCCATCGGGCGCGGGGCTCCGCAAGGCGATCGACGCTGCGCTCAAGAAGTAGGGCGCGATCGCGGGGAATTCCCTTCGGGCACTTGTGGGCAAGGGATAGGCTACGGGTCGATACTCGGTAGGACCGAGGATCGCCCAACAACCGCCCGCATGGCTGCCGGAACGCCCATCCAGCGCTCGGAGAGCGCCTTCACCGACTACAAGCTGCCGCTCCTGCGCGACGCAGCTGTGGCCGAGGCGAACCGCTGCCTCTTCTGCCACGACGCGCCCTGCATCGAGGCCTGCCCGACGGCGATCGACATCCCGCAGTTCATCCGCAAGATCGCGACCGACAATGTGCGCGGCTCGGCGAAGACGATCTTCGAGTCGAACATCCTGGGCATGAGCTGCGCGCGCGTCTGCCCCGTCGAGGTGCTCTGCGTGGGCGCGTGCGTCTACAACGACCTCGAGCAGCCGCCGATCGAGATCGGCAAGCTGCAGCGCTATGCGACCGATCGCGCGTATGCCGAAGGCTGGCGCTTCTTCGAGGCGGGCAAGCCGACGGGCAGGCGCGTGGCGCTGATCGGCGCAGGTCCTGCGAGCCTTGCCGCCGCCCATGAACTGCGGCGCCTCGGGCACGCGTGCACGATCCTCGAGAAGCGCGGCGTCGTCGGCGGACTGAACGCGACCGGCGTCGCGCCCTACAAGATGAAGGCCGAGCGCGCGATGACCGAGGTCGAGTGGGTGCTGTCGATCGGCGGGATCGAGGTGCGGACGGGCGTGACCGTCGGCGTCGATGTCACGCTGGAAGCGCTCGAGCACGAGTTCGACGCCGTCTTCGTGGGCGTCGGCCTCGGCGCCGACAGCAGGCTGGGCGTTCCCGGCGAGGAACTCGCGGGGGTGCACGGCGCGGTCGCCTGGATCGAGTCGATGAAGCTCGGGCGCGTCGACCTCGCCGCGATCCGCCGCGCTGCCGTGATCGGCGGCGGGAACACCGCGATCGATGTGGTGCGCGAGATCGCTGGGCTCGGGATCCCCCATGTCGAGATGATCTACCGCGGCACGCGCGACGGCATGAGCGGCTATGCGCACGAGTGGACCGCCGCGCTGGCCGAGGGCGCGCACGCCGAGTGGCGCGCGGTGCCCGTCGCGGTCGAGGGTGCGGGTCGTGCCGAGCGCGTGCGCTGCGTGCGCGTCGACGAGCACAAGCGGCCGATCTCCGGCAGCGAATTCGCCGTCGAAGCCGACCTGGTGCTGCTTGCGATCGGACAGTCCAAGCTGGGCGCGATGCTCGCGGGATTGCCGGGAATCACCGTGGAATCAGGCCGGATCCGCACCGACGCGCACGGCTTCACCGGGCGCGCCAAGTGGTATGCGGGCGGCGACTGCACGAACGGCGGCAAGGAAGTGGTGAACGCCGCCGCCGAGGGGAAGCGCGCGGCGCACGCGATCGATGCCGCGATCTCGCAGAAGGGACGCGCGCATGCCTGACGACTTCACGCCCGACTTGTCGACGAACACGGGCGGCATCGCGTCGCCGAATCCGTTCTGGCTCGCGAGCGCGCCGCCCGCGAACAGCGGCGCGCAGATCCAGCGCGCCTTCGAGGCCGGCTGGGGCGGCGCGGTGTGGAAGACGCTCGGCGTACCGATCCAGAATGTGTCGAGCCGCTTCGGCGGCCACACCATCCACGGCGTGCGCGGCGCGGGCTTCAACAACATCGAGCTCATCACCGACCGCCCGCTCGAGGTGAACCTGCGCGAGATCGCCGAGACCAAGCGGCTCTTCCCGAAGCATCCGATCATCGTCTCGCTCATGGTCGAGACGGAGGACGAGTGGCGCGAGATCATCAAGAAGTCGATCGACGCTGGCGCCGACGGCCTCGAGCTGAACTTCGGCTGCCCGCACGGCATGTGCGAGCGCGGCATGGGCAGCGCCGTCGGCCAGGAGCCGCGCATCAACGAGCGCATCACCTCGTGGGCCGTCAAGTACAGCACGGTGCCCGTGCTGGTGAAGCTCACGCCGAATGTGTCGGACATCGTCCCGCACGGCCTGGCCGCGAAGCGTGGCGGCGCGCACGGCGTGTCGCTCATCAACACGATCAAGAGCATCATCTCGGTCGACATCGACCGCTTCGTGCCCGAGCCGCGCGTGGGCGGGCTGAGCACGAACGGCGGCTACTGCGGCGCGGCGGTCAAGCCGATCGCGCTGCACATGGTCGCCGCGCTCGCGCGCGAGAGGGACTTCGGCCTGCCGATCAGCGGCATCGGCGGCGTCTCGAGCTGGCGCGATGCGGTGGAGTTCATCCTGCTCGGCTCGAGCACGGTGCAGGTGTGCACCGAGGTCATGCTGCGGGGCTACGGCGTGGTCGAGGACATGATCGACGGCCTCGAGAACTACATGCGCACGCACGGATTCCGCACGAT
Source organism: Planctomycetota bacterium (assembly GCA_041183345.1). Lineage (GTDB taxonomy): Bacteria > Planctomycetota > Phycisphaerae > Phycisphaerales > SM1A02 > QWPT01. The sequence goes on from JBEGLX010000093.1 coordinate 4,578, forward strand.
TCCCGAGATGGTCGGCAAGGCGGTGCCGCCGTTCCAGGAGTGGGGCGACCTCGACCTCAACTACGAGACCGTCGCGCGGATCGACGCCGACAAGTGCATCGGCTGCCAGCTGTGCGTCGCCGCATGCCACGACGGCGCGCACCAGTGCATCCACCCGCAGGACGGGACGCGCGTCCCGCGCATCGACGAGAGCGAGTGCGTCGGCTGCAACCTCTGTCAGATCGTCTGCCCGGTGCCGGGCTGCATCTCGATGGAGGAGGTCGACAACGGCTTCGCGCCCGCGACCTGGAACCAGTTCGTCCACGAAGGAAAGAAGCTGCGCCCGAAGAAGGGCGCCCATTGAGACCGTGCCTGCGCACGGGAACCCGACATGAGCAACACGAAGAAGAAAGTCGTCCGCTGCGGCCTGATCCAGTGCAGCAACCCGCTGAATGACGAGAAGCGCCCCGTCGCCGAGATCCAGAAGGCGATGGTCGACAAGCATCTCGGCTTCGTCGAGCAGGCGGGCAAGCAGGGGGTGCAGATCCTCTGCCTGCAGGAGATCTTCAACGGCCCGTACTTCTGCCCGAGCCAGGATCCGCGCTGGTACGAGGGCGCCGAGAGCGTGCCGGGGCCCACGACGGAGCTCGTCGCGAAGGCCGCGGCGAAGTTCGACATGGCCGTGATCGTGCCCGTGTACGAGCGCGAGATGAGCGGCGTCTTCTACAACACCGCCGCGGTCTACGACGCCGACGGCACCTTCCTCGGCAAGTACCGGAAGCAGCACATTCCGCAGGTGAATCCAGGCTTCTGGGAGAAGTTCTTCTTCAAGCCGGGTAACGGCGGCTACCCCGTGTTCAAGACGCGCTACGCGACGATCGGCGTCTACATCTGCTACGACCGCCACTTCCCCGAAGGAGCGCGCTGCCTCGGCCTGAACGGCGCGGAGATCGTCTTCAATCCTTCGGCGACCGTCGCGGGCCTGTCGCAGTACCTCTGGAAGATCGAGCAGCCCGCGCACGCGGTCGCGAACGGCTACTACATGGGCTGCATCAACCGCGTCGGCACCGAGGCGCCGTGGAACATCGGCAAGTTCTACGGGACGAGCTACTTCGTGAACCCGCGCGGCGAGACCATCGCGCAGGCGAGCGAGGACAACGACGAGCTGCTGGTCGCGGACCTCGATCTCTCGATGATCGACCAGGTGCGCAGCGTGTGGCAGTTCTACCGCGACCGCCGGCCCGAGGCCTATGGTGAGATCGTGCAGCAGTGAGCCTGACGAGGAAGCAACCATGTCGAACCACACCCTGATCCGAGGCGGGACCGTCGTGAGCGCAGAGCGCGCGTGGCGCGCCGATGTGCTCGTGAGCGGCGAGGCGATCGCGGCGGTCGGCGAGAGGCTCGAGGCACCCGCGGGTGCGCACGTCATCGAGGCAGGCGGTGCGTTCGTGATGCCGGGCGGCATCGACCCGCACGTGCACATGGAGCTGCCCTTCATGGGCACGGTGAGCGCCGACGACTTCCTGTCGGGCACGGCGTGCGCGGCGGCGGGCGGCACCACCATGATCATCGACTTCGTGATCCCTGCGCCGCAGCAGTCGCTCGTCGAGGCCTACGGGGTCTGGCGAGGGCGGGCGAAGAAGGCCACCAGCGACTACTCGTTCCACATGGCGGTGACCTGGTGGGGACCGCAGGTGGCTGAGGAGATGGGTGTCCTGTGCCGCGACCACGGCGTCAACAGCTTCAAGCACTTCATGGCGTACAAGAACGCCATCATGGTCGACGACGCGCAGATGATCGCGAGCTTCGAGCGCGCGCGCGACCTGGGCGCCATCTGCCTGGTGCACGCCGAGAACGGCGACCTCGTCTTCCGCATGCAGCAGGAGATCTTCGCGCTCGGGATCACGGGGCCAGAGGGGCATCCGCTCTCGCGCGGACCCGAGGTCGAGGGCGAGGCGGCGAACCGCGCGTGCCAGATCGCGGCGGTCGTGGGCGTGCCGCTCTATGTCGTGCATACGAGCTGCAGGCAGGCGATGGAGGCGATCGCGCGCGCGAAGCTCGCGGGACACCGCGTCTACGGCGAGTCGCTGATCCAGCACCTCGTGATCGATGATTCGGTGTACCGCAGCACCGACTGGCGCAGCGCGGCGCACCACGTGATGAGCCCGCCGTTCCGCGCGCCCGAGCACCAGGCCGCGCTGTGGGGCGGGCTGCAGGGCGGCACGATCGAGGTGATCGGCACCGACCACTGCACCTTCCGAACCGAGCAGAAGGCGATGGGCAAGGACGATTTCCGCAGGATCCCCAACGGAACCGGCGGGCTCGAGGAACGCATGAGCGTGCTCTGGCACCACGGCGTGCGCAGCGGCCGCCTGACGCCGAGCGAGTTCGTCGCCGCGACCAGCACGAACGCCGCGCGCATCTTCAACATCCATCCGCGCAAGGGCGCGATCGCGCCGGGCGCAGACGCCGACATCGTGGTGTGGGACCCCGAGGCCACGCGCACGCTCGGCGTGAAGCAGCACCACTCGCGCAACGACTTCAGCATCTTCGAGGGCATGACCGTGACCGGCGCGGCCGCACTCACCATGAGTCGCGGCACCGTGCTCTGGGAGAATGGCAGGCTCGCGCCGCGCGAGGGCCATGGCCGCTACGTCGACCGACCGTGCTTCGGCGACGCCGCGCGCAGCCAGGTCGTCCGCAATACCGTGACCGCGCCGACGCCCGTCGAGCGCCAGGAGTTCGTTCCATGACCGCAGCAGCCGCGATCGGGCCATTTTCCGCGCGCACCGACGACTTCACGCCCTTCACCACCGCCCGCCACTGGATCGGCGGAAAGTGGTGTGATCCCGTGTCGAACCGTGCCACCCAGGAGATCCTGAACCCGCGCTACGGCCGCTCGATGGGCGAGGTCCGCCTGGGCGGGGCGGACGATGTCGACCTCGCGGCGCGCGCCGCGCAGCGGGCCGCGTCGTCGTGGGGCGAGTGGCCGATCCGCGAGCGCGCGCATGTGCTCTATCGCCTGCGCGAGCTGATGGTCAAGCACATCGACGAGCTCTCGTGGCTCGTCTCGCATGAAAACGGCAAGGTCTTCGGCGAGGCGAAGGCCGAGGTCGAGAAGGCGATCGAGTGCGTCGAGTACGGCTGCTCGTTGCCGAACCTGGCCGCGGGCAACCAGCTCGAGGTCAGCCGCGGAGTCGCCTGCGAGGTCGCGTACGCGCCGCTCGGCGTGGTCGCGGGCGTCACGCCGTTCAACTTCCCGCTCATGGTGCCGCTGTGGATGCTGCCGCAGGCGCTTGTCGGCGGCAATGCGTTCATCCTCAAGCCGAGCGAGCGCGTGCCGCTCTCGACGCTGCGGCTGGCAGAGCTCCTGAAGGAGTCGGGGCTGCCCGACGGCGTCTTCAACATGGTGCAGGGCGGCCGCGACGTGGTCGAGGCGCTATGCGACCACCCGATCGTGAAGGCGGTCGGGTTCGTCGGCAGCACGAAGGTCGCGAAGCTCGTCTACGGGCGCGCGAGTGTGCATGGAAAGCGCGCGCTCTGCCTCGGCGGCGCGAAGAACCACCTGATCGTCGTGCCTGATGCCGACCTCGAGCTCACGGCGGAGAATGTCGTCGCGTCGTTCACGGGATGCGCAGGGCAGCGCTGCATGGCGGCGAGCGTGCTGCTCGCGGTCGGTGGCGTCGACCACATCCTCGACGCAGTGCGCGCGCGCGCCGCGAGGATCGCGCCGGGCAAGGACCTCGGTCCCGTCACCACGCAGGCGGCGCGTGACCGGATCGCCGGCTACATCGACGGCGCCGAGAAGGCGGGCGCGAAGGTCGTGCTCGACGGCCGCAGCGCCAACGCCGTCGCGGGCGGCTACTGGATCGGCCCGACGATCATCGATCACTGCACGCCCGAGATGGCGTGCGCGCGCGAGGAGATCTTCGGCCCCGTCATCAGCATCGTGCGCGTGCCGAACCTCGACACCGCGATCGAGATCGAGAACGCGAATCCGTATGGCAACGCATCGAGCGTGTACACCTCGAGCGGCGATGTCGCGCGGCGGGTGATGGAGCGCGTCGAGGCGGGCATGTGCGGCGTGAACATCGGCGTGCCCGTGCCGCGCGAGCCGTTCGGCTTCGGCGGCTGGAACGACTCGTGCTTCGGGCACGGGAACATCACAGGCTGGGACGGATACCGCTTCTGGACGAGGCAGCGCAAGATCACGAGCAAGTGGGCGCTGCAGCGCGACCAGACGTGGATGAGCTAGCGAACGGTGCCGTGCACACTCCCGAGTTCAACATGACCACAACCACCGCCCCCACCATGTCCTCCCGCGAGATGATCGACGCGTGCATGAAGCACAGCCTGTTCTCGTGGAGCGCCACCGGCAAGGTCGATCCGATTCCCGTCGCGCGCGCCGAGCGCATCTACCTCTACGGTCCCGAGGGCCAGCGCTGGATCGACTTCAACAGCCAGCTCATGAGCGTCAACATCGGGCACGGGCACCCAAAGGTCATCAAGGCCATCCAGGAGCAGGCGGCGACGCTCGCCTATGCCTATCCGGGCATGGCGACCGAGATCCGCGCGAAGCTGTCGCTGCGGCTGGCCGAGCTCGTGCCCGGCGACCTCAACACCTTCTTCTACACCCTCGGCGGCGCGGAGGCGAACGAGAACGCGATCAAGGCCGCGCGCTTCTTCACGGGGCGCCACAAGATCCTCGTCCGCTACCGCAGCTACCACGGCGCGACCCACGGGGCGATCACGCTGACCGGCGATCCGCGACGGTGGCCGACCGAGCCCGGGATGCCCGGCGTCGTGCGCGTCATGGACCCGCGCCCCTATGAGTTCAGCTTCGGAACGACCGACGAGGAGATCGTCGCCAACAACCTGAAGTACCTCGAGGAGGTCATCCAGTACGAGGGCCCGAAGAACATCGCCGCGATGTTCATCGAGACGGTCACGGGAACCAATGGCATCCTTCCGCCACCGAAGGGCTACCTGCCGGCGCTGAAGGCGCTGCTCGAGAAGCATGGCATCCTGCTCGTCACCGACGAGGTGATGTGCGGCTGGGGGCGCACCGGCAAGCTGTTCGCCTTCGAGCATGGCGGCATCGTTCCCGACATCTGCACGATGGCGAAGGGGCTCACCTCGAGCTACCTGCCGCTCGGCGTGATGGCGGTGAGCGACCGGATCGCCAACCACTTCCGCGAGAACGTCTTCTGGGGCGGCCTGACCTACAACGCGCATCCGCTCTGCCTCGCGAGCGCGCTGGCAGCGGTGAACGTGCTCGTCGAGGAAGGCATGGTCGAGAACGCCGCGCGCATGGGCGACGTGATGCGCGGCCACATGGAGCGGCTGGCGCGGAAGCATCGCTCGGTGAAGGAGCACCGCAGCATCGGGCTCTTCGGCACCATCGAGCTGCAGAAGAACTCGAAGGGCGAGCGGCTGGTGCCCTACGCGGGCTCGCATCCGGCGATGCCGAAGCTCGGCAAGTTCCTGCGCGACAACGGCCTCTTCACCGTGCTTCAGTGGAGCATGGTCATGTGCAATCCGCCGCTCTGCATCACCGAGGACGAGATGGCCGAGTCGTTCGGCATCATCGACCGCGGGCTCGACATCATCGACGAGGCGTTCGAGGGGTGAGCAGCAGGTAGACCCCGCCTGCGACCAGCACGCCCGTGAACCACGCGTAGGGGTAGATCGCATCCCACATCGTCGGCTCGCCCTCGAGCACCTTCACGGCGCCCAGGAAGCCCGGCACATTCGGCGCGATCCCGATCGTGAGCGCCGCGATCGCGCGCCAGTTCGTGCCCGCGTACCGCCCCTTCACCCGGTAGAGGTCGGGCACATCGAGCTCGCATTTCCGCACGATCCAGTAGTCGGCGATCATGATGCCTGCGATCGGGCCGAGGAGCGCCGAGTAGCCGACCAGCCACTCGAAGATGTAGGTGTCGGCGCTCGAGAGGAGCTTCCACGGCATGATGACGATGCCGAGGATGCCCGTGATCACGCCGCCGGTCTTGAAGCTGATGAGCCGCGGGGCGAGGTTGGCGAAGTCGTTCGCCGGGCTGACCACGTTGGCGGCGATGTTGGTGCTGATGGTCGCGACGGCGACGCCAAGGAGCGCGATCACCGCGACCGCGATGCGGGTTCCCGCGTCCGCCAGGATCGGCTCTGTCATTCCCGCGGTCGGCGTGCTGCTCGTGATCTGCGACAGGACGACCACGGGATCCCACAGCGTCTTCGGGTCGACGCCCTTGAGGAGCAGTTCCGCCGCGCTCGTGACGACCACCGCCATCGCGCTGAAGGCGACCATGGTCGTCGGCAGCCCGAGCGTCTGTCCGAGCATCTGCTCGCGCTGGCCCTTGCCGAAGCGGGTGAAGTCGGGGATGTTCAGCGAGAGCGTCGCCCAGAAGCCGATCATGCCCGTCAGCGCAGGAATGAACACCTTCCAGAACGCTGCGGTATCCGCGAACGAAGACGGGCGGTCGAGGAGCGGTCCGATGCCGCCCGCGCGCGAGACGATCCAGACCAGGAGCCACACCGCCATCACCATGATGACCGGCGCGGACCAGTTCTCGAACACGCGGACGGCGTTCATCCCGTAGAGGATGATGGCGATGTTGATCGCCCAGAACGCCATGAAGGTGATCAGGGAGGGAATCGTCAGCCCCATCAGCGTGGCATCGCCGCCGATCGTGGCGAAGCTCGGCCACGCCGCGACGAGGAAGGTGCGGACAGCCTCGCCGCCGATGTAGGTCTGGATGCCGAACCAGCCGCAGGCCACGATGGCGCGCAGGACGGCGGGCACGTTCGCGCCCGTCGTGCCGAAGCTGCTGCGGGCGAGGACGGGGAAGGGGATGCCGTACTTGGTGCCAGGGTGGGCGTTCAGCAGGATGGGGATGAGCACGATGAGGTTGCCGAGGCCGATCGTCAGGAGAGCCTGCCACCAGTTCATGCCCTGTGCGACAAGGCCGCCCGCGAGCAGATACGTCGGGATGCAGTGCGCCATGCCGATCCACAGCGCTGCGAAGTTGTAGGTGGTCCATGTGCGCCTCGCCTTGGGGACGGGGGCGAGGTCGCCGTTGAACAGTGGGCTGTGCCCGATGTCGGGCGGTAGCTCCGCGAGCGCCTCACGCGTCAGTTCAGGGTCGTGCATGGAACCTCCGCGCGTGACTTCGGCGGTTTGCCCGCCGCGCAGCCAATATCGGGGCGCACGCCTGCGTCCAGCTGCGGGCGGTGCGCGTGAAAGCTGGCTGCACCCCTGCGAGTTTGTCGCGGTATGCTTCGAACCATGATGCTGGCCCCCGCAATCGCCCGTCTCACCGCTGTCTGCCTCTCGCTGTCCGTCGTTTCGCCTGCTCTCGCGGGCGAACCACCGCAGGCTCCCAAGCAGGCGGCCCCCAAGCAGGGCAGCCCAGGGCAAGAGACCCCCAAGCCAGACGTTCCCAAGGAGCCGATCGCCCCCATCAACCCGATCCAGACGCCGGCGAAGCCAGCCCCGATCCGGGTTGGCGACGCGATCGACCCGAAGGCGGAGAGCATCGCGAAGCGGGGCATGCGACTGGTGGCCGACCTGCGGACGATCTCCATGATCACCCAGACGCGCTACGAGGGCGATGCCGCCGCCAACCTCCCGCCGGGATTCGGCTCGCCGCATGAGGTCGCGCTTGAGTACATCTACAAGGACGCGCTCAGCCTGCCGCGCATGCGGATCAGCCCGGTCGCGAGCAACGGAGTGGTCGTCTTCACCCACAACGGCACCGAGGGGCTCGTCGTCGACAACGGCGCCAAGATCTACCGGAAGGGACGAGCGGACTGGCCGAAGGTCGCGCCGTTCGCCGTATCGGCTCTCCCAGCGTGGCTGATCGCGGAGCGGCAGGGCGCCGTCTCGCAGATCAAGAAGGCGCCCGATGCAGAGCTGCGCCCCGACATGTCGGCGGCGAGCATCCTTGGCGTGGAGACCCTCGATGGCACCGAATGCGACGTCGTGCGCATCGTGAAGTACCTCGATGTCTACGCCGACGACACTGGCCAGGGGCAGCCTGGCATCGTGGACGCGAAGCGCGTGATCACCGACATCGCCTATGCCCGTCAGGATGGTTTCCCCCGCCGCATCGTGCGGTACGAGGAGGGCACTGGCTCGACGGGGCGCACGACGACCGAGTACACGAAGGTGCGCGTGAACCCGCAGCTTGATCCCGCGCTCTTCTCGGCGACGCCGCCCGAGGGCTACACGCTCGCGCCGCCGGCTCCGCCAGCAGCCGCACCCGCGGCGCCACCGGCGAAGCAGCCGACGAAGTAGCGCGGTCCCGCGAGCGACACACGGCCGGACGCGCCACGATGGCAAGCGAAACCCCGATACAGCGCGCGATCCGCGATGCCCGCGAAGGAAGGCTCGACAGCGCCATCGCGTCGCTCCGCTTCCTCGTGCAGAGGCAGCCGGGCAATCTCGATGCGCTGCAGGCGCTTGGGCTCCTGCTGACGCAGGCGGGGCAGACGGCGCAGGCTGCGCACCAGCTCTCGCGCGCGGTGTCGGTCGCGCCGCAGGTGCCCGCCTTCCGCAACAACTACGCGAACGCGCTCATGGCGCTTGGGCGATACGCAGATGCAGCGGAGCAACTCAGGAAGGCGGTCGAGGTCGATCCGCGCTACGAGCGCGCGTGGCTCGGGCTCGCGCTCGCGTACACGCAGATGGGCGATGTCGAGCGCGCGATCGAGGCGTGCGAGCGAGGGCGCGCGCTGAAG
>JBEGLX010000094.1:0-13138 GCA_041183345.1 Planctomycetota bacterium
ACCGCCGCGGCATCTACACCTATCTCCGCCGCACGAGCCCGTATCCCTCGTTCATCGCCTTCGACTCGACCAGCCGCGAGACCTGCACGGTGCGGCGCATCCGCACCAACACGCCGCTCGCGGCGCTGGTCACGCTCAACGACCCCGTCTACCTCGAGTGCGCGCAGCACCTCGCGATCGCCGCGCGCGCGCACGCGGACGATGCGTCGGCCGTCCGCGCCATGCTCGAGCGCGCGCTCGGTCGCGCCGCGCTCGACGCCGAAGTCGCGCGTCTTGCCGAACTGGTCGCCGACGAGCGCACGCGCTACGCGGGCCGCGACGATCTCGCGCGTCATCTCGCGGGTAAAGCCGCGGAAGGCTCCACCGATCTCGCACGCGACGCAGCCCTCGTCGCCGCCGCCAACGCCATCCTCAATCTCGACGACTTCCTCACGAAGTCCTGACCTCACCCCATGCACCCGCTCGACCCTCGCATCGCACTCGCAGCCCAGACGCGCCGAACCTTTCTTGGTTCGCTCGCGGGTGGCGCCGCGGCGTTCTCGCTCGGAGGCATCGCGCTTGGCGAGATGCTCGCGAAGGACGCGCCCGCGGCCGGCGGAGGGGGGGTCGCCGACCCGCTCGCCCCCCGCGCGCCGCACTTCACGCCGCGCGCGAAGCGCGTCATCTACATCCATCTCGCCGGCTCTCCGAGCCAGCTTGAGCTCCTCGACTACAAGCCGAAGCTCGCCGAGTTCCACGGCACTCCGTGCCCCGACGAGTACCTGAAGGGCGAGAAGTTCGCCTTCATCAAGGGGCACCCGACCCTTCTCGCACCGCAGCACAAGTTTCAGCAGGCAGGCAAGGCGGGGCTGTGGACGAGCGACCTCCTCCCGCATTTCCGCACCATCGAGGACGAGGTCTGCGTCATCAACTCGATGACTACCGACCAGTTCAACCACGCGCCCGCGCAGCTCCTTCTCCACACCGGCGAATCGCGCTTCGGCGCAGCGAGCTTCGGCGCGTGGGTCGGCTACGGCCTCGGCTGCGAGACGCGCGACCTGCCGTCGTATGTCGTGCTCGTCTCGGGCGACAAGACGCCCGACGCGGGCAAGAGCGTCTGGGGCAGCGGATTCCTCCCGAGCGTCTACCAAGGCGTCCAGTGCCGCGCGAGCGGCGACCCTGTCCTCTATGTGAAGGACCCCGAGGGCATGCTGCGCGAGACGCGCCGTGCGACGATCGATGCCATCGCAGACCTCGGCCGCGCTGGCTTCGTGCGCCACGGCGACCGCGAGACCGAGGCGCGCATCGCGCAATACGAGCTCGCGTACCGCATGCAGACCGCCGTCCCCGAGGCGATGGATCTCACGCGCGAGAGCGCGGCCACGCTCGACGAGTACGGCGCTGCCCCAGGGACGCCGAGCCTCGCGAACTCATGCCTGCTTGCGCGGCGCCTCGTCGAGCGCGGCGTGCGCTTCGTGCAGCTCTACGACTGGGGCTGGGACGGCCACGGCACGAACCCGAGCGACGACCTCCTCAACCAGCTCCCCAGGAAGTGCCGCGAGATGGACCAGCCCGTCGCTGCGCTCGTGCGCGACCTTCGCCGCCGCGGCCTGCTCGATGACACGCTCGTCATCTGGGGAGGCGAGTTCGGCCGCACGCCCGTCGCCGAGTTCCGCGATGGAAACAAGAACTTCCTCGGCCGCGACCACCATCCGCACGCCTTCACGATGTGGATGGCGGGCGGCGGCGTGAAGGGCGGCACCGCCTACGGCGCCACCGATGAGCTCGGCTACCGCATCGCGCGCGACCCTGTGCGCGTGAAGGACTTCCAGGCGACGGTGCTGCATCTCCTCGGTCTCGACCACCTGCGGCTCGGCTACATGCACGCGGGGCTCAACCATCGCCTGACGGGCGTGCAGGGGGATGCGAAGGTGATCCCCGGGCTGCTGGCATAGGCGCGGCTCTCCGTCCCTCGAGGAGTTGAGGCCGTGGTTCGCCGGACCGAGGATCAGTGGGTTCTGCCCCGCGCAATTCTCTGCTGGGTACTTCTGATTCGCTCACACCGGTCGTTGTGCGCCGTTAGAGGTTCGCCGCGCTAGTCCGCCCCGGCGGCTGACCTGCGGCATTCACGCGGAAAGCGAGATCCTTGCATGGCCCATGCCCCAAGTTGCAGGCGCGCACTCCAAGTCCGTTCGCTGATGACCATCGGTGTCGTGATGGCGCTCGTGAGTCAAGCGCTTGGCGTTGCCCAGACAGTCCAGGGCAGCGCGGTGATAGCGAACCCGCTTCAGTTCCGTCGTTTGGTCGAGCCGCAGGCAACGCCGGTGGACTGGGACCGTGCTGCACGGTCAATCGGTTTGTACGACGCGCTCGATGCCGGCAGCGGTGGGGTCGCAGACCCACAGCCAGCGGACGGTGCGGATGGTCGTCGAATTCTGCCTGTGGTGGAGGAAGTCATCGCCGCATATCAGCGCGAATTCACGGGCATACTCGAGGCTTTCGCCGCTGTCGCGGAGCGCGATGGACTGGTGGAAGCGATGCGAACGGTCGCGACGACGGAGGGCGGTGGAGGGCAGGGCATGGATCGTGCGCACGCGCTCGAGATCATCGCGAGATCAGCCCGCTACGCTGAAAGCTCGGCCTGGCCCGCGGCCGACCGTGCGATCGAGCATGGATTCGCGCAGTTGGTCGCGCTGGTGCCTGAGGGGCAGCGTCAGGCTCCCTCGTGGTCGGCACGGGAGAGCGAGGCGCGGCGTCGACTTCTCCGCGATGTTCGGCTGCGCTCCATTGGCACCGTCGCAGGCCGTGCCGGCATTCTGCGTGGTGTCTCGTTAGAGGAGATTGTCGCCGAGGCTCCGCCGGAGGTCGCCATCTGGACGCGGAGCGCTGATTCGGGCACATCAGCGGAAGCAGATGAGCGATCGCAGGGGGTTCCGACCAGAGATGGCGTTCGGAAGGCGGTTGGGAGCACCGTCAGGGAATGGGAAGCCGAGGTTGACTCCTTGGTCGAGCAGGCGTATCGCCAGCATCGAAAGCGCCTCGTCCGCAGAGCCTCGTCCGATGCGCCTTCGGGCGCTGGTGCTCCTGCGCCTGACGTGGCCACCACCACTGCATTCCAGTCGATCCGCCGCAGTTTGGATCGTGCAGTCGATCAGATCGCAGAGATCCTCGAGAAGTCCGGCGGCGCGGAGGCCCGCGGGGCGTGGGAGGACCATGCATGGGCGAGCCTCGATCCGACTGGATTCTCTGCTGAATCTCCTGCGAAGGTGTGGCGATGGATCTCTCGACGGGCGAAGGAAGGCGAACTCGAGCAGACGATCGTCGACCGATGTGCAGCGCACTACGGCGAGTATCTCGTCGCACGCATTCCGCTCAGGATGCGTATGCGGGAGGTGCTCCTCGATGCGCGCGCGAAGTTCGTCCGGCTTCCCGAGGAAGGTTCCGCGGAGGCCACGGTTCTGGACGCGATCCTCAAGCAGCGTCGAGCGCTCGCCGACGCATGCATCGCTGCGATGAGCGAGTCGCTTCCCGACGAACAGCGCGCGTTGCTGAAACGGTACATGGAGCATCTTCAGTCACAGGAGCCACCGGATGACCGGTTTGGCGCGGTGTAGCGGAGTTGGCTGGAGGTGACCTCCTGCATGAGGTCGAACGGGAGAGTATGGCCTCGCCGACGCGTGCTCGGCGAGCCTGGCAGAGTTCCACGCAAGTGAAGGAGTATGTGCCATCATGAACACAGAATCGAAATCGAAGCAACATTGGCGGTACAGGACGCTGGTAGTTGGCCTGTTGTCGGCGGGCGTGTTTGCGGGTGTCATCGGAGTCGGGAGCGCGGAACAACCGCCGATCACCTATCCCTTCCACGAATGCGCAAAGATCGGGCGTTGCTCGAGTGCGTCCTCCGTCTGCGGCGGCCCGGGGTCCTATGGACAGGCTTGTCGATACTGCACGATCAGCAATGCGGTGGAGGAGTGCCAGTTCACGCTCGTTTGGGTCGACTGCCTGTCATGGTTTGACAACTCCGGCGGTGACTACGGATGCGGACTCGAAATGGTCGGCATCTGCACGGCTCAGGGCTGTGCGGGAGGTGTCCCGACGGGGAACACGTGCTCGCGCAGTCGCTGCACCACATTCTGACGGCTCCTGCGGGAGAACCGATCCAGCGTACGCGGGCGCGATGCTGGCGGAAATTGCATGCCGCTCAAGCGGAAGGAATTCTTCACGATGCCTGCGATCACGCCGGTGCTCCTTGCCTTGCTCGCCGAACTCGCATGCTCGGCCTCGCCTTCGGACAGGGGCGTCGAGGCGACATGGAAGTACCGCATCACCTTCCCGCCACCGTCCCTTGCTCCCGGCGTCCCGCCCACGCTCGAGGGCACGCTGGCCGTCGTGGCCCGTGGGGACGCGGCGTGGCTCAGGGCTGAGGATGGTGGCACATCGCACGCACTGGCGACGCCGCCGATGGAACTGGTGTGGATGTCGATCGATTCCCCCGTCTTCCTCCGAACCGGTGTCGGGTCCAGTGCGATCGTCAGGGTGCAAGACCATGGGCCCGTCGATGGGCGAATCGTGGATGCGGGGTTGCTCGCCGGTGTTCCAAGTTTGGTGCCCCCGTTGGACATCCTGCGTATCGCGGAGCTCGAGGCACTCGAGTCGACTGGCGGCGCCGTGTCCGAAGCGACGGACGTGCGAACGCTCAGGGTGCCCGAGGCGCTCGCGGGCTCGCGCATCGCGCCCCTCTCGATCGAGGTTGGTTCGCCGAGCGGGCACCGCGATGCGCTGCGTGCGCTCAGAATGCGCAGGATCGGGTTCGAAGCGCCGGCAGACGGATTGCCCGCAGCGGGCGGGGGCGAGGTTGAGGCGCTTCGATTCCTCGCAATCGGTGATCGCTCGATCGTCGCTAAAGCAGAACGTCGAAACTATGCATGGTGGCCTGGCCGAACCTCCCCGGATGTCATCCGGACGGAATACACGCTGGACGCGCATGCCGCCGCACCCGCAGATGTCGATGAACTCGTCGATATCCGCAGTTGGTGTGTCGCCGGCGTGACGGTCGTGGACGATCGCGAGGCGAGCATGGGCGTCATCGGCGAGTCTGTCGTGACGGTCCGCGGAGCGCAGTATGCGCTTGAAGCGCCATTGTCCGCCGAGTGGGTCTCGGGCGGCGACCTGCTGACGCGACGCTGTCGCGCCGAATCGGCTACGACATGGGGATCACTTGGCTCGAGCGGTGTTTCATCGACCGTGGGCGATACAGCACCGCCCCCACTGCGGGGAACCTCGATGAGCGATGCCGCTCCTCGCGGTCTGTGGGTTCTGATGGCGGGCATCATGGGCGTGGCGGTGATCTGGATTGCATGGCGCATAGCCGTGAATCGGTTGCGTGCGGACCTGCGGCGGCCGGCCATCGCCATGGCGGCGCTGATTGCGGTCGGTGCGATGGTCTGGCTCTGGCGTGCGGCCGACTTGACGCCGCGCGAGAGCATCATCGACCTTGGCACGGCAGCAGTCGGCGATGTCGAGGTGCAGGTCATCGGAGCGGCCTCGATCCGCCACCCCGAAGGGCGTGCACTGGGCGAGGAAGTGCGTATCACGGGCGTCGTTCCAAGCTGCGGTTGCCTGCGTGCGGAAGGCCTCGGCGGGCCGGTGACGGCTGAAGGAACCGTCGTGGTCCCGTTGCGATTGTCTATCGCCTCGCTTGGTCCTCGGGAGGTGCATCTCGATGTCACCTTTTCAGATGGTGCAACCCAGAGGACGCTTGTTCGCGCGACGGGAGTCAGGGCAGAGGATGGCGCGATACTTGTCTCCGCGGCGCCTCGGGCGATGGTCCTTCGCGAGCAGAGCATCCATCGGCTGCGCGCAATTGTGCAGATGCCTCCCGGGTTCGATCCGCGCGGAGCGATGCCGGAGTGGATCCTGCCAGCAGGGGTGCGCGTGACCGACGGATCGTGCACCGTTGTTCGCGCGATGCGGGCTTCGCAGGCTGATCTGGTGATTCTCGAAGCTGCGGTCCGGTGTGGCGCAACGGCCGAAGTGTCGACGGCGGCTCAGGCCGAGCTCCGGGTCGGATCGACGGTCTTGGCCACGATTCCTGCGTTCGTCGCACGATGAGCTGCCGCGGCGGTGAAAGGTTCGCACATGGTTGAGCCATCGGGGGCTGAGCCATCGGGTCTCAGCCAGTCGGGCCGATCGGACGCAAGCGTGCCCGGATCGCCGTCATGCGTTGTCGGAGCGTGGACGGTTTGGCTCCCAACTCCTCGCCGATGGCCGCCCAGGTATCGCCTCGGGCGCGTCGAAGCACGATCGCGCGCTCATCGTCGCTGAGCCCGCGGAGCATGCGGTCGACGGACTCGAGGTCCGTGCGATCGTCGGCCGCTTCGTGCGATGATGGAATTTCGTTCTGCGCTTCGCTTGGCGGTTTGACGGTATCCGCGGCGCGAGCGAGTCGAACAGCGTCAAGCGTGCGCTGTCTGCGCGCCTGGAGCCTGATCGCATCGATGAAGACCGATCGCGCGACGGTGAAGGCGAGGCGTAGTGCATGCGTGCGCTCCGCAACGGCGCCCGTGCGTCGCGTGGCCTCGATGAGTCGGACCATCGATGACGACGCGAGGTCGCTGGTCATGAGATCGCAGCCGCGGCGCGGACCGCGAAGGCGCCGAATCCGCCTTGCCAGGATGGGCCGGAGCTCGGTCAGGAGCGCGCTCCACTGCGCGGACTCGCGAGCGTCGCGTGCAAGAGACGATGATTCGTGGTTGAAAGTCGGCCCTGACATATCTACTCCGCCGTTTCAAGTCACTCACAGCCTACATCGCGGCTACCTCGGCTGCCAGCAGCATTCCGCCGAACACGATGATTGTCACCGCTGCACCCACGACGACACGCCATCGTCGCGTCGCCGCGACCTCGCCGGCGACCGCGTCGGCCAATGCGGCGGCATCCATGTCGCGTCCCACCGCACGCGTCGCGCTCCGCGCAAGCGCGCCAGCCACATCCAGTCGAAGCCATGCGTCGAGTCGGCCTGCACTGGGGATGTGCCCAAGTGCCGCTGCGACGATGCACATCGCGAGTTGCTGTGAATCCCGATGTGCGGAGGCAGATCCGTGCTGCACTCCGTTGCCGAAATCGATGAGCCGGAGCTTGCCGTCATCGCCGAGCAGTAGGTTCGCCGGGCTGATGTCGCCGTGGACGATCCCGCGGTGGTGCATGGAATCGAGCCCTCGCGCGATGTCGAGAAACTCGTTGGCGAGCTCATCGGGATCCAGGTCGCACTCCGCAGCGATGAGCGCGGCGAGCGGAGTGCCCTGGACCCGCTCGAACGCGATGAATCCGACTGCGCCTTCGCCGTCACCGGTCGAAGTGGCATCGATGGTGCCGTATTCGAGCACGCGCACCGTGCAGCGGCAGGCTGCGCGCGTTGTTCGTCGCGCCTCGGACTCCCAGGGCGTCGGTTCACCCGCGTGCGCGGTCCCCCGTATCCCTGGTGGCATGACACTCGGAGCTCGCAGCTTGAACTTGACCACTGCGTCCTTCTCCTCGCCTGTGCAGCGGTCGACTGCCAGTGCGACGACGCCCTCGCTTCCTTGACTCAGTTGGTCGACGATCTGAAACCGTCGGCGTCCGTCGGCGAGCGGTGAACCGACTTCGGTCGGAAGGTCGACACCATCCAGCACCGGGGCCGAGAGATCCATCGCGAGCGCCGCGCGGCGGAGGTGCGGCGCCCACCGCGGATAGCGCTGTACAAGCCGAGCAACCAGCCGGTCGCGATCGGAGCGGACGATTTCCACCACCTGCGCGGCCACCTCAGCGGCAGCCAGCGGGTTCCGGATGGGATCAACCGCCTGCGCATAGCGCCGGATGGTCGGCATCATCAGGTGCTCGCGCACGCAACGCTCCGCGTCGGCGGCGACAAGCGCCGCGAGCGTCGCATCATCGGCCGTGTCGGCCTCGAACGGAGCTGGTCCGCGACGATCAGTCCGCACGGATCGCCCTCTGGATCGTCCGGTGAAGCCTTGCAAAGGCGAGTATCCAGACCAGGACGCCCAGGACGGGCGCGATGAGCGGAAGGCGGTCCCGGAACGCGGTGCTGCTCAGGGCAAGGGCGATCAGCGCGCCCGACCAGAGCCCGAGCGGCATCCATGCGTGGCGCGCGATGCCGGCGCGGCGCCCGCCGTGCACCATCGTGCCTGCGCGCCACACCGCGCATGCCGACAGCGTCGTGAGGAGCGCGACCAGCAGGTACACGATGGTGGCGACGATGCTGACCGAGGGCGCCACCTCTGGGCCCGTGATTCGCAACGGAACCGCGAGCCGAAGCAGGGCAGGGAGGAGCAGGAACCCGACCGCAACCGATGGCGAGGGGAGTGCCCGCTCGAGCCAGCGCCACCATGCGCCGAGTGCGCTTCTCTCGATCACCTGCGGCCCAAAGGCACCCCAGACGGGAATGCTCCGCGCAAGTAGGTCGAACCAGATCGCGATCGCCACCGCGGATCCGAATGCAGCGGCGCGCAGTGTCACGAGCGCGATCCCGAGGACGGCCTCGAGATCCGGCCCGGAGAGGCCAAGTTCCGACTGTCCGAATGTGGACTGGCTCAGCCGCACGATGAGCAGCGGCACGAAGACGAGTGCAACCCAGATCGCCGCCACCACCGCGCCAGCAAGCCACGCCCGCCGGCAGCGTGCGTCGATCCGCACCCAGGTGGGGCGGTGTGATTCGACAAAGTCGCCACGCTCCCGTGCGGAGCGGTCGTCATCATCGGAGGGCGTGGTGCGGTCAGGGCAGATCACGAACGGGTTCTCTCTTACGCAGTCCAGCCAACGATCCCCCGAACATGGCGCATGTTGGCAACTAGAGGTCGAGCTCGTCAATCGCGCAGCCTGCGATCAGGATCGCATGTCGGGCGGGTGTGCAACGCGATTGGTATCGAGACCTTCATTTCCCGCACATCGTTGCTGCGCGTCGTGTGTGAGCGATTCCGAAGGGATTCTTAGAAAACACTTCTCTTGGTGCCCCGCGTGGAGGTCGGCTCAAGTCGTTCCAATTCTGAGTCGTGTTCAGGCGTGGCGAATAGAACCGCGCGCGGTCGGAGGCGCGCTCCGGGTCGTTCGGTGAGCGCTGGCTTCGCGCGCCACGGCGACCGCGAGACCGAGGCGCGCATCGCGCAATACGAGTTCGCGTACCGCATGCAGACCGCCGTGCGCGTGAAGGACTTCCCGGCGACGGTGCCGCATATCCTCGGGCTCGACCACCTGCGCCTCGGCTACATGTACGCGGGCCTCAACCATCGCCTGACGGCGTGCAGGGGGATGCGAAGGTGATTCCGGGCTGCTGGCATAGTGGAGGCTGTCCGTCGCACGAAGAGTTGAGGCCGTCGTTCGCCAGCCCGAGGATCACGTGGGTTCTGTCCCGCGCGAATTTCGGCTAAGTGTTTCCGATTCGCTCACAACGGCCGATGTGCGCCGTTAGAGGTTCAGTCGAAGGCTCCCCCGAGGATGAAGGCAGATGTTGCACCGCGTGCCGCTCCCTGGGCGGTGTTCGATCGAGGCGACGCCAGCAAGGAACGACGCTCTGATTGGCGCGGCAACTTTAAGAAAGGAAGACGGATCATCGGACTACGCGCAGTGCCAAACCGTTGCCCCACCCGTTGGGCCGTGATTTCACTTCCTTCGCTGGAAGGGCCCGCTCGGGATTCTTAGCGGACTTCAAATCGACTTGGTTCTCGTCCGGAATATCACCATGATCACTGATTCTTCCCTCAGTCGCGTCGCGTCAATGCCCGCATCGTCTACTGGCAGCGCGCCGGCGCTTCGACCAGACGGCAACGCTGTTGCTCCGTCGGAAGCGGGGCGCGCGGCTTCCGCGCGCGTCCGTCGACGGGGCTTGGCTCCGGCCCACCTGGGATCGGGATTGCTCACGCTGTCGCTGTGCGCGTCAGTCGTTCTCGCGACGCACGAAGCGCCGGCGGACGACGCGGCGGCGTTCGTCGAGGCAAATGCGCGTCGGCGTGCGCGAGACCTTCCGCTGCGCGCAACGGGTCGTGTCATTCGCGCGACGATCGGTACGGAGCAGGAGGCCGCGATTCAGGCGCTTGCCGAGCGCCACCGGGCTGGCGGCTGCACCAGCGAGCAGTTCTCCGAACAACTGCTCGCGCTGCTGCCCGTCCGTGAGGTGCGCGACATTTCCCTGTGGATCGAGTCCGAGACCCAGTTTGCGATCGAGGAGCGTCGCGATGCCGTGCGTGACACCCAGTCCGCGGTAACCGCTGCGCGCCTCCGTGCGGGCGCAGACCCATCCGCGAAGGTCGTGCTGCCCAGCGAAGTGATCCGCACCCTCTCGAGCGGCAACGATGCCTGGGAGGTTTCAGCGCGTGGTGTGGCGAGCCTCTCCCCGATTCCCACTCGGCGGCAGGAACTCGTGTTCGTGGATTGCGCGCTCGCGGACTGGTCTCCCATGCTCCTTCCTGCCGCACAGGTCGAGGGGCAGCGTACGACGGTGGCGTTCGACTCCGTGACGAACGGCATCGACCTCGTGATCGCTTCGGGGTCCAGTGAAGGCAATGGCGATGACAGCCTTCGCCATCGTTTCGAGAACCTTGAGTTTCCTCGCTGCAGCGAGATGCGTTCCGACTGGATGCGCGCGGACTACCTGGCGGTGGCGCGCGACGGAACCCACGTTCCACTGGCGACTCTTTGGCGCGAGCGCATCGGTTCGACCAGTGAGTGGAGGCTTGAAGCGCGCGTCTTCTCGACGATCGAGCTGGGCGTGGGTGCGCAGCGACCATCGTGGCGGCTTCCCTCGCTGCGCGTGGAGGTTGTCTCGAACGCTGCGACGCAGTCCCGGACCGTGCGTGAGGTGCTTCCATCGTGGCTCGAGGGCGTCCTGGTCGAGGACTGGTTTTCCGTCGCCTCTCAGCAGATCGCCGCGCACTGGGGAAGCAGCGATCTCGAGTCGGATCTCGATGGAGACGGCGTAGTCGGAGCCGGTGACTTCGTCTGGGTCGCCGAATGGGGAGCGGGCGGATCGTGAGTGACCGCCCGTAGGCGCACGCAAGGACTTAAGCAAGGACTTAAGCAAGGACTTAAGCAAGGACTTAAGCAAGGACTGACGCAAGGACTGACGCAAGGACTGACGCAAGGACTCACGCAAGTATTGGCGCAAGGGCTCATGCGCATCAGGGCCGCATGCGCGTCAGGCGGCGATCGCCGCCGTGAGTTTCCCGTCCCACCGGTTCCGTGCTTCGGGACGTGACCGCAGCGGCCGGTCTTCACCGCGACCGCGCGCCCTCGACATCGATCGAATACACGCCCGTCTGCGCGGTCACATAAAGCGTGCGCCCTTCCTTGCCGCCGAGGTTCTCGCGAGCTCCGCTCGGGATCGTGTAGATCGCCTTGCCTGCGCCGAGCTTGCCTAGTCCCTCAGTCGGACACGCCGTGACGTGTCGCTTCAAGTCCGATCCCGGTTGAAGCCTGAAGTACGGAGCGGCGCGCGGTCGGCGACGCTGTTCGGGTCTTCCGTGGTGCGATGGATTCGTGCCCTTTCGATGAAAAGTCTTGAAACTCGCTCGCACGCTATGCGGCGGAGCGTTGTAGACGGGCGAAGCACGCCTGAGCACATGCTCGGCTGAAGTGTGCAATCTCTCGGGTTCGGGGCGTGCAGCGCAGTCTTCATTCGGACAGGCGCCCTGGCATGGGCGAGGAGCAGCAAAGTGCGAAGACGTCCAAATCGTGGCGGTGCAGGCGTGGTCAAAGCATCGATTGCGGCGGTAACGACGCTTGTCGTGGCCGAGCGGCTGTGCTTGAGCGCTCAGGTGGCAACTGGCTGCTGGGACAATGTTCCCACGAACGCGTGTGCGCTCTGCAACCAGCCGCTCTGTGTGCAGTGCGGGTTCAAACGCTGTTGCCATAGAGTCATTGCGAACGAGAGCGGCCCCTCCGTGACGGATGTAATCCAGGTGACCTCGGGTGGTCGCGTCCAGTACACGGTTCCGGTGGTTTATGCGCTCTGCGATCTGCGGCTGCGGGTGTGCGTTGGGACCCAGTGCGTCGATACGGGCGTGGTCTATGCGATGTACTGCGGTTCGCGCGCCGCGTCAGGAGACGCGTGCCCGTGACGCCCGTTTCCCATTCCGTAATCATCCTCATGGCGCTGCTGTCCGTGTGCTCGGCAGATTTCGAGTTGCGGTTGGATGCCAGTTCATCGTCGGCGCCGTCCCGCTGCGGTGATCCGATGCCGCATCGTGGCATGGATGCTCACGGCGTGGATCCGCGCATCGAGGCGATGGGGCCGGGCGATCCAGAGGAGCGGTTTCACATCGATCCCGCGGAGCACCGAGATGGTGCGCCTGTTGCATTCGCGAATCTACTGCAGTTTTGCGATGCGCTCGACCGACGGGAGTTGGTCGCGGCGTTGGACGCGCTGCCCATCGCGGAGTTCGAACGCGCTGCGCTGCTTGAGGCGGCGGCGCGCGAGTTTCCGGAGTTTGTTGAACGCTGCAACGCCATCCGAAACTCGCATGGCGCGGGCTACATGGCCGCATGCGCCGCGCTGGCGGACCGAATGACTGATATGACGAACACCGCGGCGATTGGGCGTGAACGCGCGAAGGAACTCGCGCGCGTCGAGCGGATCCGAAGCGTGCTTGCTCATGAGATGGAGCGGGCGGAGCTCGATCTGCTCGGTCGCATGATTGACGGCGCTGCCGAAGTGCTGGACATCCAGGCGCTGAACGCCCAGGTGCCGATCGGCGAGGCCTCCGCCGGCGGCGCCGAGGCGACGCGGAGGCGCCTCGCGTCGATGACTGAGGGCATTTCGCTTCGGGCGCAGGTTCGATGGAATCGAGAGGGAATTCCCAGGGTGCGCGGCGCCGACATCGACCTGCGCCGCGAACTCGAGGATCTGATTATGCCGATCCAGGAACGCGCCGCGATCGAGCCACACCTGATCGAGCTCGAGCGCATGCTCACGACGAGGCAGCGGGAGCGGTGTCGCGCCTACTGGGCGGCGCTTCCACGGGTGAATCGCTGGCTTGCGGATGCGGGAGCCGGCGAACGCAGTGCCGCCGATGCCGAGTCCGCAGCGCAGCGAGCATTTGGAGTCCAGGTCGGTATCGCCCGCGAGATGCGGCGCGCGATCGAGCACTGCATGGACGCCATTGCTTCGGAG
>JBEGLX010000095.1:0-12579 GCA_041183345.1 Planctomycetota bacterium
CATCGCGTGCAAGGCTTTCGGCCTCGCCTGCCTTCGGGTCGAGGTCGCGCTCCTCGGGCTTCGACAGGATCTCGTCCAGCCGCGCGATCGCCGTCAGCGCCTTGCCGCTCTCGACGGTCATCCGCCCGAGCATGCGCACGGGCCAGATGAACATGCCCACGACGGTGATGAAGTAGAAGTACGCGCCGAGCTCGAGCGATCCCTTCACGAGCAGCCATGCGCCGAGCCCGACCACGATCACCTGCTGCGCGAAGCAGAGGAGGTCGGACGCAGCCCAGAAGTTCGCGTACATGCGGAAGAGCCGCGCATCGGAGTCGCGGAACGCGCCCGACGTCCCTTCGAACCGCGCGTTCTCGAAGTCGCCGCGCCCGAACGCGCGCACGGTGCGGATGCCGGTGAGGTTCTCCTGCACGTTGGCGGTCATGCGAGCCTCGGCAGCCTCCTTCGCGCCGAAGTGCGGCCCCATGCGGCGGAAGTAGACCGCGGTGAAGACCAGCATCGCGGGCACGCACACGATCGACGCGAGCGCCATGCGCCAGTCGAGCGCCGCCATGATCGGCAGCGGGATCAGCAGCATGAGCACGGCGCGGCCGATCTCGGGCGCCTGGTTCGCGAGCCAGTTGCGCATCGCCTCGATGTCGCTCGTGCAGCGCTGCACGATGTCGCCCGACGGGATCTGGTCGAGCGTCGATGCAGGCAGGCGCTGCACGTGGTCGTACATGCGGTCGCGCAGGCGGCGCGCGATGCGCTCCGCGGCACCGGATGCGAAGCGCGTCTTGAGATGCACGGCGATGCCCGAGAGGGCGGCAAGCGCGACCATCGCGCCTGCGGCGCGCCACATCGAATCGCGGAGCGCGGTCGATCCGCCCAGCCAGTCGGTGATGCGCAGCGAGATGGCGCTCGCCTTCGAGGCATCGCCGAACACCGCGTCGAAGACGGACTGCGGGATGAGCGGCACGAGGTAGAGGCAGAGCGCGGAGCCGAACAGCGCGAGCGTTGCGCCGAGGAACGCGCCGCGCTCGCCCGCCGAGAAGCGCCACACGGCGCGCAGGCCGTCGCGAGGCGATGGCTGCTCGTCGGGATTCGTCTCAGAGTTGCTGTCGCCCTGCGCCATGAGATGGCGAGGATACGCACGAATTCAGCGCTGCGTCGGCGCGGTGATTGCCGATCGCCGCACCATCCCGAGCGGCACGATCACGGTCGAGGTGGCCGGGGGAGTGAGATGCAGCCCTCCGCCGCGCCAGGTGCGCGCGGTGCCACGGGAGGTGACGACCGTGAGTTCGTCGCGGTCATCGTCGAATCCCACGGCCAGCGGACGCCCGCTGGGAAGGTCGAGGCGCATGAGATCTTCCAGGGGATCGAACCCCGCCACCCGCACGGCACCGTCGCGCGTGGCAGCGAACATTCGTTCGCCTCTACGGTCCATCGTGCAGACACCGCCCGAGCGTGCGAGCGACTGGAGCATGGTGACGGTCATTCCACGGTCCTCCATCACCGATCCCGTGATGCCGAACTGGTAGATGGTCCCGTCTGCTGGATGCACGACAGCGTCCTCGCACTCGTAGACGACGGGTCGGCCGGGCGTGGGAATCACCGCGCCCGTGCGCGGCGCGAAGTCGACGCGGGTCACGCCCACCAGCGACGTGATGAACGTCACGCGCGTTCCACCGTCGAGGAACAGCGCGCGCCGCACGCTGCGACGGTTGGGCGCGCCGTGGCCGCCCGGCAGGTCAAACCGCCAGAGCAATTCGCCCTTCGCGACATCCAGCATTGCGGTCGAGGTTCCGATGGACCCCACGGCGAGCAGCGCTCCATCGGGCGAGAAGTCGAGGCAGGGGACGGGCGCGCGCATGGCACCCTGCAGCCGATGCAACTCGGTAAGGGTGCTGCTTCCGCCATTTCCGCTCTCGTCCTTGAGGATGATGAGTGATCCATCATCGAGCGCCACGGCCACGTGGTCCTCGCTTCGGGCAATGCGAGTGACGCGGCCACCGATGCGCGCGAGCTCGCGCCATACGCCGCTGCGAGCATCGAACTCGTGCAGCGTGCCTTCGCCGTCAGCCGCCGTGAACTGCGCGGGTCTGGGTCCATGGCGTGCGGCGGTGAGCGACCGGGCAAGCTGTTGATCGGCGATGGCGCGGTTGTCGTCGAGGATCCAAGCGCCGACGCAGTCGATGCTGCGGATCGGCCCGGGGGCATTGGTGGGTGCAAGCACGATGCTCCCGAACAGCCTCGAGCCGATGTCATCAAAGGAGATGTTCCATACATGGGTGAAGGTGCCACCCAGTCGGTCGACTATCTCGAGCGAATCGGTATCGACAATGCGCACCATGTTCGTCCAGCTGCTCGCGGCGGCGAGGCGACCTTCGGGAGAGATCGCGAGGTCATAGACGCTGCCGCCGGGAAGGTCGCGCTCCATCAGCGTCGCGCCCGTCGTGGAGTCGATACGCGCCACTCGGCCATCGTCCCAGGTGACGAGCATCGTGTCGCCCGCGGGCGACACCGCCGCCGCGCGGGTGCCGCCGATGCGTGCAGCGGTCAGCCAGCGCTCGCGGGCGGTGCGCGTCTTCGGGTCGGCGTCGATGCAGCGCAGGCGCCCGTCGGCGAAGGCAACGAGCACCACCGAGCCATCCTGGCTGAATGATGCGTCGATCGCGCCACCGAGTCCTGTGAGCCGCCCAACGATCGTGCGGGTGGCGAGATCCACGAAGGCGATATCGCCTGCCAATCCCACCACGACGAGCGTGTCGCCCACGGCGTGCAGCCGCGCGGCGCCCATTTCGGGCAGCCGATGAAGCCGGCGTGCGGTGCGGTCGATCTCGAACACGGCCCCATCGGTCATGTTGACGAAGACTCGCGTACCGTCCGCGGTGGCCGAGAGCGACATGATCGAGATCGACGGCATCGGCTGCCCCGAATCCTTGACGATGTCGTACTCCTCGGTCGGGCGCTGGCCCGTCGGATCGATCACCTGCACCTGTCCGCCTGTGATTCCCGCGAGGACTTCTCGCGAGGGCGCGTGGAACTGCACCGTCAGAATCTCGCGGCCCGTCTGGGAATACAGGTCGATGTTGGCCACGCACGCATCGATGTGGCGCGCCTCCCAGCCGCGGAACTCGGCGGCTACGCGCGGCAGCAGCACCATCGCGTCGGCCGGCTGCTGTCCCGCGATCGATGCGGCTGCGGCACGCACATTGGCGCGAGCAGCGTGCCTCTCGGCGCGGCTGGCAGCCTCCCTTGCGGCGATACCGAGTGCAATCGAGGCCAGCGTGCCTGCCATGACCGCGATCACCGCGATCGCCGCCATGCCCGTGGCGATACGGTTACGCCGCATTGCACCCGTGAGCATGCGCCCGAGCGACTGTGGCGCCGCAAGCACCGGCTCGTCGGCAAGCCAGCGCTTCAGGTCGTCGGCGAGCTCGGATGCGGTTCCGTAGCGGTCGTCAGGCTCCTTCGCCAGCGCCTTGTCGACGATGGCCGCGAGATCCGCGGGCACGGTCGCATCGACCAGGCGCACGTCCGTCGGGCGGGACTCGCGCACGATGCGGACGACCGACGCCATCGATTCACCGCGCGTCTCGTAGGGAAAGCGCCCCGCGAGCAGCTCGTAGAGGATGAGTCCAAGCGCATAGACATCGGCACGCGAGTCGACGCGCGCGCCGCGCGTCAGCTGTTCGGGGCTCATGTACTGCGGCGTGCCCGCAAACGACGATTCGCTCGGTTCCTCGGTGGCGTCGAGCGAGCGGGCGATCCCGTAGTCGATGACGCGCAGGGCACCTGATCGCGACACCAGCAGGTTGCCGGGCTTCAGGTCGAGATGCACGATGCCCGCGCGGTGCCCTGAGCCGACCGCCTCGCATGCGGTCACGAACGTGCGGATGATGTTGCTCCTGCCGACGCGCTCCTCGCGCGCCCATCGCGAGAGCGAGCGGCCGCCATCGACGAGCTCCATCGCGAAGTATGGGCGCGCGGTCACGTCGCCGGGGAGATGCAGGGTTCCCGCCGCGATCACGCGCGCGATGTTCGGATGGTCGAGCCGCGCGAGGAACTCGCTCTCCTTGCGGAAGCGCGCGAGCGTCGACGCGCGGGCGGTGGCCGAATGCAGCACCTTCACGGCGATGCGCCGCGCGGGAAGCTCCTGCTCCGCCTCGAAGACGGTGCCCATGCCGCCGACGCCGATCACCGATCGCAGCGTGAAGCCGCCCACGGAGAGCCCGACGCACTTCGCGGCATCGAAGTGATCGTCACGCGGGCTGCCGAGCGTCTCGACGGTCGGCTCATCGAAACGGAGCAGTGAGCGCACCTCGGCGCGGACCCACGGATCCGCGGTCCGTGAGAGGATCGCTGCGTCACGCTCTGCAGGCGGGAGGAGCCGAACGACATCGAACAGCTCCTCCGCGGAACGCTGCTGGTCGGGTGTGGGCGTCGCTGGATCGCTGCTCATCCCTGCTCCATGCGTCAAGCCTGGGCGGCGAGCGCACGACGGAGCCAGGCCTGTGCGAATTTCCACCGCTTGCTCACGGTCCGCGGCGCGATATCGAGCACCGCGGCTGTCTCGTCGATCGAGAATCCCGCGAGAAATCGCAGGCGCGCGACCTCCGCCGATTCCGCGCTCACGCGCTCAAGCTGCTCGAGCGCCTCGACGGCCGCGATCGCGCCCGGTGTCAAGGCCTTGTCGAGCTCTGCAAGCTCGCCGGCTGCGACATGCAGGGGCACGTGCGCGCGCCCGCCGCCGCGTCGGAGCCGCCCCTCGTTCCGCGCGAGGTCGATCAGATGCTGCGCCATGGCGCGCCCGATCGCGCCCCAGAAGTGGCGACGGTCATCCCAGACGGTATGCGAGACGCCCGGCCCGTACATCTTCAGGAACAGCTCGTTGACGAGAAGAGTGGGCTGAAGCTGGGCGCGCATGCCCTCCGCGCTGCACGCACGGATTGCCATCGCGTGCACCTCGCGGTGGATCGCCTTCCAGACCCGCTCGAGCGCCGCGCGGTCTCCCGACCCCGCCTCGTTGAGCAGCGTCGTGAAGTGCTGGCTTTGCAGGTCGACGTGCATGACGTGATTGTCGCCAAACGGGCTTCAAAGATCAATCTTCTTGCTCAGACCGGCGTCTTGAAGCCCATCGCGCGCACCGCGCACCAGCCCATGACCGCCTCGAAGATCACGAACATCCCGGAAAGCCAGGTTGCCGCGGCGAGCCACACGGTCCACGGCGGCAGGACCTGGAGGAACCAGAGCACGCCGAGGAGCAGCCCGATCGACTCGATGAACGCCCCCATGACGAGGCGAAGGGTCTTGCCGCGCTGGTCGATGTTGCAGGTGAACATGGGTGGATCGTAGGGGAAAAAGAGTTATTCGCGGGTTCCATCCGCCGCATGCTTGACAGCAAGGCGTTTCAGGACGATAGCCTTTGCGGCTCGGGCGCACCGACAGCATGAAGACCACGATCGCACGCATCCTCCTGCCGTTCCTCCTGCTCGCGCAGGTCGGCGCCGGCATGTCGCCGGGACGGGTGCTGTGCATCGCGATCGACTGCTGCTGCGGCGCGGGCATCGCCCATCATGAGCACGTGCATCCGCACGGCGCGCACGATGGGCACCATCACCACGGCGCAGCAGCCGATCACGACCATCGGCAGAAGTCCGATGCACCGCGTGGCGCCGCGCTCGCGGCCGCCGATGACTGCGCGTGCCATCTTCATGTCAGCATGCCCGACGACGTCGGGACAGCGGGCGACCGCGCCGTCGAGCGCGTGGTCGACGTGCGGCTCCTTGAGCCCGCGCTGGTCGAGCATCTTCCCGCGCTCGACGAGCGGGGATGCTCGGAGCCTCCCGAAGCGCCTCCGCGCTGGTGCTGGCTCGCATGCGACCAATGTCGCGCGCGGGCCGTGACCCGGCTCCTGATCTAACGCAACCGCTGCGCTTGGCGCAGTCGTGCTTGTCCGTTGGATCAGGAATCAGCGCATGAATCACAGCTCGCACTTGAAGGTCGCCGTCGCGACCGCACTCACCGTCACCCTCGCCGGCTGCCGCAGCCACGAGCCGAAGCCGCTCGCGCTCGACGAGGCGCAGCGCGCGTTCCTCGCCCGCGCGGCCACGGCCGAGTCGCTTTCGTCGTTCTCGGCCGGGCTCGCGCAGCGCGCTGCCGAGGCGGGCTTCGATCCCTCCGACGGCATCTCGCTCGCCGAGGCCGAGGCGATCGCCATCGCCCTCAACCGCGATCTCCGCCTCGCGCGCGCGGCTGCGGGCGTCACCCAGGCCACCGCGGAGAACGCGGGGCTGTGGCGCGATCCGACGCTCGGCGTCAACCTCGCGCAGATCCTCTCCGGCGCCATGTCCGGCGATGTCGAGGCGATCTTCTCGGTTGGTTTCACCGTGCCGTTGACGGGGCGCCTCGAGGCCGAGCGCGCGCGCGCAGCGGCGGACCTGCACGCCGAGCTCGCCCGCGTCGCGGCGGAGGAATGGCGCGTCGCATGCGACGTGCGCCGCGCATGGGCGCGTCGCTCCGCGCTGGAGGCGGAGCTTGCCGCGGCGCGCGACGTGATCGAGCGCGTTGGGCAGGTGGTCGCCGTCGTCGATCGGCTCGAGACAGCGGGCGAGATCGCCCGCATCGAGGCCCGGCTCTTCCGCATCGAGGATGCCAAGCTGCGCGCGCAGGCTGCTGCGATCGAGGCGAGCCTGGTGCTCGCGACGCGCGACGTGGAGTTCCTCCTCGGCCTGCCGCCTTCGACCGAGCGCCGCTTCACAGGCGGATTCAGCGACGGCATCGTGGAGTCGCGCGCGGAGCTGCTCTCCCGCGCGGCGCGCACGAGCCCATCGGTCGCGCTCGCGGCCGCGCAGCACGAATCCGCCGAGCGACGGCTCGCGCAGGAGATCCGGCAGACGTGGCCCGACGTCGAGATCGCGCCTGGATTCGGCGAGCAGGATGGCGATCGCCAGGCGACCGTCGGAATCGGCGTGACGCTGCCCGTCTTCAACGGCAATCGCCGCGCGATCGCTGAGTCGGAGGCGACGCGTGCGCTCGCCCGAATCCGCGCGGAGTCCGAGCTCGAGCGCGTGCTCGGCGACATCATCGCCGCCGACGAGCGCCGGCTCGCGGCCATCGCCCGCCGCGACTCGATCGAGCGCACGCTCGCACCGATGGTCGACACGCAGTACGCGGAGGCGCGCGAGGTCGCGCGGCTCGGCGAGGTCAACACGCTCGTGCTCCTCGAGAGCCTGAAGCAGCAGCTCGACGCCAAGCGCGAGTTGATCGCGGCGCACCGCGACGAATCGCTGGCGGCGGCAGATGTCGCGGAGGCGGCAGGTCCAGCTCCGCAGGAGAGTCCGAAGCCATGAAGCACCCACGTCCCATCACCATGCTCCTTGCCGCGATCGGCGCTGTGCTCGGGTCCTGCGGTCCCGCCGCGGAGCCGGCCAGCCGCGAGGCGGACCGCAGCCAATCCGAGTCGGCGCCGACGAACCGCGTGGACATCCCCGACACGGTGCGCAGGAACCTCGGCATGACCTTCGCGAGGGTCGAGTCGCGGAACGTCGCGCGCACCTTGCGCGTGCCTGGCCGGTTCGAGCTGCTTCCGACCGCTGGGCGCGAGTATCGCGCGCCGCTCGCGGGACGGATCGAGCTGCTCGTGCAGCAGTACCAGCGCGTCGAGCAGGGAACCCCGCTCTTCAGGGTCGATGCGCCCGCATGGCGCGATCTCGCCGAGGAGATCGTGGCAACCGAGGCGAAGGTCGCCTCGATGGGCCCGATCCGGGAGGCGCATCGCGTGCACGAGCGGAGCCTCGCCGAGAAGGTCAGGCTGTGGGAAGCGCGCCTCGCGCAGCTCGATGAGCTGCGCAAGGCAGGCGGCGGCAGCGCCTCGCAGTTCACCGAGGCGCGCGCGACGCTGAACGCGACGCAAGCCGATCTCGCGGAGGTGATGGAGAAGGACGCGCTCCTGCAGGCGGAGGAGCAGCAGGCGAAGGCGCGCCTGCGCGCGCTCGCAGCGCGGCGCGAGGCGATCCTCGGTGGCTGCGCGTGCGCGACGCCGGATGCGGAGAGCCTCGTGGTCTGCGCGCTCGCGCCGGGCGTGGTCCAGCACATCGACATCACGCCGGGCGGACTCGCGGCGGATTCCGGCGAGATACTCAGCGTCGTGCAGCCCGATCAGATCCGCCTGCGCGCGCACGCGCTCCAAGGCGACCTCGCGCGGCTTCGCGATGGGCTCGCCGTGCGCATCACCGCGCCGAGCGCCGAAGGCGCGGCGTCGGTGCCCGAGGTCGCGGGCACGCTGATGCTCGGCGTCACCGCGGATCCCGACTCGCGAACGATCGATCTCGTCGTCACGCCGTCGTCGAGCGCGCCTTGGGCGCGCGCGGGCATCGCGGCAAGCCTCGAGATCACGCTCGACGGGGGCGAGACGGAGCTCGCGATTCCGCTTGCCGCGGTCGTGCGCGACGGCGCGAAGCCCATTCTCTTCCGCCGCGATCCGAAGAACCCCGACAAGGCGATCCGACTGGAAGCCGACCTCGGGGCCGACGACGGCCGCTGGATCGTCGTCAGGAGCGGGGTCAAGGAGGGCGACGAGGTCGTGCTCGCAGGCAACTTCCAGCTGCTGCTCGCGAGCGGAGGAAGCGCGCCGAAGGGCGGGCATTTCCATCCCGACGGCACGTTCCATGCGGAGGATCACTGAATGCTGTCGCGGCTGATCGGCTTCTCGCTGCGGCAATCGTCGCTGGTCGTCGCCATCGCGGCGCTCGTCGTGCTCTTCGCCGGGCTGAAGCTGCGCGAGATGCCCGTGGACGTGTTCCCCGAGCTCAACGCGCCGACGGTCGTGATCATGACCGAGGCCGGCGGGCTCGCCGCCGACGAGGTCGAGACGAACGTCACGTTCCCGATCGAGACTGCGGTGAACGGCCTCGCGGGAGCGCGCCGCGTTCGTTCGTCGAGCGCGACGAGCCTGTCGATCGTGTGGGTCGAGTTCGACTGGGGAACCGACATCTACCGCGCGCGCCAGCTCGTGTCGGAGCGGCTCGGAGCCGTGCGCGAGTCGCTTCCCGAGAACGTGCACGCCGAGATGGTGCCGGTCACGAGCATCACCGGCGAGGTCATGCTGCTCGCCGTGAGCGCGCCCGATGGGAAGGCCACGCCGCTCGAGGTTCGCGCGTGGGCGGAGTTCACGCTGCGCAACAGGCTCCTCGCCGTCCCCGGCGTCGCCCAGGTCGTCGCCATCGGCGGGGAGCTCCCGCAGTACCAGGTCGAGGTGCGCCAGGATCTGCTCGCGCTGCGCGGAATCGCGATCGACGAGATCGCCGATGCTGCGCGCGGCGCGCACAGCACGGCGAGCGCGGGCTACCTCGGAAACGTCGAGAACCAGGAGCTGCCCATCCGCCAGATGGCGCGGGTGCGCACGGTCGACGACATCGCGCGGACCGTGGTGCGCATGGATTCGGGCGCGCCGGTGAAGATCGCCGACGTCGCCGATGTGCGGGTCGGTCCGGCCCCGAAGCGCGGCACCGCCGCCGACCGCGGCATTCCCGCCGTGGTCGTCAGCGTGCAGAAGTCCCCGGGCACGAACACGCTGGAGCTGACGCGCCAGCTCGACGATGCGCTCGACGGCCTCGAGAAGGCGATGCCTGCGGGCATGACGCTCAACCGCGATCCGTTCCGCGCGGCGCGCTTCATCGACCGCGCCCTCGACAACGTGGTGCGCGTGCTCATCGAGGCGAGCATCATCGTCGCCATCATCATCGTGCTCTTCCTGCTCGACGCCCGCGCGACCGTCATCACGCTGACCGCGCTGCCGCTCTCGCTCGCCGTCGCGCTCCTCGTCCTCTGGGCGTGCGGCCTCTCGATCAACGTCATGACGCTCGGCGGCCTTGCCGTCGCCATCGGCGAGCTCGTGGATGACGCGATCATCGACGTCGAGAACGTCCTGCGCCGCCTGCGGCTGAACGCCGCGCTTCCCGCGCACGAGCGCCGCAGCGTCACCGACGTCGTCTACGAGGCGAGCAACGAGATCCGCTCGTCGGTCGTCTTCGCGACGGTCATCATCTGCATGGTGTTCGTGCCGCTGCTCTTCCTCGGCGGGCTCGAGGGACGCTTCTTCCAGCCGCTCGGGATCGCCTACATCGTGTCGATCCTCGCCTCGCTCGTCGTGGCGCTCTCGGTCACGCCCGCGCTCTGCCGCCTGTTTTTCGCGCGGACCTTCGCCGACGGAGCGAGCCACCGCGGCGACGGCGCGCTCGTGCGCTGGCTCAAGGCGCGGTACCAGCTGCTCCTTGAGCGTGCCATCGCGCATCGGCGCGTGGTTCTCGCCGGCGCACTCGCGCTCGCGGTCGTCTCCATCGCCTCTGCGTGGAACTTCGGCACGTCATTCCTCCCGAGGTTCCGCGAGGGAACCTACACCGTGTTCCTGATGGCGCCGCCAGGCACCTCGCTTGCGGAGAGCGACCGCCTCGCGCGCGGCATCGAGACGCGCCTTGTCGCGATCGAGGGCGTCTCCAACGTGACGCGGCGCACGGGACGCGCCGAGCGCGACGAGCACGCGGAGCCCGTGAGCTTCTCCGAGATCGAGGTCACCGTGAGCGATGATCGCCTCGCCGATGCCGTGCGCGCATCGGTCGACAAGATCCTCGCCGACGTGCCTGGCATCACGACGATGGTCGGACAGCCCATCGAGCATCGGCTCTCGCACATCCTCTCGGGCACGCCCGCTGCGATCGCGATCGACATCTTCGGCGAAGACCTCGATGTCCTCCGCGACGTCGCGAAGGAGGTCGAGGCTGCGCTCAAGTCGGTTCCGGGCACCCGCGACGTGAACGCGAACCGCGAGGTGCTCGTGACCTCGCTCCCGATCCGCTATCGCGCGCAGGATCTCGCGGCGGTCGGACTCACGCCGGCGGCGGCGGCGCGTCAGGTCCAGCAGGCTCTTCATGGCGAGAAGGTCGCGGAAGTCAGCCAGGGCGTGCAGCGGCTCGACATCGTCGTGCGGCTCGCCGAGGAGGACCGCGCGCGCATCGATCAGGTGGGCGAGCTCGTCCTCCGCGGCGGCTCGGGCGCCCAGGTGCGGCTTCGCGAGGTCGCCGACATCGGGCTCGAGCGCACGAGCAACCTCATCGCCCGCGAAAGCGCGCGGCGGAAGGCCATCGTGTCGACGAACATCGCCGACGGCTTCAATCTCGGCGATCTCGTCGCGGCCGTCCGCGAGAAGGTCGATCCGATCGTCGCCCGCGCTGGCTGCACCGTGCGCTACGGCGGACAGTTCGAGGCGCAGCAATCGGCGAGCCGCACCATCCTGACCATGGGCGCCGTCGTCGCGGTGCTGATGTTCGTGCTGCTCCAGATCGCGACGGGCAGCGCACGCACGGCGACGGTGGTGATGCTCAACCTGCCTCTCGCGCTGATCGGCGGCATCGCCGCCATCGCGTTGACCGCAGGCGGCGCGACGCCCGTCCTCTCGATCCCCAGCATGGTCGGCTTCGTCACCCTCTTCGGCATCGCGGTGCGCAACGGCATCCTGCTGGTGAACCACTATGCGCATCTCGAGAAGAACGAGGGCTGCGCGCCATCGCAGGCGCTCATGCGCGGCTCGATGGAGCGTCTTGTTCCGATTCTCATGACCGCGCTCACCGCGGCGCTCGGGCTCATCCCGCTCGCGCTCTCGGGCAGCAAGCCCGGCAGCGAGATTCTCGCGCCACTCGCCATCGTCGTACTTGGCGGACTCGTCTCGTCGACGCTGCTCAACCTATTCGTGATCCCCGCGGGCTATTCGCTCGCATTCAAACTGAAGGAGACCCCATGATTCGCCCGCTCGCCCTTGCACCCGCATCGTTCTACGCATTCGCCATGCTTCCGCTCGCCTCGTGCGGCGGATCAGCGCCGGGCACGCACGCCGCGGACCATGGACACGATCACGCGGACGGCGATCATGACCATAACCATGCCTCGCCTGCGGCCGACCATTCCCACGGAGCCGTCATCGAGCTCGGCGAAACCGAGGCGGGCGGCTTCAAGATCAGGGCGTCGCGTGACGGCGACGTGAAGGCCGGCGGCGAAGCACCGATCGATGTCTGGGTGAACGGCGGCAAGGGCGGAAGCGCCGTGCGCTTCTGGATCGGCAGCGAGGACGCGAAGGGCTCGATCAAGGCGAAGGCCGAGGTCGAGGTCGACCACTGGCACACGCATGTCGAGGCTCCCGATCCGATGCCCGCGGGCACGAAGCTGTGGGTCGAGATCGAGGGCGACGGCGGTGCGAAGACGGTCGTCAGCTTCGACCTGAAGATCTGAGCCGCACCAAACCAGAACGACGCAGTCGTGATTAGAACGACGCCGTCTTGATTAGAACGACGCCGTCTTCGGCGCCCTCGGGAACGGAATCACATCCCGGATGTTCGCCATGCCCGTCGCGTAGATGATCGCGCGCTCGAAGCCGAGGCCGAACCCCGCGTGCGGCACCGTTCCGTAGCGGCGCAGGTCGCGGTACCACCAGTAGTCCGCCTTGTGCAGGCCCATCTCGTCCATGCGCGCGTCGAGCCGCTCGAGCCGCTCCTCGCGCTGCGAACCGCCGACGATCTCGCCGATGCCGGGCGCGAGGATGTCCAT
>JBEGLX010000096.1:0-11676 GCA_041183345.1 Planctomycetota bacterium
CGTAACGGAGCAGGGTCAAACGACCATCCACGCGCCAACGGCGTCATCCCTGCGGTCTATTCTCCATCCTCCACTCTCACCCGCTTCGCGCAATCGCCCCGCGCATCGCGCGGGGCTGCTTCGTAACGGAGCAGGGTCAAACGACCATCCACGCGCCAACGGCGTCATCCCTGCGGTCTATTCTCCATCCTCCACTCTCACCCGCTTCGCGCAATCGCCCCGCGCATCGCGCGGGGCTGCTTCGTAACAGAGCAGGGTCAAACGACCATCCACGCGCCAACGGCGTCATCCCTGCGGTCTATTCTCCGCTTTCCAATCTCTCTGCGCCGCACGCCTGCTTCGCGCATCCCCCTCAATCCGACGTCGTCTGGCACTCGGTCGTGAATCCAGACAGATGCGGTCCCTCGATCGCGCGTCCCGCGAAGCCAAGCCGCTCATTCCACGCATTGAGCCGCCGCGCGATCGCGCCGGGAAGCACAAGCGGCATCCGGGAGCGACGCGTCGAGATCCTCACGCTCTCGCCGGCACGGATCATCCAGTCGCCCTCGGGTACGCCAAGAAACGCCGCGATCCCAGCAAGGGTCTCTTCGGGACGCGACACAAGATCGCTGTGATTCACTCGATACAGCCGGTCACCCAGCTGCGCGGAAGCGCGCTCCACCGACTTGAGGCTCGCGATCCACTCGATCGCTGCACGCGTGGCGAACTCCGCCTCCGGCACCAGGAACTCCGGCTCGATCTCGAGTTCGCTGACCTCGCTTGAGAGCGAGCGCCACTTGCAGTCATTCGCGCCCCACCAGCGGTTTGCGTGCGCGCGGCCGAGCACGTTGTAGTCGTTGCGCCGGGAGAGCTGGACGATCGAGCGAACCACATCCGTGCCGTCGCGGCGGATCTCGATGTATTTCGTCCGCGGGTCGATCGCGTCGAGAAAACCGATGCGGAATGCGTTGATCGGCGTCTTCTCGAGCATCTGGCCGTCGTCGGCGAGCGCATGGCGGAACACGCGGCGGAAGCGCACGCGCAGCGCGTCATCGACCTCCGCCGCCTTCAGCACGCAGTGGCCAGCGCGGGAGTCGAAGAGCCCGCCGTAATCGGTCGCGGGCGAGACCGCGAACCAGCGGTCGACCGGCTCGAAGTAGTAGTTCAGTCGGGAGCAGTTCGCGAGTGCGCGGCCGAGCGCGGTGGTGCCGGATCGGCCCGCTCCCACGATGAATGCAGGCGCGCGGCCACTCTCCGCATCGTCGAGATCGCTTGGCAGCGACGCGAGGAACTCGCTCCGCGCTCGCGCGGCGCGCCAGCGGACCGTGCGCGCGGCGGTCAACGCCGGCAGCGGTATGAAATCGGTGATGGACGACCGGATCGACATTCTCGCCCCAACTGTTGCGTCGGCTGGACATGCAGCGCAGACAGCGCCATTCCCCCATTCGACAGGTTTCAGCATGAAGCGGAATGACAGGTATGCAAGCCGCGCGGGCTCTGCGGGTCGCAAGGACGTCGGTTTGTGCGGATCGCAGGATTTATGAGATCTGCGCCATCACCGCTGGGGCGGGATGTTCGCGGACCTATGCACCGAGATGCCGCTGATGCACGGGCACGCGCGCGAGTCAAGGATCTCGACCCTGAGGAACGTTGCCTTGGTCTCGGGCACTCGCACGATGCGCTTGTGGCCGATGGTCGTTCCCTCGGCGAGCACGGTCCACTCGCGATGGTTGTCGCTCGGCTGCGCGGGCACGGAGACGCGCCACTTCTTCACGCGCTGTCCGAGCCAAGTCGGCTCCGCGAGCACGACGCGATCGAACGGCTTGGCGGGATCGAGCTCGATCTCGATCATCGCAGCGGTCGTGCCATCCTCGGTCGCCCAGTACGTCTTCGGGTCGCCATCGACCGCCTTGTCGGCGCCGAACTCGAGCGCCTCCGGCTTCTCGAACGCGCCGCCGGGGGCGAAGCCACGCATGGTGTCGCTCGCGGTCGGTCGACCGAGCGCAAGGTCGGTGCCCTTCCCGTACGTCGCGTCGACGAGCGCGCGCAGACCGAGCACCGCCTTCGCGTCGTGCTCGTGGATGAGCCCGCGGCGATCGACGGGGAAGTTCAGGTGGAAGTTCGCGTTGTGCCCGACGCTGCGCTCCCAAAGGTCGAGAAGCTGCTCGGGCGTCTTGACCTTGTCGTCCTCGTGCGCGTGGTAGAACCATCCCGGGCGGATCGACACGTCGCATTCCGCGGGAATCCACGACTCGCCGTCGATGTCGCCCTCGTTGAGCGACTTGGTGCTCGGCGGGTTGTCGTTGCCGATGCCGTGCCCGTCTGCCTTCAGCATCGACCAGCAGGTGTCGCCCGCCCATCCCTGCTCGTTGCCGACCCAGCGGATGTCGGGACCGACGTCGCTGAACATGACCGCGTCGGGCTGGAGCTCGCGCACGACCGCGCGGAAGCTCGGGAAGTCGTAGACCTGCCGCTTGCCGTTCGGCCCTTCGCCGCAGGCGCCGTCGAACCAGACCTCGAAGACGGGGCCGTACTGCGTGAGCACCTCGCGGAGCTGCTGGCGGAAGTACTCGTTGTACTCCTCGCCCGTGCCGTACTTCGGATTGTTGCGGTCCCACGGCGAGAGGTACACGCCGAACTTCAGGCCGCCCTCGCGGCAGGCGTCGCTGAGCTCCCTGAGCACGTCGCCCTTTCCGCCCTTCCATGGGCTCGATGCGACGGAATGGCCGCTCAGCTTCGTCGGCCAGTTGCAGAATCCATCGTGATGCTTCGCGGTGATGACGACGCCCTTCATGCCCGCGTCCTTCATGACCCTCACCCACTGGCGGCAGTCGAGCGCCGTCGGGTTGAACACGTCCGCGGGCTCGTCGCCATGGCCCCACTCCTTGTCGGTGAAGGTATTCGGGCCGAAGTGGATGAACCCCGTGAACTCGAGGTCCTTCCAGGCGAGCTGGCGCGCGTGCGGCAGCGGTCCGATCGGAGCAGGCGGCGGAACCGGCGAGTGAGTTGCGTTCATCATCGAGACGGCGAGAAGGGTGGCAAGGTGCATCGGCATGGGTCGGCGCGGGTCATCGACGCCTTCCGATAGTGTCGTGATCCGCGTGCGATTTTGGGCGGTCGTTCTCTCTAGACGCGGAAACAACGGGAGATTTCTTCTCCATGGAAACAGATTTTCGCGGAAACACGACACCGCGTTGCGCGCTGCGAATCGCGCAATACCGTTCATCCGTCGTCCACCTGAGGAGGTCGAGCACCTCCTCGCTTCTCGCGAGTCGTCACGCGCAGAAGGCTCCGCACTCGCTCATTTCGGCCTTCCGGATCCTGCAGCGCGATCGCTCCGCTGCATCGTTGTTCCATCCCAGCCGAGTCACACGCGGGCACATTCCCGCAGAGGTGTTCCATGGCCCATGCGCATTCGGCGTTCGGGCGTTCCGTTTCCCGCCGCAGCTTCGTCAAGGGCTCGGCGCTCGCGACGGGCGCGTTCTTCATCAACTCGCGCCACTCGCTCGCCATGCTCCGCGAGGAGCCCACCAGCCCCTTCACGGCTCCGTGGGTGCAGCCGCTGCGCTTCCCGAGCTACGCGGTGCCGCTTCCATCGTGGCAGCCGCTCGATGGCCCACCCGTCGACCCGCAGGCGCATCAGCACTACGAGCAGTTCGCGCCGCAGTACCACTACGACTACCAGCTCTGCTCGGCGTACGCGCGTCCGCATCCGCAGCTCGGGCTGTCGCTGCTGAGCACCTTCTGCGGCTGCATGCCCGGTCCGACCTTCATGATGCGCTACGGGCGCCCCGCGCTCGTCCGCATGCGGAACTGCATGCCGAACAGCATTCCTGGCTTCGGAAGCCCGGAGACCACGACGCACGTCCACAACGGGCACCACGGGTCGGAGTCGGACGGCACGCCGTTCTACCAGCTGCAGCCCGGCACGTACCGCGACATGCACTACGTGAACGCCTGCGCGGGGTTCACCATGACCCCGGGCGGCGATCCGCTCGAGGCGAAGCACACGCTCTGGTACCACGACCACTGCCTCGACTTCACCGCCCAGAACGTCTACCGCGGCCTCGCGGGCTTCTTCCTGCTGTTCAACGACAAGGACAGCGGCGACGAGCATGACGCGAATCCCGACGCGTTCCGCCTGCCGAGCGGCGTGCCCGACGGCAAGCGCGTCCGCAACCGCTACGACATCCCGCTCATGCTCATCGACATGCGCTTCGACCAGAACGGCGTGCAGACGATGGACACGGCGAACATGGACGGCCACCTCGGCGACAAGCTCACCGTGAACGGGCTCGTGCAGCCGTACTTCGAGGTCGAGCGCCGCAAGTACCGCTTCCGCATCCTCGATGCGGGTCCATCGCGGTTCTACGACATCTGGTTCTCGAACGGCATGGAGTTCCAGCACATCGGCAACGACGGCAACCTGCTGCCGGCGCCGCTGCCGACGGACCACGTCAAGCTGGGCGTGGCGGAGCGGGCCGACATCGTCGTCGACTTCAGCCAGCTGCCGGCCTCGACCACAGAGGTCTACCTCGTGAATCGCGCCGAGCAGACCAACGGGCGCGGACCGACGGGAAACACGCTACCGATGGCCGCCGCGCCGAAGCTCCTGAAGTTCATCGTCCGCAAGGACGCCGTCGCCGACGCGAGCCGCGTGCCCGCGACGCTGATGCCGCGTCCGGCGCAGGACCTCCCCGTCGCGCAGGAGCGCAACTGGCACTTCGGACGGTCGAACGGCATGTGGGTCGTCAACGGGCAGGTCGTCGACATCAACCGATGCGATGCGGCGATCCAGCGGAACACCGCGGAGATCTGGAACATCAGCACCGCGGGCGGCTGGGCGCACCCCGTGCACGTCCACCTCGAGGAGTACCAGATCCTGAGCTACAACGGACAGTCGGTGGCGGGCACATCGCTCGGCGGTCGCAAGGACGTCTTCTCGCTCTATCCGGGCGATCAGATGCGGATCTACATGAAGTTCCGCGATTGGGTCGGGCGCTACGTGATGCACTGCCACAACGTCGTCCATGAGGACCACGCGATGATGATCCGCTGGGACATCGTGCCATGAGCTCCACCCATGGCCTTCCGAAGGAACCTGCGATGTCCACGACGCCTGAACGTCCGACCGATGTGCGCGAACACGCGCTGTCGCGCCGCGCCACGCTTGCGAACGCCATCCTCCCGGGGGTCCTGCTCCTCCTCGGCGGATGCGCAGGCGCGGTGCGGCGCGCGGCGCGCGGCGAGAATCCCGAGATCCCTGCGCGGCGCGGTGCGTCGGTGGTGCGCGCAGACGGCACCCGCTGCTTCCGCAACCACCGCCTGGTCGACCAGGATGGCAACGTCGTTCGCTTCCAGGAGGACCTCGTCGAGGGACGCGTGTTCGCAGCGACCTTCCAGTACGCGAAGTGCAACGGCATCTGCCGCAACATGACCGAGAAGATGCGCGCAGCCTCCGAGCTCCTCGGCGACGCCATGGATCATCCGATCCAGTTCTACATGTTCTCCCTTGCGGAGGACTCGCCCGCGGACATGAAGGCATACATGCAGGCGCATGGGCTGTACGGCAAGCCGGGCTGGCGCTTCCTCTCGGGCTCCCGCGAGGCGATCACCGACATCCGCTGGGCGTTCGGCTTCGGCGAGCCCGACGAGGACCTCGACCAGAACCTCTCGGCCCACACCGGCATGGTGCGCTACTGCCACCATCCGACCGACAAGTGGGCGGCGTGTCCCGCGCTCGGCGACCCACGCTCGATCGCGCTCCTGATGCTGCGCTGCTTCCCGTGCGACGAGCGTCCGGAGATCGACGCGCTGAAGGGTGCCTTCGCGCAGGGCGGCACGCCGATCCCAGGCTACCGCGCCCAGCCGCCCGTCCCGCCTCGAGGCGACGCCTGACGCGGAGCCGTCCGCGCGGGCCGTGACGCAAGTGCATATGGTGTCGATATTTGCGCGTCTCGCGACGGTGGCGCGAGCCGTTTCTCAGTCGGGTCCTCGGCATCACCGCCAAATTCGCGGAAAGAGCACCCGCGTCGCTTGCCTCCGCGTGATCGCGGCGCAGATTCGCAACGTCGAATCACAGGGAAGCGCAAGCTTCCACGCCTTCTCAGGTCGTCCCGAAGAAGCCGTGTGATGTTCCGCTCCAGGAACGACATCCGGGGAAGCAGATCTGCGCGAGGCGCGCGCGCTGTCACCTGGATCCGCGGTGTCCATGAACCGCGGGGAAGAAGATCACGCAACGCGGCGTTCCCGCGGAGGCGTCAGGTGCGTAAGACGAATTCTGGGCGATCAGCCAACCGGCGCGAGTTCCTCAAGGGCTCCGCGCTCGCGACGGGCGCGTTCTTCATCAACTCGAAGTTCTCGCTGAAGATGCTCGACGAGGCGCCGACGAGCCCGTTCACGGTGCCGTGGCTTCAGCCGCTGCGCTTCCCCAACTACGCCATCCCGCTGCCCGAGTGGCAGCCCCTCGATCCGATCATCGATCCCTCCGCGCACCAGCGCTTCGAGGAGTTCGCGCCGACCTACTTCTACGAGTACGAGATCTGCGAGGCGCAGCACCGCGCGCACCCGCAGCTCGGGTTCTCGACGCTGAGCACGTTCTGCGACTCATACCCGGCGCCGACCTTCATGATGCGCTACGGGCAGCCTGCGTTCGTGCGCATGAAGAACCACCTGCCGCCGACCGTGCAGGGCTTCGGGCACTGCGACGTGATCACCCACGTCCACAACGGGCACCATCCCTCCGAGTCCGACGGCTACCCAGGCGATCACTTCAGCCCGGGCATGTTCCGCGACCACCACTACCCGAACATCTACGCGGGCGGAGATCCGCTCGAGGCAAAGTCGACGCTGTGGTACCACGACCACTGCCTCGACTTCACCAGCCAGAACGTCTACCGCGGGCTCGCTGGCTTCTTCCTGCTGTTCGACGACAAGGACAGCGGCAACGAGAACGACCCGAATCCCGACGCACTCCGGCTCCCGAGCGGCGTACCCGACGGCAAGCGCGTGAAGCACCGCTACGACATCCCGCTCGTCCTGTTCGACCCGCGGTTCGACTCGCAGGGCAAGCAGGTGATGAACATCATGGACATGGACGGTCACCTCGGCGACAAGTACACGGTGAACGGACTCGTCCAGCCGTACTTCGAGGTCGAGCGCCGCAAGTACCGCTTCCGCATCCTCGACGGCGGTCCATCCCGGTTCTATGAGCTCTGGTTCTCGAACTCGATGGAGTTCCAGCACATCGGCAACGACGGCAACCTGCTGCCCGCGCCGGTCACCGCGAACCATGTCAAGCTCGCCGTCGCGGAGCGCGCCGACATCGTCGTCGACTTCAGCACGCTGCCGTCGACGACCACGGAGATCTTCCTCGTCAATCGCGCCGAGCAGATCGACGGCCGCGGGCCGACGGGCAACCTGCTCCCGATGGCGACCGCGCCGAAGCTGCTCAAGCTGGTCATCCGCCCGAAGTCGGGCTCGGTGCCCGACCAGAGCCAGGTGCCCGCGGTGCTCAAGCCGAATCCCGCGATGGACATGCCCGTCGTCGCCACGCGCTCGTGGCACTTCGACCGCACCAACGGCATGTGGTCGATCAACGGCAAGCTCGCCGACCTCTCGGCGCCGTCGGCGGTGGTCAAGCAGAACACCGCGGAGATCTGGCACCTCAGCACCTCGGGCGGCTGGGCGCATCCGGTCCACATGCACATGGAGGAGTACCGCATACTCACGCGCAACGGGCAGTCGGTGGCAGGCACCGTGCTCGGCGGGCGCAAGGACGTCTTCCCGCTCTACGCGGGCGACGAGATGACCATCTACATGAAGTTCCGCGACTGGGTCGGCAGGTACGTCATGCACTGCCACAACACCGTCCACGAGGATCACTCGATGATGCTCCGATGGGATGTGGTGCCATGACGCGCGAGAAGCCGAAGCCGGGCGAGACGGCCCGGCGCGCGGCGCTGCTCGGGATGATCGTGCCCGCCGCCGCGCTCCTGTCCGGCTGCGCGACGCGGGCGGCGAGTCCGACGACCACGGCCGCCGGTGCCGCGATCAAGGGCGGACTCGGCGCGTACGCGATGAACCCCGATGGAACGAGATCGTTCCGCGACCATGAGCTCGTCGACCAGGACGGGAAGCGCGTGCGCTTCCAGACCGACCTCGTCGCCGGACGCGTGTTCGCCGCGACCTTCATGTACGTGAAGTGCAACGGCATCTGCCGCGACCTCACCGCGCGGATGCGCGAGGCGCACGCGCTGCTCGAGCCCGTCATGGGCGACCCCGTGCAGTTCTACACCTTCTCGCTCGCCGAGGATTCGCCCGCGGACATGAAGCGGTACATGTCCGAGCACGGCCTCGACCGGCTGCGCGGCTGGCGCATGCTGAGCGGTGCGAGCGAGGCGATCCGCGACATCCGCTGGGCGTTCGGGTTCTTCGAGCCCAACGAAGAGCTCGACACCAACCTGAGCGCGCACACGGGCATGGCGCGCTTCGGCAACCATCGGATCGACAAGTGGAGCGCGTGCCCTGCGCTCGGCGCACCCGAAGGGATCGCCCGCGGAGTGATCGGCGTGCTCCCCCATCAGGACCGCGCGCGCATCACCTGGTTCCACGAGCAGCATCGGAAAAACGGCCGCCCCATTCCGGGATGGCGCGCGACCTGAACGCCGCATTCATAAATCGCTTGATTCCTCTATCCGCAGCGCGCGACCGCGACGACCCGGCGTGCGCTGCGTGTTTTCTTAGACGTAGGCATGGTCAGCGCATCTGCGGAATTGAAGCCGATTGTTCCGTGAAGCCTTGCAGCCACCTCTTCGGCTGCTAACGTCTGTCTCGGCTCATCAGACGCAGGAAGTCGTCCCCTCGTCAGGGAACTTGCAGGCTCCACCATCGTCGTCCGTTGGTGGAGGTCTGACCGAGCACGCGGAACCTGAATCCGGCACGCGCACTCCACTCGTGCGCTGGCTCGTCGTCCCCAGCGATTTCAGGCCTGCGGTTGGTGCACAGTCGTGGCAAGTCCACGGAGGTATGGCATGCACGCGAAGTCTCGCGGCGTTATCCCCACACGTCGAAGCTTCCTAAAGCACTCAGCCTTGACGGCTGGTGCGTTTTTCATCAACACGAAGACCCGAGCCGGGGCGATGGGCGAGGTGCCCACCAGCCCTGCGACGATTCCGTTCCTGCAGCCGCTGAAGTTCCCGAAATACGCCACTCCGCTGCCGCCGTTCCAACCGCTCGATCCGGTCTTCGATCCCGCGAAGTTCCAGCGATACGACGAGTTCCCTGCCCAGGTCTTCTACCAGACGGACGTGTGCGAGGCGCAGTCGAGCCCGCATCCGCAGCTCGGGCTGACCACCGCCAGCACCTTCGGCGGATCGTGCCCGGGCATGACGTTCATGATGCGCTACGGCGTGCCCGCGCTCGTGCGCATGCGCAACTGCCTGCCGAACGTGGTCTCCGGATTCGGGTCGCCTGAGATCTCGACGCACGTCCACAACGGGCACCACGCATCCGAGAGCGACGGATTCCCGCTGAACCTCTATGCGCCCGGCGAATTCTGGGATTTCCACTACCCGAACATCTGCGCGGGCGGCGATCCGCTCGAGGCGAAGTCGACGCTCTGGTACCACGATCACACCGATCACTACACCGCGCAGAACGTGCACCGCGGGCTCGCGGGCTTCTTCCTGCTCTTCAACGACAAGGACAGCGGCAACGAGCGCGACCCGAATCCGGATGCCCACCGGCTGCCGAGCGGCGTTCCCGACGGGCGCCGCGTGCGGAACCGCTACGACATCCCGCTGATGATCTCCGATGCGCGCTTCAACACCGAGGGCGTGCAGACCATGGACGTGATGGACATGGACGGCTACATCGGCGACAAGTACCTCGTGAACGGCACCGTCCAGCCGTACTTCGAGGTCGAGCGCCGCAAGTACCGGCTCCGCCTGCTCGACGGAAGCG
This sequence comes from Planctomycetota bacterium, assembly GCA_041183345.1. Lineage (GTDB taxonomy): Bacteria > Planctomycetota > Phycisphaerae > Phycisphaerales > SM1A02 > QWPT01. The sequence continues at coordinate 9,943 of JBEGLX010000096.1, forward strand.
TGGCGCGCTTCTACGACCTGTGGTTCTCGAACTCGATGACCTTCCAGCACATCGGCAACGACGGCAACCTGCTGCCAGCGCCGATCCTGGCGAACCGCGTGCGCCTCGCACCCGCCGAGCGCGCCGACATCGTCGTCGACTTCAGCCAGGTTCCCGCCGGCACCACCGAGATCTTCCTCGTGAATCGCGCCGAGCACCGCGACGGACGCGGGCCGCAGGACGATCCGCTGCCGATGACGAGCGCGCCGAAGATCCTCAAGTTCATCATCCGGCGCGAGACGAACGTGCCCGATCCGAGCCAGGTGCCGTCGGTGCTGAAGCCGCTGCCGGCGATGGATGTTCCCGTGGTGCGCGAGCGCCACTGGCACTTCGACCGCGAGAACGGGCTCTGGACGGTGAACGGCCAGATCGCCGACATGAACCGCGTCGATGCCGTGATCAAGCAGGGAACCGCAGAGATCTGGAACATCAGCACCTCGGGCGGCTGGGCCCATCCGATCCACATGCATCTGGAGGAGTACCGCATCCTGACCCGCAACGACCAGTCGGTCGCGGGAACGGTGCTCGGCGGCGTGAAGGATGTGTTCCCGCTCTATCCCGGCGACGAGATGCGGATCTACATGAAGTTCCGCGATTGGGTCGGCCGGTATGTCATGCACTGCCACAACACCGTGCACGAGGATCACGCGATGATGATCCGCTGGGACGTGGTGGCGTAGCCGCACGCTGCGGCGCGGAAGCCCAGCGCGCCGCAGCGCGAGTCCATGCGAAAGCGCCCGCGAAGCGGAATCCGATCCGGCACGCTAGTCTCCGAGCGTGCACGGCTTCATGGTCGACATCCTCGCGCTCATCGGCGCCGCGCTTGCGCTCGGCATGCTCGCGGAGCGCGCGGGCGCGAGCGCGGTGCTTGGATATCTCGTGGCAGGCACGCTGGTCGGGCCGAACGTGCTCGGGCTCGTGAGCGCGGGCGAGGGCATCGACTTCCTCGCCGAGCTCGGCGCTTCGCTGCTGCTCTTCACCATCGGGACCGAGTTCAGCTTCGCACGGCTGCGGCGGCTCGGACGAAGCGCGTTCATCGCGGGAATCATCCAGGTCGTGCTGACGATCCTGGTGGGGACCGCTGTCGCGCGCACGCTCGGGCTCGGCGGCGGCGCGGCCTTCGCCCTCGGCGCCGTCGTCGCCCTGTCGAGCACGGCGGTGGTGGCGCGGCTTCTCGTCGACGCACGCGCGCTTGACTCGAACTACGGCCGCCTGTCGATGGGGATCCTGCTTGTCCAGGACATCGCGGTCGTACCGATCGTGCTCGCGATCGCGTTCGCCGAGACGGGCGGCGACCTCGGGCAACTGGCGTGGACCGCCGGGCGGACGGCGATCTTCGCGGGCGTGGTGTCCGTCGGCTTCCTCCTGCTCGTGAAGCTCGTCGTGCCCGCGCTCCTCGGGGCGCGCGCGATGGCGCGCAACCGCGAGCTCGCCGTGCTGCTTGCCATGGTGTGCGCGCTCGGCAGCGCGATCGGCGCAGAGGCGGCGGGGCTGCCGCCCGCCCTTGGAGCGTTCGTGGCGGGCGTGCTCCTCGGCGGCTCGCGATTCGCGACGCAGATCCGCGCCGACGTCGTGCCGCTGCACACGCTGCTGCTCACCGTCTTCTTCGCCGGCGTCGGGCTCGCCGGCGATCCGCGTTGGGCGATCGCGAACCTCGGCACAGTGCTTGCGGTGATCGCGGCGGTGCTGGTTGGG
>JBEGLX010000097.1:0-11588 GCA_041183345.1 Planctomycetota bacterium
AAGATCAGCGGCAGCGAGCGATCGGCGCGGACAGCCTTGATCCCGCGAGAAACCAGGCACTGCGCCACCGACTGTGCGGTCGCCGTCTCGCGGTCGCCAGAGAGCCCGCCCGCAGGCTCGAAATCAGCGGGGCAATGGACGCGGTCGGCACGGGCGTGGCGCTTCGCGCGCTCCATCTCGATGTCGCGGATGATGAGCAGGCGCTCGCTTCCGCCGCCCGCGGTCGGAAGCGTGAGCAGCGCCGCGGGATCGCCGACCTTGAAGCGGATGGCGCGATAGAGCGAGAGATTGGTGGCGGGGATGCCCGCCATCACGGTTGCGTGGACGGTCGACATGGCGTGGGCAATCTACTTGCCCGAGCGGAGCAGCGCCTTCTGGTCGGGATGCTCCCCGAGCCAGTGCACGCGCCCATCGCGCTCGTCCAGGACCGCGCCCACCATGCGGATCCGCCCCGTCGCGATCGACGTGGCGAGCGTGCCGTTCGAGAGGAGCAGCTGGCGCGCGACGCCGAAGCAGCGGTTCTCCGCGCTGCGGAAGGCGAGGTCGATCTCGGCGACGTGCTCCTTCAGCCGCCCGAGCACGACGACGAGCGAGAAGCCGAGCGCCTCGACGGACCCGTCGACGATGCGGACGAGGTCCTCCTCGGAGGAGACCATCACCTCGAAGCGCCCCGAGCGCATGTCGCCCGAGCCGGGCGAGAGCACGAACGACTGCACCTGGTCCACGGAGACGTCGAAGAGGTCGGTGAGCGGCTCGCGCATGCGCTCGATCTCGATCGAGAGCGCGAAGGGCTTGGCGCTCGCAGGAGGGATGCGGGTCGACACGGTGGCCGAGCGCCCATTGGCGCGTCGGTCGACGTGGCGTTGGTTGCCGGCGATCAGCGCGGCAAGCGCCGTAGTTGGATCAGACGGTGTCAGCATCCTCAGCGATCCCGGAACGTTGGGATCACGACATCATGACGCCGATTCGGGGTTTTTGGGAAGGGGTGAATTCCCCATTCCCGCCTCTGAAGCCTTGCGGATTTTCTGAACACCGTTCCACGCTCAGGTCCGGGTCAGCTTCCGATACTTCATGCGATGCGGCTGCGCAGCGTCCTCGCCGAAGCGCTTCCGTCGCTCTTCCTCGTAGCTCGACCAGTTACCGTTGTGGAAGTGGATCTTGGCGTCGCCCTCGAAGGCGATGATGTGGGTGGCCAGACGGTCGAGGAACCAGCGATCGTGGCTGATGATCACGGCTGTTCCTGCGAAGTTCTCGAGCGCCTCCTCGAGTCCGCGCATGACGTTGACGTCGAGGTCGTTGGTGGGCTCGTCGAGGAGGATGACGTTGGCGTGGCTCTTGAGAAGCCGCGCGAGGTGCACGCGGTTTCGCTCGCCGCCCGAGAGCGTGTCGACGTTCTTCTGCTGATCCACGCCGGAAAAGCCGAAGCGGGCGACGTACGCGCGGCTGTTGACCTTGGCGTTGCCAAGCCGGATCTCCTCGCTCCCTTCCGAGATCACCTCCCAGACGTTCTTGCCAGCGGGAAGCGAGTCGCGGGTCTGCTCGACGTACGCAAGCTTGACGGTGTCGCCGACCTTGAACGAGCCGGAATCGGGCTGCTCGAGGCCCACGATCATCTTGAAGAGCGTGGTCTTGCCGGCGCCGTTCGGGCCGATGATGCCGACGATCGCGCCAGGCGGAATCGAGAACTCGACCTTCTCGAGAAGCAGCGTGTCGCCGAAGGCCTTCGAGAGATCCTTGGCCTCGATGACCAGGTTGCCGAGGCGCGGGCCAGGCGGGATGTAGATCTCGATCTCCTTCGCGCGCTTCTCCTGGTCTTCGTTCAGGAGGCGCTCGTAGGCGGCCACGCGGGCCTTCGACTTCGCCTGGCGGCCCTTCGGGTTCTGGCGCACCCACTCGAGCTCGCGCGCGAGCGTCTTCTGCCGAACGGATTCCTGCTTTTCCTCGATGGCGAGGCGCTTGTGCTTCTGCTCGAGCCAGCCGGTGTAGTTGCCCTTGTAGGGAATGCCGACGCCGCGGTCGAGCTCGAGGATCCAGCCTGCGACGTTGTCGAGGAAGTAGCGGTCGTGGGTGACGGCGATGACCGTGCCCGGGTAGCGCGCGAGGTACTGCTCGAGCCAGTAGACGGATTCGGGGTCGAGGTGGTTGGTGGGCTCGTCGAGGAGCAGGACGTCGGGCTTCGAGAGAAGCAGCCGGCAGAGCGCGACGCGGCGGCGCTCGCCGCCCGAGAGCTTGTCGCAGGTCGCTTCCTTCGGCGGGCAGCGGAGGGCGTCCATCGCCATGTCGAGCTGGCTGTCGAGCGTCCACGCGTCGATCAGGTCGAGCTTTTCCTGAAGGTCGCCGACGCGCGCGAGCGCCTTCTCCATGTCGTCCGGTGAAAGGCTCGGGTCGCAGAGCTTCTCGTTGAGCCGGTCGAACTCCTCGAGGAGCTTGGTGACCTCGGTGCAGCCCTCGCGGATGACCTCCTCGACGGAGCGCTTCTCGTGCTTGAGCGGCTCCTGCTCGAGGTAGCCGACGCGGAAGCCGGGCGCCATCTCGACCTTGCCCTCGAACTCCTTGTCGACGCCGGCGAGGATCTTGAGCAGCGTCGACTTGCCCGCGCCGTTCAGGCCGAGCACGCCGATCTTGGCGCCGTAGAAGTAGGACAGGTAGATGTCCTTGAGGATGTTCTTGCCGTTGATCGTCTTCGAGACGCCGAGCATCGAGTAGATGACGCGTTGCGTATCGGTGGCGTTGTTGCTCATGTGATGACCGCTGCCCTTCCGTGCGTGCTGTTGCGAGACAGGAATCCTACGGAGGCGCGGCGCGTTTTTGCGGAGATTTGCGGTGGTTCCGCGCGTCTCGATGCGTCGCTTGCCTTTCGGCGCGTGTCTTGGTATTCTTGCAGTCTGCGGGGTAGAGCAGTTGGTAGCTCGTCGGGCTCATAACCCGGAGGTCGCAGGTTCAAGTCCTGTCCCCGCTATTGCAAACGGCCCGCCGCGACTTCGGTCGCGGCGGGCCGTTTGCAATAGCGGAGTGAGGAGTGAGGCGGGATTTGAGAGGAGAGCCTGAGGGCGCCGCGCGGTGATCGCAGAGCTCGGGGAGGCGAACCAGCGTTGCCCGGTGCCCGTCTTGCCGCCTGCGTGCGTGATGCGCGCGAACGGAAGGACGCTCCTCATCAGTGCAACGAGTGTCCCGCGGGTTCTCGCCAAGCGAAAGTGGATCAGCCTCCCCCGGCCCTCGCGGGCACGGTCGCGCTACCGAAGCACCAGGGTCGCCGTCTCCCGCTCGACGGTACGCGCCGTTTCAGGCGTCGCGACTCGCGAGGGCAGCGTGAACCAGTGCCTCTCAAGGACTCGGATCGACGGAGCATTGGACGCGGCAGCCGCCGCGTAGAGTGACCTCCGCGCGAACTCCGCGAGCATGAGCCCGGCTGCGGCGCTGGCGATTCCGCGCCCCCAGTCTTCGCGGGCGATCCAGTACCCGAGCGTGTCGAGTCCATCCTAGGGCGCGAGATCGACTGAGCCTGCCGGATGGCCCTCCTCGAGCACGACCCGCGGGGTGACGCCCGTCCGGCTTCCGTCGCGGTCGCCAAGGATCTCCAGCCAGGGTGCGTGGAACGCGGCCCATTCGCGCGGCTTCGTGCCCGCGGGCGCGTTCGACGCAGGGCCGCGCTCCATCGCGTGCAGAAGCCGCAGGTCCGCCTCGCTGGTCCCACGCAGCGCAACTGCGCGATGGGTGCGAGTCCGCATGCGGCGGGTGTGCGGCGGCCGGGTCCACCGAGTTGCATTGGCTTCATGCGGCGCGGATTGCCGATGGTTGCATCGCCCAAATCGAAAGGACCTTCATGGACTTCCTCCTCCATCTCTGGATCCCCATCGTGGCATCGACGGTCGCAGTGTGGGTCGCGAGCGCCCTTGCATGGATGCTCATCGGCCACCACAAGGGCGATTGGAAGGCGATTCCGAACGAGGACGAGTTCATCGCCACTGTGAAGCGCATGGGGATTCCACCGGGAAGCTACGGATTCCCCGAGTTCCGCAGGCTCGAGGGCATGTCCAAGGAGGAGAAGCAGTCGAAGTGGGACGAGATGCAGAAGAGCCCGATCGGGATCCTGCGCGTCTGGGGGCCCATCAACATGGGGCGCAGCATGTTGCTGACGCTGCTCGTGATCCTTGTCACAAGCACCCTGATCGGATACATGGGCTGGAACGCGCTTCCGCACGGAGCCGCCGCCGGCGAGGCGCGGCCCGAGTTCGCCAAGACGATGCAGGTGCTCGGCACCGCTGGAATCCTCTCCTACTGCATCGCTGGGCTCCCGAACGACATCTGGTTCCAGCGTTCAATACGCGAGATCGTGACCTGCCTCATCGATGGCGTCCTGTTCGGGCTGATCACGGGAGCTGTCTTCGCGTGGCTCTGGCCGGCGTGAGTCGGCCGACTGCACGAGCGCCGCGTCGCGACCTTCGTCTGCCCTGAGAATGTCGTCGATGAGCTTGCCCTCGCGCTCGCGACACGGCTTCTCACCATCCCTCGTGATGGAGCGTGGATGTGCGGGGCGGTCGGTAGCACAGCCCCGACGCCGCCGCTATCGTCCCCGCATGCAGGACCCGAAGGAACCGGAGCCACTCTGGCTCGAGGTCGATCGCGCGCTCGAGGATTGGCTCGGGGCCGACGACGCTGCGCTGCGAAGCGCGACGGCGTCGGCGAATCGTGCGGGGATGCCTGCGATCGCCGTCGCGCCTGCCCAGGGGCGCATGCTGCAGGTGCTGGCGCGTGCGATCGGCGCGCGGCGGATCCTCGAGATCGGCACGCTCGCCGGCTACAGCGCGATCTGGCTTGCGCGCGCCCTGCCTGCGGATGGACGGCTGACCACGCTCGAACTCGACCCGGAACGCGCGCAGATCGCGCGCGAGAACCTTGCGAGGGCGAATCTCTCCGAGAAGTCGGAGGTCCTGGTCGGCCCTGCGGCGGACTCGCTCGAGGCGCTCGTACGCGCAAGGGCCGCGCCATTCGACATGATCTTCATCGATGCGGACAAGCAGAACTGCCCGCTCTACCTGAAGCACGCGCTTGCGCTTGCGCGCACGGGAACGCTGATCGTCGTCGACAACGCAATCAGCCGCGGAAGGCTGATCGATCCGACGACGGGCGACCCAAACGTCGACGGCCTGCGCGCGATGATGGAGTTCGTGTCGCACCACCCGCGGCTCGAGGCTGCAGGCGTGCAGACGGTCGGCGCAAAGGGATACGACGGATTCCTGATCGCGACCGTGGTCGACGAGCGGATTTCATAGGGCCTGCCGATGTTCCCAAGCCGAATCGAACTCTCGCTCCCCCGCTACGCGCTCCGCCCCTGGGCGTGGGCCGACAAGGACGCGCTGATCCGCCACGCGAACAACCGCAACGTCTCGCGCGCGCTCTTCGATCGCTTTCCCTTCCCCTATACGACCGAGGCGGCGGAGCGCTGGCTCTCGATCGCCACATCCGAGGGGCGCGATGTCCACTGGACCATCACCTGCGAGGATGAGTCGGTCGGCGGCATCTCCGCGATGCGCGGCAGCGAGAATGCGCGTTTCTGCGCGGAAATCGGGTATTGGATCGGCGAATCGCACTGGGGCCGCGGCGTGATGACGACGACGGTGCGCGCGTTCTGCGAGGCGCTGTTCGCGCACACGGACATCGAGCGCATCGAGGCAGGAGCGTTCGTGACCAATCCTGCCTCGCACCGCGTGCTCGAGAAGTCGGGCTTCACGCGCGAAGGACTGCTGCGCCGCAAGTACTTCAAGGACGGCGAGTTCATCGACGACGCCGTGTATGCGCTGCTGCGGCCGCGATAGTCAGGTTCCGCAGAACGTGCAGTAGTTCGCGAAATCCGGCGGCGGCGGCTCGGCATACTTCGCGTGGACGGGCGCGAGATCGAAGGGCGTCGAGAGCACCGTCACGAGCTCGCGGAGCGGCGCGAGATCGAAGCGTTCCTCGGCGGCGAGCAGCGCTTCCTCGACGCGATGGTTGCGCGGGATCACGGCGGGATTGACCGCCCGCATCGCACGCAGCGCCTCGCGGCGCGCGCGACCTTCCGAATCGAGCCGAGTGTGCCAGCGTGCGATCCATGCCGAGAGCCCTGCGGGCTCCTCTCCGCGGGAAAGCGCGCGGAAGGTGTTGGTGTAGTCGGCGCGCTGCTCCTGCATCCAAGCGAGCAACTCGCGCACGAGCTCGAGATCCTCAGAGTCATCGCGCAAGAGCCCGAGCTTCGCGCGCATGCCTGCGAGCCACGCGCCGCGATAGGCGCCTGCGAACCGCTCAAGCGCCTCGTTCGCCAGCGCGAACGCAGTCGACTCGTCGTCCGACAGGAGCGGCACGAATGCCTCTGCGAAACGCGCGAGATTCCACTGGATGATCGCGGGCTGATGTCCGTATCGATATCGCCCGTGGTGGTCGATCGAGCTGAAGACGGTGTCGGGGTTGTACGCGTCCATGAACGCACACGGCCCGTAGTCGATGGTTTCGCCCGAGACGAGCGTGTTGTCTGTGTTCAGCACGCCATGCACGAACCCGACGAGCTGCCACTGGGCGACAAGCGCTGCCTGCCGCGCGACGACGGCGTTCAGGAATCCAGCGTATTTCTCGGGCGAATCGACGAGCGCTGGATCGTGGCGCGCGATCGCGTGGTCTGCGAGCGCACGCAATAGCTCGAGATCGCCGAGCCCCGCCGCGTACTGGAACGTCCCCACGCGGATGTGGCTGGCCGCGACACGCGTCAGCACCGCGCCCGGCTTCGGGCCAGCTCGGCTGATGGTCTCGCCGGTCGCGGCGACGGCAAGGCTGCGCGTGGTCGGGATGCCGAGCGCGTGCATCGTCTCGCTCACGATGTACTCGCGCAGCATCGGCCCGAGCGCCGCGCGGCCATCGCCACGGCGCGAGAAGCGCGTCTCGCCCGAGCCCTTGAACTGGATGTCGAATCGCGCCCCGGAAGGCGTGATCTGCTCGCCGAGCAGGATCGCGCGACCGTCTCCGAGCATCGCGAAGTGCCCGTACTGGTGCCCTGCGTACGCCTGCGCGATCGGCTGCGCGCCCGCGGGAAGCTGCTGACCCGTGAAGATCGCCGCGAGTTCGCTCGCAGGAGTACCCAAGAGGTCGAGTCCGAGCTCACGCGCGAGTTCGTGGTTGAACACCACGAGCTCAGGCTTTGGGAACGGCTCAGGCTCGGCCGCCTCGAACAGCGGCGCCGGAAGGCGCGCGTAGGATCTGTCGAGGTTCCACCCGTGTGGGGTCGTCATCAGTCCTGAGCATACCGTCCCCGTGCGACTTCCTGCAGCAGATCAGGCATCCGAATGCGCTGCGCTGACGGGCGGCACGAAGCGGAATCGGATCCCATCGAACAGCCCGCGATCGCCGAGCTTGAGCTCGGGAATGACGAGCAGCGCCATGAAGCTCAGGGTCATGAAGGGCGCGCGTAGCGGCGAACCCAGCACCTTCGCAGCCGCGGAGACGGCTGCATAGCCTCGCGCAACCTCTTCGGCAGGTCGGTCGCTCATGAGCCCCGCGATGGGAAGCGCGAGCGTCTCGCTGCGCCCGCCGGACGCGACCGCAAGCCCGCCCCTTGCTGCGAACACGGCGTTGATCGCGTCGGCGAGCTCTGCGCGCGAGGCGCCGACGGCCACGACATTGTGGCAATCGTGGGCGACGCTCGAGGCGATCGCGCCTTGCTTGAGACCAATTCCGCGAATGAAGGCGGTGGCGATGGGAGCGTCTGCATAGCGATTGACGACCGCGATGAGCAGCGTGTCACTCGAGGGATCCGGCTCCAGCAGGCCGTCATGCGCGGAAATCATGGCGATCGCCGAACGCGTGACGAGCTGTCCATCCTCGGCCACGATCACGCGCGCCTCGCAGAGCGGCCCAGGCGCAGCGACCGCGAGATCCCGGGCTGTCACGCGCGCGGGACGGAACGCGTTTGGCGTCGCGGACTGGCGCGGCGGGACCACGGGGCGCCCGCCCTCCGCGACGAGCTCGCCCTCGATCCACACGCGCTGCGTCCGGAACGACGCAAGATCGTCGACCAGCACGAAATCCGCGCGATCGCCGCGCTGAAGCAGCCCGCAGGGAAGCCCGTAGTGCCGCACGGGATTCAGCGTGGCCGCGCGCAGCGCCGCCATCACGGGCACGCCGTGCGCCACTGCGCGCGCAAGCATGCGATCGATGTGCCCCGTGAGCAAGTCGTCCGGATGCGCGTCGTCGGTCGAGAACATGCAGAGTTCGGGGCGCTCGACGAGCATCGGCCACAGCGCCTCGAAGTTGCGCGCGGCGCTGCCCTCGCGGATGAGGATCCGCACGCCGAGCGACGCCTTCTCGCGCGCCTCGTCGAGCGTGAAGCACTCATGGTCGGTGGAGATACCGCGGGCGAAGTACGCGCGCGCCTGCTCGCCGCGAAGCCCAGGGGCGTGCCCGTCAACCGGCTTGCCGCGCGCCTGCGCGGCGGCGATCTTGGCAAGGACCTCTGCGTCGCCCGCGATGGCCCCGGGCCAGTTCATCATCTCCGCGAGATACGGAATGCGCGGATCGCCGAGGAGCCGCGCGCATGCGGCGGCGTCAAGCACCGCACCCGCGCTCTCGAAGGCGGTCGCGGGCACGCACGACGGGCATCCGAACCAGCATGTGAATGGCGAGCCCGCGATGTCGTCGAGCATGAAACGAACGCCATCCTCGCCGAGGACATTCGCGATCTCGTGCGGATCGCTCACGCTTGCGACCGTGCCATGACGCATCGCCACGCGCGCGAACTCCCATGGCGGCAGCATGCTGCTCTCGACATGCACATGCGCGTCGACGAGCCCTGGGATCAGCACGCCCGGCGCGACTTCGCCCGACGCGGCGCCGATCGACTCGATGCGGCCATCATCGCCGACGACGACGGTCGCGGGCACGATCCTGCCGGAGACAACATCTGCGACGAGATGACTGAGGACGGCGCGCGCCATGCGCGGATGCTACAGCCCCCACTGCGCGAGCAGGACGGAGAGGTCGGCGGCATCGACCGTTCCATCGCCATTGAGATCGCTGGCGAGGAATCCACTCGCTGCGGCGCTCTGGCCCCATGAACCAAGGAGCAGCGCGAGATCGGCGCCGTTCACCGAGCCGTCTGCATTGATGTCGCCGAGCAGCCCGACGAACAACGCGACGTGCTGCGTGCCGGGCACCCCGCCGAGATTCGGCGAGAGCCCGAGGTCAGCGCTCCCAGCGGCGAGCGAGGGCATCCACTGGTTCGAGAGCGCGCCCGTCGTGCGCTCGAGGCACGCGGCGACCGCGATCTGCCCGGCGAAGGTCGGGGGAAGACCGAGATCCGCGAACGGGATGCGCAGCTCGAAGCCCGTCGTTGCCGTGCTCGGACCGAGCGCATTCGTGTTGTCGAGGGCGACCTCGAGTCCGTTCGGATTCGCGCCTCCGCCGAGCACGCCGCGCCCCGAGTTCAGCGCCGAATTGCCGCGGTAGTCCTTCACCGCCAGCGCAGGCGCGCTCGGCAGCGACACGCGGTCGACGTAGACGAGCGAGCTCACCGAATTCACGTAGTAGAGGACATCGGGCGCGAATCCCGCGTCGAAGGTGGCGCCATCGAGCAGCGCGAGCCCCGCGGGCGGCGAAGGCAGGTGCGCGGTCACGAGCCGGTTCTGGCCGGTCGGAGCGCCAGGATTCACATCGATGAAGAGCGTGAGCGCCGTGCCATCGGTCGGGATGTTGCCCGAGATCGAGACCCGCAGCGCATCGCCGTCGGCGCGCACGAACATCTGGTCGAGCTCGCCGACGTTGTCGCCGAAGCTCGATGCCGCAGCCTGCGTGGACACCAGCGCCTGCGCACCGCCATCGAACGGGATGCTGCGCCCATCGATGTCCGCATGCGACGTATCGATGGGCGGCGTGAGGCTGGCGCGGGCAATGAACCACGCGCGCGCGCCGAGCGCCACGGGATACGCCGCGCGATTCGCAGGCGTGATCGCAGGAAGCGTCGCGCCGCTCTCGAGGCTGACTGGCGCAGTGCCTGTCTTCGGCACGCCGAAACCGCTGAGGTCGATGGTCGTGTTCGTCGTCGCCGAATTCAGGTTGATCACGCAAAGCACCGTCTGCTCGGCATGATGGCGCACGAAGGCGTAGACCCCCGTGTTCGGGCTTGAGACCGGCAGATACGAGCCGCGCCGCAGCGCGATCGAGTTGCGCCGTACCGTGATCAGCGACCGATACGTCTCGAGCATCGAGCCCGCGAGCCCCCGCTGCTCCTCGACGCTGCGCCCATCGTTGTTCGCGCTGAACGATGGCGGCGCCGTTCCCGCCGTGATCGCGGTGTAGTTCGACATCGGCGCGCCGGCCACCGCCCGCCACTTGAAGGGCTCGCGCATGGGGATGTCATCGGCGTCGGTCCCGGTCACCGCCTTCGTCCCGCGCATCCCGAGCTCGTCGCCGTAGTAGATGTTCGGCGGGAAAGGCTGCGTGAACTGGATCGCCGCGGCGACCTTCTGCCGCGCGGCGCTGTTCGCCAGCACCGACGCGAGGCGATCGGAATCGTGGTCGCTCATCTGCGCGACCACGAGCTTGCCCGCGGGGACGGCGGCATAGGTCGCGGCCATCGAGCTGTAGAGCCCAGACGCGTTGCGCAGGTTCACCGCATCGCGCGAGGCGAACTGCCACGGCTTGGTGATCACGGCGTTGAAGGCGTTCGGCTGCAGGAGATCGCTGCCGTAGTTGCCCCAGTCGCTCGGCTCGCAGAAGATGAACACATCGGGCCGCACCGCGCGCAGCGACGAGCACCACGTGTTCCAGAAGTCGATGTCGGCGCCCCAGCCTTCGCCACCCGAGGCCCACGCGTGATCGAGACGGAATCCGTCGACGCCGTCCGACACATCTCCGTCGCCGTTCGGATCGAGCCACTTCTTCGCCCAGTTGGTGATGGTCGTCACCGTCGCAGGGTTGTCGAGGTTCCAGTGGATGAAGCCGACCTGCGACCCGTTCCAGGTGTTGAAGGTGTAGCCGACGTACGACGAGTTCGCCGCGTTCGTAAACGCCAGCCACGAGTCGAACGGGCTCGCCGGATTCTGGAACGCCGACTGGTAGTAGCTTGAGCTATGGCTGATGCCGTAGGCGACGAAGTCGAGGATGACCTTGATGCCGCGCGCGTGCGCCGCATTCACGAACGCGAGGAACTCAGGCTCGGTTCCGAAGCGCGGATTCAGCGTGTCGGGCACGCCGTGCTGGTAGCCGTGATACGCAGGCGACGGAAAGATCGGCTGCAGGTAGACCATCGTCACGCCGAGGTACTGCAGGTAGTCGAGGCTCTCGACCGACGCCAGCCCGCCGAAGTCGCCGAAGCGCGTCTGCACCGAGCCGGTCACATCCAGGTTCGAGTCGCGCCAGGCGATCGGCATGATCTGGTAGATGACCTCGTCCTCGTGCGGGCGGACGATGGGGGGCAACGCAGACGCCGGAAGCGCCAACGCCCCGACCGCGAGCATCGCGGCGACCATCCCGACCTGGAGCCGAGCACGGCTGAACTTCAAGGACATGGACTCAAGTTACTCGCGTCCAGACCCCGCGCCTCTCCATCAGTTCGATTTTGCCTGAGT
>JBEGLX010000098.1:0-10935 GCA_041183345.1 Planctomycetota bacterium
TCTCGAACTCGGCGTTCTTCTTGGTGATCTGCCAGTTGGTCCACCGGTACGGGCGCTCGATCACGCGCACCTTCTGCGCCGACGACTTCTGGTTGCGAAGCTCGATCTTGAAGGTCTCGGTCATCCGCTTGGCGGAGTTGTCGATGGTGAAGTCACTGCGGATGCGCTCGCCGACGACATCGAACGCCTCGCCCAGCCGGATCTTGACGGTCTCATTGCGCGGCGTGTGGTCGATGAGGTCCTCGCCGATGAACTCGAGCGTGCCGTCGGAGGGGTCCTCCTTGTAGACGCGGATCTTGCCCTTCGGCAGCGGCATGCCGAGCGCGTTCTCCTTCTTGTTCTCGAAGCTCACGAGGATTGACGGCTTCGCCTTCGACGCGATGACGAAGTCACGGTCGAGGATCGGCTGGCCGGGCGCGCCCATGCCGCCGGTGAAGTCGAACACGAGCTCGCGCGTGACCTTGAAGCCGCTCACCGGCGGGAAGAGCGCGATCTGCTGCGTCGAGTTCTGCAGGACATCGGTGCGGCGCGGCAGCGTGTAGAGGTGGAAGTCTGCGAACTCCTTCTCGACGAATCCCGCGGCGTCGGCCATGGCCATCGCCTCCCCGCGCATCATGCCCCTCGGCATGGGGCGCGACGCCTCGATCTTGTGCACATCGCCCGCGACCAGCTTGAGCTCTGCGTTGGCGAACGACGCGCCCGAGAGGTTCATCAGCGTGACCCACGCGGTGATATCGCCCTTGGTGTCGTTGCCGTTGATGACGATGTTGTAGTCCGACCGCCAGGTCATGCCGGCGGTCTGGTAGGTCGTGCGCACGAGGTGCTCGCCGCCTGATTCGCTGGCGAGCTTCCAGACGAGCGTGGGCTTGGTGAGCAGGCCGCCAGGCAGGTCGCCGAGCTGGAGCTGCGCGCCCGACATCGGGACGATCTTCACGCCGGCGTCAGTCTTGAGGACGAGCGAGCCCTGGTTCGAGCTCAGCAGCGTGCCGGTGACGTTCGACACGCCGTCACCCATCGTGACCGCCAGCGAGATCTCGCGGCCGATGTACCGCTCGAGCAGCTTCGATGGGCTCACGAGGTCGAACTGGAAGTTCTGCTCGAGCACGGTGGTCTTCGCGTCGTCGAGGTCGTTGAAGGAGACCGTGGTCGGATCGATCCACGCGGCAACATCGGTGAACGACAGCGCGCCCATGCCCTTCGGCACCGTCACGCGACGCACTTCCTTGATGACGCCGTAGCCAGGGACGCCCCAGACGTTGTCCTGTCCGCTCATCCGCTGCTGCTGGATGAACTGCTGCGGGTTGAAGCCCGCGGGGTCGGCCGAGGAGTAGACGGTGAGCGACACGCCCTCCGTCGGCTTCTCGGCGGTGGCGGTTGCGTGCAGGACGGCGGCGGCGAGCAGCGAGCAGGTGAGCATGGTTCCTCCGATGGTAAGGCGAAGGGCGCGCATGCGTGCGGGGAAGCGTCCGTCTCGGAAACCGGGCGGGCGGCGCTAGTTCGTGCCCGCGAGGCGGCGCACCGTCATCATGAAGCTCTTCTTCATGGCCGCGTGCATTCCGAAGCACGCGGCGCCATAGGCGATGCAGGCGATGATCGTGCCGATGGCGAGGCTGGTGCGGGCCGCCCCCACATCGTCAAGGCTCTCGGAGATCCACTGGTTCGGCGCCACCGTCGCGAACAGCATGTTCAGCGGGCTCGCGGCGGCGGCGGCGGCGCCGACATAGGGCACCGAGTTCCCGAGCGCCGCTGCGCAGACACCGAGCACGAGCCCGATCGCACCGAGCACGCCGACGGCGGCCATGACCGAGCCGATCGTGCCCTTCGTGCGCAGCGACCACTGCAGCCCGACCATGATGGCGAAGCTGACCGCCGCAACAAGGTCGAGGAGGACGAGCAGCGACCCCTCGGGCAGCACCATCGGCATCATGATCTGCTGCGTGCCGGCGGTCGTGCGCACGAGCACGCCCTGCGCAGCACCGAAGCCGTTCGCCATCGTGTAGATCGCGACGGCGCCGAGGGTGACGAACGGCACCGCGAGCATCGGGATCAGGAACTGGACGATGCCGCGCAGCTTGCCCGCGAGGTACGGACCGGGCTGGATCGGCGTCGTGAGCAGGATGTCGAGCGTGCCGTCCTCGCGTTCGCGGCTGACGGCGGTCGCGCTCAGGCTGACAGCGGTGAGGAGCACGACGACGACTTCGGCGCCAACGACGCCGAGCAGCGCCAGCCGCATGTCGGCCGAAGAGATCGTGCCCTGGTGGTGCAGGCCGCAGAGGACGAGGCCGATGCACGCACCGAGCGCGAGGAACGCCCAGCGCCCGAACATGCCGCCGACCGACTGGCTTCGCAGCATCTGCTCGCGCCACGCGATCGGGTTCGAACCGACCGCGCGCGAGCGCCGCGTGCCGCCCGCGCTCGGACCCGAGCCGAGGATGGCGCGCCACCACGAGATGCGCGGTCCGCGCGTGCCGATCACGCGCAGGCGCAGCGTCGACCACAGGATCATGCCGAAGCTCAGCACGACGCAGACGACGCAGAAGCTCGTCGCAGGCGCGGTATAGAGGACCGACAGCAGCTTGAACGGCACCTCGGCCGCGGGATACGGCGTGTAGTTCGTCGACTGCAGCGCGCTCTCGAGGGCGAGGAACGGATTCGTCGCCGTGAAGACGGTCGTGCGCGTCGCGCCCGAGCCGACGCCGAGCGGCACCTTGCTGCGCGCGTAGATGTCTGCCGCATAGGTCGCGAACAGGTACATGATGACCGCGGCATAGAAGACGAAGACCGCGCGCTTGCCCGCGCTGCGGGTGACCGAAAGCGTGACCGCCGTCGTCGCCACGATCAGCGCGCTCGCAGCCGCGATCGCGTAGCTCGTGAAGATCGCCTCGCCGGGCACGCCGCCGAAGAACTGGGTGAGCACGAACAGCGGCAGCGTCGACAGGAGCAGCGCCAGGATGAAGAAGAGCCGACCGAAGAGGTTGCCGAGGACGATCTGCAGGTTCCCGAGCGGCGTCGTGAGCAGGATGTCCCAGGTCCGCGGGCTCGCCTCCTGGACGATCGCGCCCGCCATGAAGATCGGAGTCAGTATGCAGATCAGCCCGACCTGACCGAAGGCGACCACCGAGAACGCACCAGCGCCCCGGGTCGCGAGCTGCTTGACCGTGCTGTCTCCTCCGAGGAGGCCGATCAGCAGGATGGCGATCATGATGGCCAGGTAGCCCGACCGCAGGAGCAGGTGCCGCGGGCGCTTCGACCCGCCCGCGACAATTCGGACCGCGATCGGGTTCGTCGGAAGCAGGTTTGAGAGCCAGGTCAGGGCCGGGGGCATGCAGGAAGACGAATCCTACCTTGACAGTTGGGGGGTATCCCCCGAAACTCCGCGGGTCCGCGGACGCGGACCGGGCGGCGAACCGTGCCGTCCGAACCATTCCGGCTCGTCGAACAGGCCAAGCCGTTCGCGACCGTTCACAGGTGCTCAGGCACCCTCGGCAGTTCCGAAAGGGGCTGCAGAGATAGATCGACCCAGACCACGGCCGCCCTTCCGACCGGCGGCAGACCCCTGTTACAGAAACCGTAACCGTGACCGTTTCAACCCTTCAACATCTTCCCCGACAGGTGCATGTGGGCAGCCAGCCCACGCGCGACGCGGGATGCGGTGCTCGAACGCCCTAATCGGCATTGAAACGAACCCCTGGACGATCGTGAACGCCGCACGCTTGGCGGGTGCATGAGGCACCCGGCGGGTGTTCTTTCGTTCAGGAGGCGTTCATGCCCATGCTCCTTCAGGCTTCCACCGGTGACTTCGGCATCACCGCTGTCATCGTCGCGGCCGCCATCGCACTGGTCGTCGGTGCGGTCGCGGGAATCGTGATCTTCAACTTCGCCTCGGGCCGCGGCATCAAGAGTGCGCGCGCCGAGGCCGACCGCATGCTCGCCGACGCCAAGGCGCAGGGCGAGCTGGCCGCCGACGCCGCCCGCAGCGAGGCCGAGAAGAAGGCCCGCGAGATCGAGCTCGCCGCCGAGAAGAAGGCCAACGAGAAGCGCGCCGCCGTCGAGCAGGAGTCGCGCGCGACCCAGGCGAAGCTCGACGAGAGCCTCGCCCGCGCCGCCAAGCGCGAGGAGACGCTCGACAAGAAGCTCGAGTCGATCGGCCAGCGCGAGCAGAAGATCGATTCGCGCGAGGCGGAGCTGGGCAAGAAGGAGGAGTCGCTCCAGAAGGCCGTCGCCGAGAACGAGCGCACCCGCAGCGAGCTCCGCAATGCGCTGTCGAAGGCGTCGGGGCTGTCCCGCGAGGAGGCGCGCGAGCTGTACCTCGCCGAGGTCCGCCAGGAGAGCGAGCACGATGGCTCGGCGCTCCGGCAGAAGATCCTTGACGAGGCAGAGCGCGACGCGAAGGGCAAGGCGCGCGAGATCACGCTCATGGCGATCCAGCGCTACGCCGCCGAGAACGTCGGCGAGTCGACGGTCCGCTCGATCAAGATCACGAGCGAGGACATGAAGGGCCGCATCATCGGCCGCGAGGGACGGAACATCCGCGCCATCGAGAAGGCGACCGGCGCCGATATCCTCGTCGACGACACGCCGGGCGTGATCAGCGTCTCGTGCTTCGACCGCGTGCGTCAGGCCATCGCCGCCGAGGCGCTGCAGCGGCTCGTCGCCGACGGACGCATCCATCCGTCGCGCATCGAGGAGCTCGTCGAGCAGACCAAGCGCGACATCGAGGAGAAGGTCGTCAAGACCGGCAACGAGGCGGTGGTCGAGGCCGACGTGCGCGGACTGCACCCGAAGGTGATCGAGGCGCTCGGCAAGATGCACTTCCGCACGAGCTACGGCCAGAACGTGCTGCGTCACTCGATCGAGGTGGCGTTCCTGTCGCAGATGATCGCGGACCAGCTCGGGCTGAACGGCGCCATCGCGCGACGCGCGGGCCTGCTGCACGACATCGGCAAGGCGATGGACCACGAGATGGAGGGCGGCCACCCTGCCATCGGCATGGAGTTCCTCAAGAAGTACGGGGAGAAGAGCGAGGCGGTGCTGAACGCCTGCGGCGGACACCACGGCGACATCCCGTCGACGACCGCGTACACGCCGATCGTCATGGCGGCGGACGCGATCTCGGGCGCACGCCCCGGCGCGCGCCGCGAGTCGATGGAGATGTACATCAAGCGCCTCGAGCAGCTCGAGGCGATTGCGCGCGAGCAGCCGCATGTCGATGAGGCGCACGCGATCCAGGCAGGACGCGAGATCCGCGTGATCCTGAACGCGAAGAAGGCCGACGACACGACGGCGTTCCAGATCGCAGAGGCGATCGCGAAGCGCGTCGAGGCGGAGATGACCTTCCCCGGCGAGATCAAGGTGACGGTGCTTCGCGAGACCCGCGCGGAGGCGATCGCGCGGTAAGCGCGTTCGTCGCCCGGCCCCGGGCACACAGAGGAAAACGGTGCCAGGCACGTGCCGTCGAGTGCACGGCACCTGCTGGCACGTACCTGGCACCTCGTCGTGTCAATACGTATCGTTTGGTGCCTGGCACGTGCCGTGAGGTGCC
Organism: Planctomycetota bacterium; assembly: GCA_041183345.1. Taxonomy (GTDB): domain Bacteria; phylum Planctomycetota; class Phycisphaerae; order Phycisphaerales; family SM1A02; genus QWPT01. The sequence continues at coordinate 5,543 of JBEGLX010000098.1, forward strand.
TGGTACTTCACGGCACGTGCCAGGCACCGTTTCCGTTCGGAGGCTGCGCGCATGGAACCACCCACACCCGATCAAGCCGACTGGTCGATCACCAAAGAGGAGTGGGACCGCATCGCGCCTGGCCAGCCCAAGGTCGAGACCGCAGTCTCGAAGGCCGCGGGCTTCCTCGTCTTCGTCGCGACGATCGCGGGTGCCATCTCGGTCGCATGGGCGCTCTCGACCACGAACACCTGGCTCGTCTTCGCCGCAGTGCTCGTTTCGTTTGCGTTGTTCGCGATCAGCGTGCAGACCTACCGGCGCATGAGCCGCCGCCTCGGCGATTGGGGCGGCATGCATCCTGTCGTGTGGGAATCGCGCGGATGCGTCTGTCCATGGTGCCAGGTGCGCGTCGATCGCGAACGCTGCCCCGGGCACGGCTTCAGCGCAGCCGACCAGCCCGCGCTCATCGCGTACTGGGAGGCGCTCGCGACGCGCGACTCGTCGGTCGTCATGCAGATGTCGGACGAGCTTCAGTCGACCGCCCGTGCGATGCCCGACGCCGCGTCACGCAGCGGTGGCGTGTTCGTTCGCCCACTGCGCGCGATCGCGCCAGGCATGTTCGACGCCGAGCGCTCGCCTTTCGCACGCGCCTGCGCCGCCTGGCCCGCTTCGCTCGCGCTGCTTGCCCTGCTCATCGTCATCGCCACCATCCTCGACGCGACCTTCGGACGCAGCACCGCCATGATTCCGATCAGCGGCTGCTGGATCGTCGTGCTCTTTCCGGTCGCCGCCGCAGTCGCCTGGAAAGGCTGGAAGCCAGGCCCGCCTCGCTGCGCAGCCTGCGGGCACCTCTGCGCGACCAAGCAACCGACCCTCTGCCCCGAGTGCGGGGCGAACCTGCTCAGGCGCGATGCGATCGCGCGCGGCGCGAAAGCGCGCAGCATCCCCTGGGCGTTCTTCGCGCTCTTCCTTCTCATGTGGATCGTGCCGAGCCTCGTCAACCGCGCCGTCCGCGCGCTTCCGATCGGCGCGCGCAACGCGATCTACTCGGTCACGCTTCCACCGCACGACTACCTCCGAACGCTCGATCCGACGACGATGTCCGCCGCCGAAGCGACGGGCGCCGCGGACCTGATCCTCTCGCTCGCAGAGCGCGAGCACAGCGATGCGCCCTTTGCATACGACTTCATCCCGAAGGCGATCGCAGCGGGCAAGGTGCCGCCGAGCTACCGAGAGAAGGCGGCGCGCGCGAGTGCGCATCCCTCGCTCACCGCGCGCTTCAACCCTCAGACCGCCGAAGTCGAAGTCCGCGTCGACGCCAACTGGGGCTCCCCGATCCTCGGATTCATGACCTCCGTGCGCGTCTTCAGCGGCGGCTACTCGACCGATGGCGGCAAGACATGGTCGCGCGACTGGACGCAAGAACGTGCGCTCGAACTCTCACGTGGAACGCATGAGATCCGAGCGCGAGCGTGGATCATCATCGGACCGCTCTCGACCCACGAACGTCCCGTCGACTTCGACGAGCGCGCAGCGCCGATCCTTCCCGATCCGACCATGGAAGCCTACGAGGTTCCGCTGCAGACGACCGTCGACATTCCGTGATGCCCTCGTAGACTGCGCCGCATGGAGCAGCCGGATTCCATGCCACGCGAGTGGTCAATCACCAAATCCGAGTGGGACGGCTATGGCCGCACAGCCCCGACGTCCGGCTGGATGCGCTGGGGCAGCGCCATCCTCACCACCCTGATCGGGTGCACGATGCTCGCCATGCCAGTGGTCTTCGGCGCGCTGCGAAACTCAGCGGTGCCGCCCTCGATCTGGTGGATCGCTGGCTCGATCGGCGGCGGCTTCCTGGTCATTCCCCCGCTCCTCACCCTCTGGTCGAGCCGCCAGGAGCGAAAATGGCGCGCGCTCCAGGCCGTCATCTGGGAATCCAACGGATGCGTCTGCCCGTGGTGCCGCGTGCGGGTCGACGAGACCCCGTGCGCGAAGCACGGTCTCAACCGCGACGATCAGCCCAAGCTCATCGCCTACTGGGAGTGCCTGCCGCAGCTCGCGCACACCGACGCCGTGCGCGCCATCGAGGTGCTCACCGCCACCGCACGGCGGCGCCCGCGCTCATGGACCGTGATCGGCCCGCTCCGCCGCATGGCGCGCGCATCGCTGGCTTCGCAGCACGACGTGCGGCTCACCCCGCTGCAACGGCTGCGCGCCGCACTTCCCTGGATGACGGTCAAGCTGCTCGCGGGCATCGCGCTGCTTGCGCTCGCGTACCAACTGCTCCCCCGCCAGTTCTTCGCGAGCTTCCTCAGCGGATGCTGGCCGTTCCTCCTCATGGGCCCGATCTTCCTTCTGATCGGCCCGATGTGGCGCGTCGGCAAGTTGCGCTGCAGCGCCTGCAATCACATCTGCGCGAGCGCGCAACCGACGGTGTGCACCGAGTGCGGCGCCGACCTCACCCAGCCCGCCGCCGTCGTCCGCCATGAGCGCACGTCGAATCGGCTCTCCGCCGTCGCCCTCGTTCCCTTCCTCATCCTCATCCTCGCCCACTTCTTCCAGGACACGATGGTGCGCGCGCTTCCGAAGCCGATCCGCCACGCGATCTGGACCAACCTGCGCCCGCCAAGCGGCTACTGGCAGACGCTCAATCCCGCGACCATGACGCAGGCAGAGATCGACGAAGCGACGCAACTCCTCATCGCCTGCGCAGCGCCAGGCGGCGCCCGACCGCTCTTCGACTTCTCCTTCCTCGACTCGCTGCAGAAGGCGGGAAAGCTGACGCCCGCGATGCTTGAGTCCGCAGCGCGCTCGGTCGTGCAGGCGACGCTTGAGATCGATGCATCGGATGGGCGCATCATCGCGACCGTGCACCCCGCATTCGGCGAGCAGATCATGCCGTCCAAGATGACGCCGCGGCTCGTCTTCGGCGGCATCTCCGTCGACAAGGGTCCCTTCGAGCAGTGGACAGACTGGTCGCTCTTCCACGACGACCTCGACGAGTTCTGGCGCACGAACGGGCAGCTTCCGGCGCTACCCGAGGACAAGCTCGTCTTCCGCGCCGACCTCGGAGCACTTCCCGCAGGCGAGCACCGCGTCCGCGCGCGCTGCATCATCGTCCTGCATGAGTGGCGCTGGGTTCGGTACGAACCCCAGTTCGACGAGCGCGGCGAGCTCATCGCCCCAGCCGGTGCGCAGGTTTACGAGCTTCCGCTCGAGACGACGGTCACGGCGAAGTAGGCTTCACCAGCGCCATGCGCAGCTTGTTGCCCGGCTTCACGTACTCGACCTCGGTCATGTACGCCTTGATGAGCATGACGCCGCGGCCTGAGGGGATCTCGAGGTTGTCCTCGTCGGTCGGATCGGGAATCAGCCGCGGGTCGAACCCAGGGCCCTGATCCTCGACCTCGAAGTCCGCGCGCGCATCATCGATCGCTGCGCGGAAGAAGACGACCTTCTTCGGGTCGCTCAGGTTTCCATGGCGGAAGGCGTTGACCACCGCCTCCTCGATCGCCAGCCGCACCGCGAACATCGCACCCTCTGGATACCCCCGCGCGCCGAGCGCGTCAGCGACGGTCGTCTGCGCCGACTCCAGCCCCTCGCGCAGCTCGCGCAGGGTCAGGTCGCATCGGAAGGCCGGAACGGGCTTCGTCATCGCGGGAGAAAGTCCGTCGGAGACTCAGTTGAAGCTCTCGACCGCGGCCTCGAAGGTCTCGTGGATCGAGAACAGGCGGATCAGCTTGGTGATGGTGAAGCCTTCGGCGACACGCGGCTTCATCTCGCACAGGCGCAGCGTGCCGTCGCGGATCTTCACCCGCTCCTGGAACTTCATGAGCGTGCCGTAGGCGGCGCTCGACATGTGCTCGACGTTGCGGAAGACGATGACGACCTTGGGCTTCGTCTCGCTCTCGACCGACTTCAGCAGCTCCTCGCCGATCTGGTGGATGTTGAGCTCGTCGAGGATGTTGCGGTCCACGAAGTCGATGCGCATGATGCCATCGACCTTGCGGATGCTGATGTGGGAGGACGGTGCTGCCATCGGGTGCTCCGGCTAGGTTGAAGGGCACGATATCACAGGAGGACTGCGACTCCCGCCCAAAACAAACGCGGCGGCGGGTGATGCCCGCCGCCGCGTGGAACTTCTGTGTCGCTCGTCAGCCGCCGATGTTCCCGAGCTGGTCGACGAGGCCTGGGAAGAGCAGGTCCTCGTTCTCGCTCTGGATCACGATCTCGGGGCGCATGAGCATCACGAGCGTGAGCTCCTGCTGGCTGTCGATGCGGTTCGTGAAGAAGCGGTTGACGATCGGGATCTTCGAGAGCACGGGCACGCCCGACTCAAGCTCGACCTCGGTGAACCGACGCTGACCGCCCATCAGGATCGTGCCCTTGTCGGGAACGCTGACGGTCGTGCGGATCGACTGGACCTGCATCTGCGGGAGCTGGATGGTCGCGGTGGAGCTCTCGCCACGGCCGCCGACCTGACCCGTTCCACCGACGGCGCCCGAGACGGTCGCCGACTCGAAGCCGAGCAGCGTGCTGGTGTCGAAGTGCACCGTCATGGTCACGTAGCGACGGTCCGCGGACACGACGCCCTCGAGGTCGAGGACGAAGCCGTCCTGCACGTAGTTCGGGACTGGCTGGAACGACGTGCTCGCGTCACCGACGATCGGGATCACGTTCGAGATGTACGCGATCTGCTTCGCGATGGTGATGAACGAGCGCTGGCCGTTCATCAGCGTCAGGCGCGGCGCGGTGAGCACAACGTTGCGCTGATCGGCCTGGGTCGCCTTGATGAGCAGGTCGACCTGGATGTCGTCCATGTAGCTGAAGCCGGTCGTCGCTGCGGCAAGACCGCCGGTCAGGATCTGCTTGCCGATGCCTTCGCCGACGGCGCCGCCGCCGAGGGCGTCGACGATACCGGTCGAATTCTGCGTGAAGCCGATCGGCCTCCAGCCGTCGCCGCGGCGGATCGGACCGCCCGTCGGGCCGTAGACGTAGGTGATGTCCGTGCCGTCCTCGCTCGGGATTCCGAACGCGGGCGCGTCGGTGTTTCCGGGCGCGTCGGGGTCGCGGTCGATGGGGCCGAAGATGATCGGGTCCTTCACCTCGCCGCGATTGGTGCCTTCCTGGAAGAAGAAGTCGCTGAGGTTGAAGTTCGGATCAACGGCACGCGCAGCCTGGAACATGCCGTTGTTCGTGTTGAAGTACATGTCGAGATCGATGCCGATCTGCTCGAACCAATCGCTGGTCACGCCGATGACGCGCGCCTCGTAATTGATCTGCAGGGCGCGGATGGCGCGCAGCTGCGTGAGCAGACCCTCGATCTCGCGGTGATTGCGCGACGAGTTGGTGATGATCAGGTTGCCGTTGAGCTCGGCGATGCGACCCGTGGTGCTGTCGAGCCAGCTCTCCGG
>JBEGLX010000099.1:0-10770 GCA_041183345.1 Planctomycetota bacterium
AAATGAGTCCATGTCTGCTGCAATCCTTCGCGAGCGTGTGACCTTTCAGCAAGGTCCTGGCCTCGTGCCTGACGCCCATTGTCGTGTCGGAAATCGCGGTCGCGCTGACCGCGCGGATTATGACGTTTGCATCGGCTCGCGGGCGGCTTCCGCAACACCTTCTGCGCGTTTCTTCGCACCCGCCCAGACCGCCCCTCCGCACCAGCCCGCGCAGGCGGATGCCCCACAGCCGCGATCGCGATCGACTGGCTTGACTGAAGCGATCGGGAATCAGAAGGTTGGATCAGGTGCGCGCCATTCATCCCGGCGCCACTGGGGAGAAACACATGACGTTCGTCCGACCCGTCCTTTCCATCATGGCCATTGCGGCCATCGCCTCGCCGCTGGCGATCTCGACCGACTCGGTCTCCACGCCGCAGTCCGCCAATCCGCCAGCGAGCGTGACGCTGACCGGCGTGGTGCGCGACTTCAAGGAGCGCACCGTCTCGGGCGGGCACCCTGACTTCGAGCGGCAGCCCAACGGCGGCTTCGCCCACTACTGCGACAACGTCTCGCCGATCCTCGGCTCCGACAAGAAGCCGGTGTTCAAGGGCGGTGGCTGGAAGGTGAACACCCAGTGGAGGAACTCCGCGGGCAAGAACATCTGTTGGCGCCTCTACAACCCCGCCCTCGGCGACTTGGCGGGCACGAAGGCCTCGGGCACGGACACCGGCGGCATCCAGAGCGCCACCACCTTCAACAAGTGGTACAACGACGACCTGGCGTACAACGTCTCGGCGGCGCTGTCGATCACGCTGACGCGCCAGTCGAGCGGCAGCTACGTGTTCGATTCGAACACCGACCCCGTCTACTCGGCGCGCGGCGGGTTCTTCCCGATCGAGAACCAGCTCTTCGGCAACCCGGGCGGGTCGCCGAACCGCAACTTCCACTTCACCTACGAGTTGCACACGCAGTTCACCTACGACTCGAGCGCCAACCAGACCTTCTCGTTCCGCGGTGACGACGACGTGTTCGTCTTCATCGACAACAAGATGGTCATCGACCTCGGTGGCGTCCATGGCGCGGTCGAGCAGGAGGTCCAGCTGAACCGCCTCGGCCTGGTCAACGGCCAGCGGTACGACCTCGACTTCTTCTTCGCCGAGCGTCACCGCACCCAGTCGAACTTCAAGATCACCACCAACCTGGTGCTCGATACGCCGGTCATCCCGCAGGTGACGAATGCATATGACTGAAATGGAGCGCTCGCGACTCGCTTCGCTTTCGCTCGCTCTGGTCGGCCTCGCCGCGAGTGAATCGCGGCGGGCCGGGTAGGGCGAAACTTGAGCGGTCGCCGCTGCGGCGGCTCCCTCTGGTGGGAGGCGGCGCGAGTGAATCGCGCTCGCCTCCTGGGACGCGAAACTTCAGCGGTCGCGGCTGCGGCCGCTCCCGTGAGTTGGGCGGTCGCGGCTGCGGCCGCTCCCTCTGGAGGGAGGCGGCGCGAGTGAATCGCGCTCGCCTCCTGGGACGCGAAACTTCAGCGGTCGCGGCTGCGGCCGCTCCCGTGAGTTGGGCGGTCGCGGCTGCGGCCGCTCCCTCTGGAGGGAGGCGGCGCGAGTGAATCGCGCTCGCCTCCTGGGACGCGAAACTTGAGCGGTCGCGGCTGCGGCCGCTCCCGTGAGTTGAGCGGTCGCCGCTACGGCGGCTCCCTCTGGTGCTTGTTGACGACGAGCATCGGGGGCGAAGCCTCGGAGAGAGGGGCTTCGGGACAGGGACATCCGCGTGCGCGACGGGCAGGACGACGCCCGACGCGCGCCTCGTGAACGGCGAGGAGACTGATCCGCGGACACGACCGACGCGCACTGCGCGTCGGTTGTTTTTCGTTACATTCGCGGCATGTCCGCCGATGCCGTGCTCGACCCGACCGAACCCGTCCTGCCCGAAGCCAAGATGCACGTGGTGATGCCGAACGCCCCCGTGGCGGCGCGGATCCACGCATCGCGGCTTTGCATGAAGGGGAAGAGCGCGTCGTTCATCCGCCACGTCGAGATCGATATCTCGGGGACCCCCCTCGAGGGCTCGTTCCGCGCCGGGCAGAGCTTCGGCGTCATCGCCTCGGGCACCGATGCGAACGGCAAACCGCACAAGGTCCGCCTCTACTCCCTCGCCAGCCCCTCTTGGGGCGAGGACGGGTTTGGACGGGTCATCGCCACGACCCCGAAGCGCATGATCGCCGAGCGCGAGCCACAGAAGCCGACCGAGGACCCAGCCGACCACTCGCTCTTCCTCGGGATGTGCTCGAACTGGTTGTGCGATCGCAAGGCGGGCGACGCCGTCGATGTCTCGGGACCGAACGGCAAGCGCTTCCTGCTCCCAGAGGATCCATCGAAGCATGACTACGTCTTCCTCGCGACGGGCACCGGCATCGCGCCGTTCCGCGGCTTCCTAATGGAGCTGCTGGTCGGTCCGCCCGCGGGCTCCCCCGCCGCCGCCAATTGGAAGCGCTGCGAGAGCCGCATCGAGCTGGTGATGGGGTCGCCGTACACGACGGACCTCCTCTACGACGACTTCCTGCGCGATCTCGCCGCCAAGCATCCGAACTTCCGCTACCACCCGGTCATCTCGCGCGAACTCCGTCCAGACGGCGGGAAGGGCGAGTATGTACACCACTTCATGCACCGGATGCTCGACAGGCAGACGGGCGTGATGGACCTCCTCCACTCGCCGCGCACGCTCATGTACATGTGCGGTCTCGCGGGCATGCAACTCGGCGTGTTCGAACTGCTCGCGCGCCATGGCATCGGCGGCTTCACCAAGGTCGCCGACGAGCTTGCGTCGAAGCCCGTGCCCGAATGGACCGCGGACGACATCAAGCGCCGCGTGCGACCGACGCACCGATGCATGCTCGAGGTGTACTGAGTTTGAGCGCTCGCAACTGGCGGCGCGCTGAATCGAGCTCCGCTCGATTCAGGTGCGCCGCCTTTGCTCGCTTTGGACGAGCGCCGCGCGAGTAAATCGCGACGGCGCTCCTGATGAGCCGGTCGGACGTCCTCCACGATTCAGGTGCACCGCCGTCGATCGAGAGAACGGAAAGGACGGCAAGTCGCTGCGCGATTGACTCGCGCAGCGTTCGTCCAGAGGTCGCCGCCGCAGCGGCGACCTCTCAAACAACGCTCAGCCGCCGCCGGGACCCTTGCCGCCGGGCTTCGTCATGCTCGTCGCATCGAGCAGCTTCGTCAGCTGCTTCGCCTCGACGAGGTTGTTGCGCAGCGCGTACTGGCGCACGGTTTCGCCCGACTTGAACGCTTCCTTCGCGACCTTCGCGGCGTTGTCGTAGCCGATCACGGGCGCGAGCGACGTGCACATCATCAGGCTCTTCTCGACGGTGCCCGTCGCCTCCGCCTCATTGAGCTGGAGACCATCGATGCACTTGTCGCAGAACATGTGGCACGCATTGGCGAGGAGGTCGATCGACTCGACCAGCCGCTCGGCGACGACGGGCATGGCGACGTTGAGCTCGAGCAGCGAGCCGACGCCGCCGAGGCCACCCATCGTGATCGCGGCGTCGTTGCCGACGACCTGGCACGCGACCATCATCACGCTCTCGCAGATGACGGGATTCACCTTGCCCGGCATGATCGACGACCCCGGCTGCGTCGCGGGCAGCGACAGCTCGAACAGGCCGCAGCGCGGTCCAGAGCCGAGCCAGCGGATGTCGTTGGCGATCTTGGTCAGGCTGACCGCGATCGTCTTGAGCCGCGCATGCGCGTCGACCACGCAATCGCGCGTCGACTGCGCCTCGAAGTGGTTCGGCGCCTCGGCGAACTTCACGCCCGTCGCCTTCGAGAGCTTCGCGCACACGGTCTTGCCGAACTTCGGGTGGGCGTTGATGCCCGTGCCGACGGCGGTGCCGCCGATGGGCATGTTGAGTGCCAACGTCGCGCACGCCTCGCGCGCGCGGTCCGCCGAATAGCGCGCCGCTGCCGCGTAGCCGCTGAACTCCTGCCCGACGCGGATCGGCGTCGCGTCCATGAGGTGGGTGCGGCCGATCTTGACGACCTTGTCCCACGCCTTCGCCTTGGCGTCGAGCGCCTTCGCCAGCCGCTCGAGCGCGGGCACGAGCTTCGCCGAGATGCGCAGCGCGCCGGCAATCTGCATGCTCGACGGATAGGTGTCGTTCGAGCTCTGCCCGTAGTTCACGTGATCGTTCGGATGGACGGGGTCCTTCGAGCCGATCGCCTTGCCCGCGCGCTGGCTGGCGACGTTGGCGACGACCTCGTTCACGTTCATGTTGGTCGAGGTTCCCGAACCCGTCTGGAAGACGTCGATCGGGAAATGCCGCATGAGCGGGTGCGGCATGCCGAACGGCGCGGGCTGGGCGAACTCGGCAAGGAGCTCGTCGCACGCCGCCGCGATCGCGGCAGCCTTGTCCTTCGCGAGCTCGCCGAGCTCCGCATTCGCCTCGGCGCAGCACTTCTTCAGGAGGATGTGCGCCTCGATCTGCGCCTGGGGAACCGTGCGGAACGACACGGGAAAGTTCAGCACCGCGCGCTGCGTCGTCGCGCCGTAGAGCGCATCGGCGGGCACGAACATCTCGCCCATCGAGTCGGTCTCGCGACGCTGGCCAGTGCTCGGCGCCGTGGGTGCGGAAGACTTGGAGGCGGACTTCTTCTTGGACTTCGTGGTGGGCATCGTGCGTTCCTCGCGTGGGGTCGGGAACTATAACGGTGCGGGCGGAGGCGCATCCCGCGCGCCGACGCAGGCTTGCGGGCGCGCCGCGATTTCCTCCGCTTTTCCATGGTCGAATGCCGACGAAGGCGCGTATCTTCAGGCGGTCCACGGAATCCCGCGATGGCTGAACCCAGCAAAGGCGAACAACACGCGCACCGCGCTCGCGAGATGCTCCGGCAGGGCAGGCTCAAGGAAGCCGAACGCGAGCTTCGTGCTGCGCTCGCGAGCGACCCGACGCGTGGCGACTGGATGCTGCAGTTCGGCTGGATCCTCGAGGCCACGGGGCGCAACGACGAGGCGCTCCAGCAGTACCGCCAGTCGGCGACGCTGCTCCCGACCGCGCGCGATCCTCGGCTCGCACAGGGCATGCTGCTGGCGAAGATGAACCGTCACGCCGACGCCATCACGGCGCTCGAGGCGACGCTGCGCATCGATCCTGCGTGCGAGACCGCCGTGTCGATGCTCATCCGCATGTTCGCCCAGCTCGGGCGGCATGAAGAGGCGGAGACGGCGTACTACATGGCGCTCGACGCCATCAAGCGCCCAGCGACGTCGCACCTTGAGATCGCGCGCAGCCTGGTCATGCGCGGCGACCTGGTGCGCGCGGAGCACTGCTTCCGCCGCGCGATCGCGGAAGGCCCATCGCTCGGCGGACTGCGCATCGAGCTCGCGCGCGTGCTGCTCCTTGCCAATCGCCCAACCGAGACCGCCCCGCTGCTCGCGGAGGAGTTCCGCCGCGGCATGCCGCCGTCGGCTGCCGCAGTTGAGGCCGTGCGCATCCATCTTGCCTGCGGCCGACTGAATGAAGCCACGACGGTGCTCGAGCAACTGGCTCGAAACGAGCCGTCGAACCCATGGCTGCACCTGCTGCTGGCGCGCACCATGCGTCGCCGCGGCGACCTGACGCGCGCGTTGCGACACACCGAGGTCGTGAGCCGGCTCGCGGCCGAATTGCCCGGGCTGCAGCTCGAGGCGGCGCTGGTCGGGCTCGCGCGCGGCTTCGTCGATGACGCCCGCGGGCTTCTCGTGAAGGAACTCGATGCCCGTGGCGCGCCGCAGGATCGAGTCGATGTGCTCGAAACCGTGTCAGCGCTGCTCGCCTGCGGACTCTCCGAGCGCGCGGCGACGCTTCTGAAGGAGCGCTTCGGAGCGGAGCTTCTCCGCACCCATGCGAATGACGTGGAATTGCTGCGGCTTGCGGCCCGCGCCGCGCTCGAACGCGGCAACATGCGGCTCGGGCGCGCACTGTCGCGCCGCCTGCTGCGTCTTGACCCGAAGTCGATCGTGGCGCACCACAATCTCGCGCTGGTCGCGCTCAAGCGGCGGCGCTATGCCGCTGCATGGACATGGATCTCGCGCGGTCGCGCGATCGATCCGAGCGACGTGGGGCTGCGGAAACTCCGCAGCCTGTGGCTCTGGAAGCGCGCGACCAAATGGTGAAGCGATCGGCGCGCGAGGGAGTCTGCCGGTTCCTCGGAGGTGATTCGAGCGTCGCCTGAGCGTTCGCTGAACTCGTCACGAGCGCCCGCAGCCGCGACCGCTCAAACGACCGCTCAAACGACCGCTCAAACCACGCGTGCCCGCAGATGGAGGCAACGCCGGAATCTGCGGAACCACGTGCGTTCGGAGTCCACTCCAGCAGCAACGACACAGCGCCCGGCGCAGCCGCGGCCGCCTCGGCGTCCAAGCACCAAAGCGAGCAAAAGCGAGCGACCTGCGGCGCAGCCGCAGCCGCCTCGACGTTCAAGCACCAAAGCGAGCAAAAGCGAGCGACCTGCGGCGCAGCCGCAGCCGCTCGCCAGTTGCTCGCGCTCTTACATCGTCGCCGACGTGTACGGAAGCAGCGCCATGAAGCGCGCGCGCTTGATCGCCTGTGCGACCTGCAGCTGGTGCTGCGCGCTGAGACCCGTGCGCTTGCGCGAATAGATCTTTCCGTTCGGCGTCATGAGCCGGCGGAGATCGTCGGTGGCGCGGTAGTCGACAAAGAGCCGGCCGGCGGCACCTTCCTTGAGGCGGAACGCGGGGGCCTGCGTCTGGAACTGGGTCATCTGCAATCCTGAAAGTGGGCGCCCGGCAAGCGCCGGACGCGGGTCATGGATGCCCCGAACCGCAAGCGGGCGGGGGTGTGCCCACCACGGACGGTGGGCGACGGGTCGCGGAGGATAGCAAAAACAAGCGTTTACGCAACGCTATCGCCAACGGCGGTACCTCTCCCTGCTCAAAAACCCGCCACTTCGCGGGTCCCGCAGGAACTCGGCGAAAGCGGTGCTAGTAATTGTCTCCCGAGGAACAGAATTCGAGTGCCAGTGCCCGCGCCCAAGCCTGTTGACGCGCTGCGTCAACACACACGTGCTGTCCTGCTGATTTCAGCGGACGGCGATGCTTCGTCGGCACTGCTCGACGCCATCCGCGATTCAGAGGTTCCCTGCGAGCTTATCGGGCATCCCGTTGTGGCGATGGCCGAACTGGTCCGCCTTGAGCGCGACAACCGCAGCGGCGAGGAGCGCACCGCCCTCTTCGTCGCCGACGACGACCGCATCGATCAACTCTCCTCGCTCTTCCAAGCCGTCCGGCTCAGGCTGCCCCAGGTCGCGATCTGGGTCATCGCGGGCGAGTACGCAGTCCAGGTCCAGCGCGCCGCCGTGATCGAGCAGAAGCCGGCGACGCCGGCGCACTCCTTCGACACGCCGCTGCATGGCGCGCCGCGAGCGGCGCCACAGCTGCGCATCGTCGAGCACCGCGAGGAACCCGCGAAGCCCGAACCCACGCGGACCGACGACGACTCGGGCGACGATCGCGCCGATCCCAACGCCCCGCACTCCACGGCGCTCACCGCCGAGGAACTGGACATGCTTCTCGGCTGGAACGACGACGATCGCCGCGGAGGCAAGCCATGAGCGTCGAGCGCGCGACCGAGCGCGCCCGAAGGGCGCGCGTGATCATCGTGGGAAGCGGCGAGGCCCTGCGCGAGCTTGCGGCGATGGCGCGCCGGCGCGTCATCAACGTCACCGAGGTGCCGACTCTGTTCGATGCGGTCGATGAGTGCCGCCGCGCCTCTGCATCGGAACCGATCGCGGGCATCATCATCTCGCCGGACTGCGAGCACTTCGAGGCGGCCGCCGTCGCGGACGCCTTCGAGCGGGTCGATCCCGTCGCGCCGCTCATCGTCGCCGTGCACGCCGCCGATGACGAGATCACCGCCGAATGCACGCGCGAAGGATTCGAGGACTCGATCCGACTTCCCGTACGCGAGGACGAACTGGAGCGGATACTCGGCGAACTCGGGCTTGCCGACGGCGTGAAGCCCGCGATTCCCGCGCCGAAGAACGTCGTCGAGGAAATCGTCGAGCGCGCGCAGGAGCGCAGCCGGAACGCGCCGATCCCGCAGCAGCAGCCGCATCGCATCGAACCCGGGGCGCGCGCCGAGCCCGCGCCAGCGCAGCCGACGCGCACGCGCAACACGACGCCGTTCCAGATGCCCGCGCCCTCGCGCCCGGCGCCCGCGAACATGCCGCCTTCCGCGCCGGGCGACCTCGATCTCGTGCGTGCGGTCACCGAGGGGCATGACGTGCAGGGCGTCGCCATGCGCGTGCTGCGCTTCAACATCGGAAGCAGCGACGTCCACTTCGCGGCCGAGCCTCGCCCCGGCGAGGAGCAGGCTACGGAGATCGAGCGGCGCGGACTGCGGCAGATCCCCGTCCTTCGCAGTGACGGGCGCGCCTTCGGCGTGCTCCTCTCGCGCGCGATCGACGAGCACATCCTCGTCCACTGGGCGAACTGGCTCGCCACCTGGCTGGAGTTCTCGGAGTCCCATCAGGAGCTCCGTAGGCTCGCGTGGACCGACGACCTGACGGGCGCGGGCAACCGCCGCGCGTTCGACAAGCTCCTCATCGACACCATCCGAGCCTGCCAGCGCGACTGGCGGTTCTTCGGCCTGATGCTCTTCGACATCGACGACTTCAAGCGCTACAACGATGACTTCGGCCATCACACCGGAGATGAGGTGCTGAAGGAGATCGTCGAGCTGCTGCGCTCCTCGGTGCGCCGCGGCGACCACATCTTCCGCATCGGCGGCGATGAGTTTGCCGTGCTCTTCTGCGATCCCGATGGACCGCGTCGCGGCGGCACGCTCGACCGCGACGCCGCGACGCACATCGCCGAGCGCTTCCAGCGCGCCGTCGGCGAGCTGAGCCTCACCCATATCGGGCTCGAGGGTCCCGGCACCGTGACGGTCTCGACCGGCTTCGCTTCGTTCCCTTGGCATGGACTCGATGGCGCCGCGCTTTATCGGGCTGCAGATGCGTTCTGCCTCGAATCCAAGCGTGCGGGCAAAAACCGCATTACCTTTGGTCCGGGCATGCTCGACGGCGGCGGGTCCGCCGCGCGTTAAGGCGATTCCGAGCCTGTGGCTCTGAATCGACCTCGCCGATCCGCCGATCTGTCCGAAATGCGGTCAGCCGCCAGGTGGCTGCCCGTGCACGATGAGTCCCCTGCGCCTGCCACGAACCCTGATCCTGAGTGACCTGCACCTCGGCCGACCCGGCGGGGCAGGACGCGCCGATGCCTTCGAGCCGCTGCTCGCGGACTTCGATCGCGTGATCGTGAACGGCGACATCGCGGAGCTCCATCACGCCGCCTACCGCGACGACGCCGAGCTCGAGCTCGCGCGCTTCCGCGACATATGCGTGACGCGCGGAATCAAGCTCGATCTCATCGCGGGAAACCACGACCCCTACGTCAGCGACGTGCGCTCGATCGCGCTCGCCGATGGCGCCATCTACATCACCCACGGCGACGCGTTCCACCCAGCCGTCGCACCGTGGTCGCCGCAGGCCTCCGCGATGCGCGCCGCCTTCGAGCAGGCGATCGCGGCTGCTCCGAAGGAACTCGCCGAGGACGCCGCGCGCTTCCTCGCTGCCCGCGAGGCGGCCGTCGCCGAATGGCGCGTGATGGGTGACGGCGCGCACGTCTCGACCTTCGGGAGCATGCTGGTCCACCCGATGCGCGCGCTCGCCGTGCTGCGCTACTGGGCCCGCTACGCCTCGCTCGCAGCCGATTGGGCGGCGCGCTTCGCGCCGCAGGCCGGCACCGTCATCGTCGGGCACAGCCACCGCGCCTTCCACGCAGCGGTCGGCGGAAGGCATGTCGTGAACACGGGCTCCTTCGGTTTCCCTGGACGTCCGCACGCAGTCGTGCTGGAGGGCACCACCGTCCGGATGCACGCGCTCGGAAAGCGCGGGCATTTCTTCGCCCTCGCGAGCAACGCGAAAGCCGCATGGCCTGTCTCCTTCCATGCCGAGGGCATCCAGCGGCTTGAAGGCGCCCATCAAGCAGGCGTCGCGGCGAGCACGCCCGCGATGAACCGCGCCGCCTCGCCAAGCGCGATGCGGTCGAGCGAGACCCGATAGCCGCGCGACTCGCAGAGTTCGGCGAGCCCTTCCGTGGCCACGTTTCCTCGTGCTCCAGGCGCGTACGGACATCCGCCGATCCCGCCCGCAGAGCCATCGAACCGCCGCACGCCCAGCGCCAGCGCGCGCTCGGCGCACGCGAGTGCGCGCCCAGATGTGTCGTGGAGATGCAGGACCAACTCGCGCATCGGGCGCACCGTCGCGCACGCCTCGAGCATGCGCGCGATGTCGTCGGGATGCCCCGCGCCGATGGTGTCGCCGAGATCGAGTTCATCGACTCCGATCTCGACGAGCCGCGCGCACGTCTCGCGCACGGCATCGGGCGCGATCGAGCCGTCGTACGGACACGCGATCACGCAGCTCACGTAGCCGCGCACCGTCACGCCCGCGGCATGTGCCCCCGCGACCACAGGGCGAAAGCGCTCGATCGACTCGGCGATCGTCGCATTGATGTTCTTGCGGGCGAATCCTTCGCTGGCGGCGGTGAACACGCTCACCTTGCGCGCACCGCAGGCAAGCGCGCGCTCGAGCCCCTTCTCATTGGGCACGAGCACCGAGAACAGCGTCTTCGGATGCGCGGCGATCGCGGCAGGCAGCACCTGCTCTGCGTCTGCAAGCTGAGGAACCCACTTCGGGCTCACGAAGCTCGTCGCCT
>JBEGLX010000100.1:0-10589 GCA_041183345.1 Planctomycetota bacterium
AGGACGGGACGTACTCGGCGGGAACGAAGCTCGGCCTGATCGGCGTCGTGATCCATGAGGTCGGGCACAACTGGTTCCCGATGATCATCAACAGCGACGAGCGCCAGTGGACCTGGATGGACGAGGGCCTGAACACCTTCTGCCAGTACCTCGCCGAGCAGGAGTGGGAGCGGAAGTACCCGTCGGGCCGCGGTGAGCCGGAGAGGATCGTCGACTACATGACGAGCGACACGCAGGAGCCGATCATGACGAACTCCGAGAGCGTGCGCCGCCTCGGACCAAACGCGTATGCGAAGCCCGCGACCGCGCTCAACATCCTGCGCGAGACGGTCCTCGGGCGCGAGCTCTTCGACTTCGCCTTCCGCGAGTACTGCCGCCGCTGGGCGTTCAAGCGCCCGGAGCCCGCCGACTTCTTCCGCTCGATGGAGGATGCGTCAGGCGTCGATCTCGATTGGTTCTGGCGGGGCTGGTTCTACTCGACGCGGCCCGTCGATGTCTCGATCGAGAAGGTCACGCGCTACACACTTGACACCCGCGCACCCGAGGTCTCGAAGGGCGAGAAGAAGGCGGAGCGCGATGGGCGTCCGACCACGCTCGGCGAGGAGCGCAACGAAACGCTCGCCGTGCGCGCCGATCGCTTCCCCGAGCTCATCGACTTCTACTCGAAGTTCGACGAGCTTGATGTGACGCAGGATGACCGCGATCGGTTTCGCAGGCTGATTGCGCGCTTCGGTGAGCGCGACGCGGAGCTGATCAAGACGACGCTTTCGTTCACGATCGTCCGGTTCCGCAACAACGAAGGCGTTCCGACGCCGATGCCGTTGACGCTGTCCTTCGCGGACGGCACGGCGGAGAGCATGACGCTTCCGGCGGAGATCTGGCGCTACGCGGGTGGTAGCGAGGCGTCGAAGCTGCTCGTGACCGAGAAGGAGGTCGTGCGCGTCGAGCTCGATCGCCGCCGCGAGACGGCAGACCGCGACACGTCGGACAACGCATACCCACAGGAGATCCAGCGGGCGACGTTCGAGGTCGAGCCGTCGGAGCGCAACGGGGATAATCCGATGCGGGCCGCGCAGAACACGGAGAAGCGCGCGAAGACGCGTGAGGCGGCGGAGACGCTGGCGAAGCGGGTGGCGGAGGCTGTGAAGGCCGGCCGCAGCGCGGGAAGCGTGCTGGCGGATGGCGCGGTGGTCGACGGCTGGGGGAAGCCATTCGTGGTGCTTGATGGCGCGGAGCAGGGTGATGGAGGAATCGCGCAGATCGTCTCGGGCGGGCCGGACATGGCGGTCGGCGGAGATGACGACGTGTCGTACGTGGTGCAGGCGGACGGCGGTCTGAAGGACAGGCAGGTCCGACGCGGGGGCGCAGGTGGGGCGAGGCGTCGACGGGGGTAGTGCCCGCCGTCCATGCCGGGAAGGATATTGGTGCCAGGCACGTGCCGTGAAGTGCCAGGCACCTCACGGCACGTGCCTGGCACCGAAATCGCACATGTTGATACGCACAAGGTGCCAGGCACCTCGCGTGCAGTGTCAGGCACCTCACGGCACGTGCCTGGCACCAATTCTCGAGCGCGGCGGCTCAGAATGGACACGCCGCCGCAAAGTCCACGCGTTCTCGCGTCCGTGGATGCACGAACCCCAGCGTCTTGGCATGCAGGCAAAGCCGCGGTCGCGCCGTGCGCACCGCACCCTCGGCATACAACTCGTCGCCAACGATCGCGTGACCGATCGCGAGCATGTGCACGCGCAACTGATGGCTGCGTCCCGTCCGTGGCGTGAGCTTCACGCGCGTCCACCCGAATCCAGACTCATCCTGGCTCCGCGCGAGCACCTCGAACTCCGTAAAGCTCGGCTTGCCTTCGGTCATGTGCACCATCTGCTTGGCGCTCCCGAGCGCCTCCTTGCGAAGCGGTAGATCGACCGCTCCTCGCTCCGCGCGCACGTGACCTGCGACCAGCGCCTCGTAGGTCTTGTCGACGCCGCGCGCCTCGAAGGTCATCGAAAGCGCGCGGTGAGTCTCCGCGTCGCGAGCCAGCACGATGACGCCCGAGGTGTCGCGGTCGAGCCGATGCACGATCCGTGCACCCGCGAAGTCGCCCTGCAGTCGCGCCACGAGGCAGTCTGCCTTCTCAGGACCGATCCCGGGCACGGAAAGCAGCCCGCTCGCCTTGTCGCAGACGACCAGGAAGGGATCCGAGTGGAGAACCGTATAGCCAAGCGCACGCACGGGTTTGGCTACACTAACCGCCCCATGCAGATCCGTACCGCGTTGACTTGCCTCGCAGTCTGCTCGCTCACTGCCTGCCTGCCCATCGGCTGCAGCCAGCCCACCGCGACCGAGGCCCGGTCTCAGGCCCAGTCTCAGGCCGCTCCAGCCCCGACGCCCGTCGCAAATCCCGCGTCCGAGCCAGGCGTCACGGCGGCACGGCAGATCACATCCTCGGATCGATTCATCAAGGCGGGCGAGGCGTACTTCTCGCCCGACGCCAGCCGCATCGTCTTCCAGGCCGTCGAGCGGCCCACCGACGACAGCGAGCCGGATGAGTTCTACGCAATGTTCGTCTGCGACGTCGTCCGCGACCGCGCCGGCGAGATCACGGGGGTCGCCAACATCCGTCGCGTCTCCGCGCAGGGAAGTGCCAACACCTGCGGCTGGTTCCATCCGACCAAGGCGAACGCGCTGCTCTTTGCATCCACGATCGGTCCGCCGACCGCCGAGAACGCACCGGGCTACCAGCGCGGCACATCGCGCTACCGCTGGGCATTCCCGCCCGAGACCCGGATCGTCGAGGTCAATCTTGCGACCGACCCCCTCCAGCTCACCGTTCTCGAAGGCGATGGCAAGGCGTACATGGCGGAGGGCAGCATCTCGGCGGATGGGCGCTTCCTCTTGTTCTGCTCGCTTGAGACCGGTGACGGCGATCTCTACATCCGCGATCTCAAGACCGGCAAGCGCACGATGATCGTCGGCGCGCCCGGCTACGACGGCGGACCGTTCTTCTCGCCCGATGCGAGGCGGATCTGCTACCGCTCCGACCGCAACAAGGACAATCTGCTCCAGGTGTTCGTCGCCGACCTCGTCTTCGACAAGGACGGCGCCATCACCGGCATCGCCAACGAGACGCAGCTGACCTCGAATGAGCACGTCAACTGGTGTCCGTTCTTCCGCCCCGACGGCAAGACCCTCGTCTACGGAACGAGCGAGGTCGGGCACCGCAACTACGAGGTCTTCGAGATCGTCCTGCCGGCCGCGGCGGGGCAGGCGCCGACACGCCGCCGCGTGACGGAGGCAGAGGGCGCCGACGTGCTTCCCGTCTTCTCCCCCGACGGGAAGTGGCTTCTCTGGACCGGCCAGCGCAATGCCACGCGCTCCAGCCAGTTGTTCGTCGGCAAGTACCGCGACCAATCGAACGCCAAGTAGGACGCGATGCTCACGCCGATCGCAGAGCGCCGCTACCTCATCCCGTTCCGATCGCAGCTCCTCCCTGCGATCTTCGCCGACACGCTCGTGATCGGCTCGGGAGTCGCGGGGCTCCGCGCAGCGCTCGCCGCTGCGGAGCACGGCGATGTCATCGTCGTCGCCAAGGATGAGCTCGACAAGACGAACACAGCCTGGGCGCAAGGGGGTATCGCCGCCGTCCTCGCCGCCGATGACTCGCCCGCCGAGCACATCGGCGACACGCTCGCTGCCGGCGCCGGTCTCTGCGCGCCCGACACCGTCCGCACGCTCGTCGAGGAAGGGCCCCGCGAGGTGGAGCATCTCGTCGAGATCGGCATGCGCTTCGATCGCGACGGATCGGGCGCGCTCGCGCTCACCCGCGAGGGCGGACACAACCGCCGCCGCATCGTGCACACCGACGGCGACGCCACCGGCCGCGAGCTCTCGCGCGCGCTGCTGGCCGCCTGCCGCGCGCACCCGCGCATCCGCCTGTTCGACCGCTGCTTCGCGCTCGATTTCCTGACCGCGGGCACCGCGCAGCGCGGCGACGATCGCGTCCTCGGCGCGATCACGCATCACCCGAAGTACGGACTCCAGATCATCTGGGCGCGCGCGACGGTGCTCGCCTCGGGAGGAATCGGTCAGCTCTGGCGGGAGACGACGAATTCCCGCATCGCCACCGGCGACGGCATCGCGATGGCGTGGCGCGCGGGGGCGTCCGTCGCAGATCTTGAGTTCGTCCAGTTCCACCCGACGGCGCTGTACGTCGCCGGCGCCGGGCGCTCCCTCATCAGCGAGGCCGTTCGCGGCGAGGGCGCCCATCTCATCGATCGATCCGGCCGCCGCTTCATGGAGGGGCGCCATCCCCTCGCCGAGCTTGCGCCCCGAGACGTGGTCAGCCGCGGCATCGTCGAGCACCTCGCGCAGACGCAGGATCCCAACGTCTTCCTCGATGCGCGCCGCCTCGGCACCGAGGGTTTCCGCACCCGCTTTCCAGGCCTGTTCGATCTGCTCGCGGGCTACGGGATCGACCCTGGCCTTGCGCCGATCCCCGTCATGCCCGCAGCCCACTACACGATCGGCGGCGTCTGGACCGACCTCGATGGGCGCACCAACGTCCCCGGTCTCTTCGCGGCTGGAGAAGCGGCCTGCAATGGTCTCCACGGTGCCAACCGCCTCGCCTCGAACTCGCTCCTCGAGGGACTCGTCTTCGGGCGGCGCGCAGGGTTCGCGGCAGCGACCGCTGAAGGCGCCACCCGCGGCGACATCCGCGTGATCAGCGACATCCGGCCGAGCGAGAAGGGCGAGCTCGACCTCGTCGACGTCCGCTCCAGCCTGCGCAGCGCGATGTGGCGCAACGTCGGCATCGTCCGCACCGGCAATCGCCTCGCCGATGCGCTCGACATGATCCACTTCTGGTGCCGCTATTCGCTGGACAAGATCTTCGACGACCTCGGCGGTTGGGAGATCCAGAACATGCTCGCCTGCGCCGCGCTCGTGACCGTGGCGGCGAGCTCGCGCGAGGAGTCGCGCGGCACCCACGCCCGCACCGACTTCCCCGTCGCGCGCGCGAGCGAGGCCCGCCATCGCCTCTTCCGCGTCGGTCGCGGACCTATGCTGATGCCATGACGCGGCTCGCGCACGCTCTCGCCCTCGCGGTCATCGCCGCCATGCCTGCCGCATGTGGCCCGAAGGTCGAGTACCGCGTGCGCCCCGGCTTCGCCACCCGCGAGGATCTTCCCGATGAAGTTGTGCTCGACGACGGCACGGTGATTCGGTACCTCGAGCTCAGCGAGTACCTCGCGATGCAGGCGAAGGCGAAGGGCACCGCGCGGCCGACCACCGCGGTCACGGCGCCCGTCGATGGGCCGCCTGCCTCGATCCCGTGGGAGGAGTACGACGACGGCACGGTCAAGATGGTCGCCGAACGCCAGGATCAGGTGGTGGCGCTCACCATGCGTGCGTTCCGAGAGGAGCGGTACGCCGAGCTCTGGGAGCAACTGGTCTCGCCCGGCGTCCGCGCGCGCGCCGCCGCGGAAGGGATCGGTCCCGACAAGGCGCGCGAGCGCTTCATCGAGTGGTGCGCGAAGTGGCGCACCGAGGTCATGACGCTCCTCAATCGCATGAGCTTCGCCTTCAGCTCGAACCAGGTGATCTTCGACCGCCTTGGTCCGGGGCTCGTCCGGCTGCGCCTCGCTCCGCAGATCACGACCGAGGACTTCAAGTACCGCTCGATCGAGGTCTACCTCGAGCAGTCGCCGAAGGGCGATCGCGCGTACCTCGGCGGCATCCGCTGATCCCCGATGGCAAAAAGCACCGCGCGGCCCGAGAGGCCGCGCGGCGGTCATTGGAGATGTCTTCGCGCTCAGCTGGCTGCGCCGGCAAGCGGTGGATTCGTCGGAGCGTTCGGCGTGCCGCCGTCGCCACCTCCGCCTCCGCCGCCACCGCCGTCACCGGAGCGCACGGCCTTGAAGGTGAGGTGATCCTTGCCTTCGTCGCGCGTGACCTGGATCTCGTCGCCGGCCTTGAACTCGCCCATGAGCAGGTTCTCC
Organism: Planctomycetota bacterium; assembly: GCA_041183345.1. Classification (GTDB taxonomy): domain Bacteria; phylum Planctomycetota; class Phycisphaerae; order Phycisphaerales; family SM1A02; genus QWPT01. The sequence continues at coordinate 5,991 of JBEGLX010000100.1, forward strand.
GCCAGCGGATCCTCGATGTACTGGCCGAGCGCGCGGCGCAGCGGACGGGCACCGAAATCGGGGTTGTAGCCCTTGTCGATCAGGAAGTCCTTGGCGAGGCCGTCGAGCTCCATCTTCATGCCCTTCTCGGCGAGGCGCTTGCGCACCTTCGAGAGTTCGTACTCGATGATGGTCACGAGGTCGTCCTTCACCAGCGGACGGAAGACCACGACCTCGTCGAGGCGGTTGATGAACTCGGGGCGGAAGAACTTCTCGATCTCGCCCATGAGCGCCTTACGCATCTTCTCGTAGTCGATGACCTCGGTCCGCTTGCCGAAGCCGAACGCAGAGCCGCCCTTGATGACGTCGGCGCCGAGGTTCGAGGTCATGATCAGGATCACGTTCTTGAAGTCGACGTGACGGCCGAAGCTGTCGGTGAGCCGACCCTCTTCCATGATCTGGAGGAGCATGTTGAACACGTCCGGATGCGCCTTCTCGACTTCGTCGAGGAGGACGACCGCGTACGGACGACGACGGATGCGCTCGGTGAGCTGGCCACCCTCTTCGTATCCGACGTATCCCGGAGGCGCGCCGACGAGGCGGCTCACGTTGTGCTTCTCCATGTACTCCGACATGTCGAGGTAGAGCAGCGCGTCGGCGTCGCCGAACATGAACTCGGCAAGTGCCTTCGCAAGCAGGGTCTTTCCGACGCCGGATGGACCGACGAAGATGAAGCAGCCCATCGGACGCTTCGGATCCTTGAGGCCCGAGCGCGCCTTGCGGATCGCCCGCGACACGGCCTTGACCGCGTCGTCCTGGCTGACGACGGTCTTGTGGAGCTCGGCCTCGAGCTGGAGCAGGCGCTCCGACTCGGCCTTCTCGAGGCGGGTCAGCGGCACGCCGGTCATCTTGCTGACGACCTCGGCGATGATCTCGTCGTCGACGGTGCCGACGGTCTCGTTCATCCGCTCCTTCCACTCGGACTGCAGGCGCTCGCGCTCGCGGCGGTGCTTGTCCATCTGGTCGCGGATCTGCGCGGCGCGCTCGTAGTCGGCGTTCTTGACAGCCTCGTCCTTCTCGATCGCCAGGCGCTCGATCTTCTCCTCGATCTCAGCGAGGTTCGGCGGCTTGGCCATCGACCGCAGGCGCAGGCGGGCACCCGCCTCGTCGATCACGTCGATCGACTTGTCGGGCTGCACGCGGCCGGGGATGTAGCGTCCCGAGAGCTCGATCGCGGTGCGGAGCGCTGCATCGGTGATCTTCACCCGGTGATGCGCCTCGTACTTCGGACGGATGCCCTTGAGGATCTCGAAGGTCTGCTCCGCGTTCGGCGGCTCGACCGAGATCGACTGGAAACGGCGCTCGAGCGCGGCGTCCTTCTCGATGTACTTGCGGTACTCGTCGAAAGTGGTCGCGCCGATGCACTGGATCTCGCCGCGGGCGAGCGCGGGCTTCAGCACGTTCGACGCGTCGATCGCGCCTTCCGCGCCACCTGCGCCGACGAGCGTGTGCAGCTCGTCGATGAACAGGATGATGTTCTTCGCGCGGCGGACCTCGTTCATGACCGCCTTGATGCGCTCCTCGAACTGGCCGCGGTACTTGGTGCCCGCGACCATCGCCGCGAGGTCAAGCACGACCAGGCGCTTGTCGTGCAGGAGATCGGGGACCTCCTGGTTGATGATGCGCTGGGCGAGGCCCTCGACGATCGCCGTCTTGCCGACGCCGGCCTCGCCGAGGAGCACGGGATTGTTCTTCGTGCGGCGGCAGAGGATCTGCACGACGCGCTCGATCTCGTTCACGCGGCCGATCACAGGATCGAGCTCACCCGAGCGGGCGAGTTCGGTCAGGTCGCGGCCGAAGCTGTCGAGGGCAGGGGTCTTGCTCTTGGCGCCGCGGGTCCTGCTGGCGGCATCGCCTCCGGACGGCGGACCGCCCATCTGCGGCGGCTCCTGCGGCTCGGGCTGGGGCGGAGCTTCTTCGCTCTCGACGCCTGCACCGAGAAGATTCAGGACCTCCTCGCGGACCTCCTCGAGCTTGAGGCCGAGGTTCATGAGCACCTGGGCGGCGACGCCGTCGTGCTCGCGGAGCAGGCCGAGCAGCAAGTGCTCCGTGCCCACGTAGTTGTGGTTCAGGTTGCGCGCCTCTTCGATGGCGTACTCGATCACCTTCTTGGCGCGCGGCGTCTGCGGCAGCTTGCCCATGGTGACCATCTCGGGTCCGCTCTTGACGAGCTTCTCGACCTCGAGACGGACCTTGCGGAGGTCGATGTCGAGGTTCTTCAGCACGTTCGCGCCGACACCCGAGCCCTCCTTCACGAGGCCGAGGAGGATGTGCTCCGTACCGATGTACTCGTGGTTGAGTCGCTGGGCTTCCTGGTTCGCCAGGGCCATCACCTTGCGGGCTCGGTCAGTCAGTCGTTCGAACATGGGGGACTCCTTCCTGTTCCTTTCCAGTCGAGTGAACGCGTCTCATGACGAATTCCGCGACGGCTCATCCTATCTCGCACGCAACACCCGCGTGGTCGTGACCGTACGGGTGTGATGGCGCCACGGCAAGGTCCGTGCCCGCCACTGCGGTCTTTTTTCGGCCGCATGAGGGCGCGTGATAGGCGAAACCACCGTATTCTGCGAAACCGCGATGCTGATTCCTGCCGCTCTCCCCGCGATCGCTGCCGTTCTGGCGTGCTATGCAACGGCTGGTGCGGATATTCAATCGAGAAATCTGGAGCCTGAAGCTCAAGTCCGGCTCGAGCTGGCCGACGGGCGGCGAGTCGAGTGCAAGGTCTTCCGCTGGGATGGCTTTGGTCTCGAGGGCTCGTGCGGTGCGATCGCATGGACGGCCCTCAAGCAGAACACGCAGTTTTCCGTGCTGAAGGCCATGCTCTCGGAGCGCGACACGGAGGCCTGCGCCGATGCGGCGGCGGTCGTGCTCTCGCTGGATGAAGCGGGGATCGCGGCAAAGCCAGCCCTTGACTGGGCGAAGAAGGCAGGCGCGGCCGCGGAGCGGCTCGAGCTGGCGAAGCAGGAGGCGTCCGCGCTGAAGGCCGCCCGCGCGGCGAAGATGAAGTCGGAGCGCGCCGAGCGCCTCAGCCGCCTCACCCCTGAGGCGGGGGTGTTCCCAAGCAAGCCTTGGCAGGACCTGCACTCCGCCGACGTCGGTGCGGTCGGTGCCGCAAGCATCGAGGCGACGCGCGCGATTCTCGCGAAGACCGGCGGAAGCGCAACCCTTCATGAAGCGGAGCACATCGCGCTGCTCACCGAGAGCGGCGACGAGAAGCACGTCGCGGATGCAGCGTTCCTCGAACGCTTCTACCGCGACTGGCGCGACCGCTTCGAAGATGTGTCCATCCGGATCGCGGAGCAGGGGGCCATTCCCGTCGTGATCGTGCAGGACCGCGACCGCTGGAGGCTCCTTGTGCAGATCGCATTCGGCGGCGACTCCGCGCAGCATCTGGACGCGGTGACGATCTACCCCGCCTCTGGAACTCCCGCCGAGCCGCGGCCGATCGTGCTCGTCCACCCTGACAGCGATCCCGTGCGCCAGCGGTCCAACGCGTGCGTCGGTCTCGCCCGCGCGATGCTGCATCTTGCCTCCTCGATGGAGCGAGGTCCTGCGTGGCTCAACGAGGGGCTGCCGCGAGCGATGGCCGATGTATCCGTTCCCGAAGCGAAGCGCGATGCCGATTTCCGTCGGACCGCGCTCGCTGCGGTGCGCAAGGGGCCTGGCTTCGCGCCCGTCCTCGCGGCATCGTACGGCGAGGGCATCTGGGCGAGCGATCCGGTCCTTGCCCGCGCGCTGTCGTACCTCTTCACGCGCTGGCTCGCCGATGGCGCGCCACAGCAGCTTCTCCGCTATGCGGAGGCGCCACGCACGAGCGAGGGCGAAACCGCGCGCTTCAAGCGCATCATGGGCATGTCGCTCGACGAGGCGGTCGCCCGCGCGACGCAATGGTTCCAGACGAACGACTGATTTTGAGCGCTCAAAGGTTGAGCGCTCGCGACTTGGCGCGCTGGCGGCTGCATGGCAGCCGCGTGCGCGCCTTCGCTCGCTCTGGCGGCAAGTCGGGCGAGTGAATCGCCCGCCTTGCTGGGACGCGTGTCGGGAGCGCTGGCGCGATTCACTCGCGCGGCGCTCGTCCAGAGGGAGCCGCCGCAGCGGCGACCGCGAGATTCTCGAGCGCTCGCGACTTGGCGCGCTGGCTGCTGCTGTGCAGCCGCGTGCGCGCCTTCGCTCGCTTTGTCGGCAAGTGGGTCGAGTGAATCGCCCGACTTGCTGGCACACCTGTCGGGAGCGCCGTCGCGATTCACTCGCGCGGCGCTCGTCCGATCTGCGACCGCTCAAACCACGCGGCCGTCGGCGATGCGCACCTGCCGCTGCGCGCGGGCCGCGACGCTCGCGTCGTGCGTGACCATCACCATGGTGAGCCCCGCCTTGTGCCGCTCCGCGAGGAGGTCCAGGATGCCCGCGCCGGTATGGACGTCGAGGTTTCCCGTCGGCTCGTCCGCGAGAAGGATCTTCGGCTGATTGATGAGGGCGCGCGCGATCGCCACCCGCTGGCGCTCGCCGCCGGAAAGCTCGGCGGGACGGTGACCGAGCCTGTGGGCGAGCCCGCAGGTCTCG
>JBEGLX010000101.1:0-9778 GCA_041183345.1 Planctomycetota bacterium
TCGGGTGTCGAGGGTCGTCATGGCGTCTCTCGTGTGAGGTTCCTAGTGGTTCGTCTGCGTCACTTCTTGCCGACGAAGTTGCCCTTCGCGTCGAACTCGTCGAGGTGCTTCATCATTCCGATGAGGGCGTCGATGGCCTTGTCGTTGAGCTGGCCCTTGAAGGTGGGCATCGCCGGGCCGAAGCCGTCGACGAGGTGCTCGTTTGGATTGAGGATCGAGGCGCGGAGGTATCCCTCGGGCGTCTCGTACTGCTTGCCTTGACCGATGAGGTCGCTCACCGACTTCCCGCTGACCTTGTGGGCCGAGCCGGCCTTGCTGGTGCGCTCCCAGATGTTGCCCGAGCCGTCGTAGTTGCCCCATGAAGGACCCGTGCCCGCCTTGCCGTCGAGCGTGTGGCAGCCCGCGCAGCGCGCGAACAGCTTCGGTCCCGCCTTCGAGTAGAGCTCGTTCTCGGGGATCTTGTCGAGCCAGCGCCCCTGCTCCACGACCCAGCTGTCGAACTCGGGCTCGGCGAGCACATAGACCTTGCGGTTCATGTTCGAGTGGCCGGTGCCGCAGAACTCGGTGCAGAAGAGGTGATGGAACTCGCCATCGGGAGTCGGGTGATCGGCCTGGAACCACATGGTGGTGTAGCGGCCGGGGACGACGTCCTGCTTGACGCGGAAGTCGCGGATGTAGAGCGAGTGGAGGACGTCCTCGCTGCGCATGACGAGCTTGACGGGCTTGCCAGCCGGGACGTAGAGGTCTTCGCTGGTTGCGCCGTTCGGGTACTTGAACACCCAGCCGTAGCGGAGCGCGGTGACGTCGATCTGGTAGGCGTTCGCGGGCACGGTCTTCATGCTCACGAAGCCGCGGAAACCGATGAAGAAGATCACGACGACGAGCAGGGTCGGGATGATCGTCCAGCCGAGCTCGAGCACCGTGTTGTGGTTCGGTCCGCGCGCGTACACCTCGCGCCCCTTCTGGCGGTACTTCCACACGAAGTAGAACATGAGTCCCACGACGAGGAAGAAGAAGAAGTAGTTGATGTAGTTGATGACGTTGAACACCCAGTCGTTCTGCTCCGCGAACGTCGAGGCGCCTTGCGGCAGCCAGAAGTTCCTCGGCGTCAGCTCGGCCTTGCCCGAGGTCGCGACATCGGGGCTTGCGTGCATCAGGACGGTGGTGATGAGGTTCGTCACGGTCAATCGCCTCTTCAATTCGCGGCGGCGGCGTTGGCTGCCGACGCGCTTTGCTTCTTCTTCAGTTCCGCGCGCCAGAACACCGCGAGCCCGCCCGCAAGGACGAGCACGGTGACCAGGCCGCCGATGGACATGACGCGCCGCGCCTGCAGCACGTAGCCGCGCGCGTTGGCGTCGTAGATGTGGCACCAGAGGATGAAACGGTCGAGCGTCGTGCCGATCTTGCCCTCGGAGGCCTCGAGGAGGCCCATGCGGAGGTCGGCGGGCTCGAACTTCGTTCCGTACATGTAGCGGCTCACGCGGCCATCGGGCGTGCAGAGCACGAGCACCGCGGCGTGCGCGTAGTCGCCGTTGTCCTGCCGGCGGAAGGTGAAGCCGACGGCATCCGCCACGGACTTCGACATGATCTCGCTGCCGGTGAGGAAGTGGACGCCGAGGTTCGCGCCTGGGCGCTCGAACTCTGCGAGGTAGCTTTCCTTCTTCGCCTTCGCGAGCGCCGCGGTCTCGGTCGGGTCGACCGACACCGACACGATCTCGAACTCCTTGCCCGGCAGCCAGTCGACGCCCTTGAGGCCATCGAAGGCGCCGTTGAGCACGAGGTTGCACAGCATCGGGCACTTGTTGTAGCCGAGCTGCAACAGCACCGGCTTCTCGCCCTTGAAGTAGTCGCGCAGCAACACGGGGTTCCCAGCATCGTCGGTGAAGCGCGCGTCGAGCGGCAGCGGCTCGTTCAGGTGCTCGATGACGTCGATGCCCTTCAGCTCCTCGGGCACGCCGAGGTTGAGCTGCGCAGATGCCAGCGGACCGACCGACAGCGCTGCCGCGGTCGCGGCAATCGTGCGGAGGAAGCTGGTGCGGTCGCAGTTCATCGGGTCAGCCTGCGCGGTTCACTTGCCCTGCTTGGAGACGATGTCGATGGCGCGCTCGATCGGGATTCGCACGCGATCGACCTTCTTGTCGTCGACTTCCTCGGTGTAGGTCCCGTATTGCGCGAGAAGCTCCTGCTGCGACTGCCGAAGGCCGGTCGAGAGCACGGGGCGCTCGTCGATGATGCGGACCTCCTCGAAGTTGCGCTGCACGCCGAAGTACAGCACGGAGACGGCGAGGCAGAACGCCACGAAGAAGATGATGCCGACGAACGAGTAGAACCAGGTCGAGCCCATCTCTGGGTCGTCGAGCTGCTCGGTGGTGGCTGGTGAGGAGGACATAGGCGGTTCCTATCTCGCGTGATTACATGTTCTCGAAGCGGAGGCTCTCGGCGAGGCGCGGATCCTTCTTGGGAAGGAGCGAGACCTTCGACAGCGTTCCGATCGTGCCCGCAGCGACGGCGCCAAGGACGCCGAGCGCGAGCAGGAAGTTGACGGGATTGGAGAAGTGGGTCTGGGTGTCGGCGTACTTGGCGGCGATCTCACCGTAGGTGCGGTACTCCGCGATGTCATGCGGGACCTCCGGCATGACGAGCCAATAGAGATCGACGTAGTGGAAGCAGAGCATCCACACCGCGCCGATGCCGAGCGTCAGCGGCGCGCGCTTGATCCACTTCGAGATCAGGCCCACGAAGGGGAAGACGAAGTGGCCGAACAGGAGCGCGAAGCTGAAGAAGCCCCAGCCGCCGACCTGCCGGGCGAGGAACCAGCCGGTCTCCTCGGGGACGTTGGCGTACCAGATCAGCATGTACTGGCTGAAGCCGATGTAGGCCCAGAACACGATGCCGAACGCCCACATGAGCTTCCCGAGGTCCTGCAGGTGCTCGCTGGTGACGATGCCCTTCAGCGCGCCCAGCTTGAGCAGGCGCAGCGTGATGAGGATCAGCATCGAGAATCCGCCGACGGCGCAGCCGCAGAAGAAGTAGACGCCGAACATCGTCGAGAACCACGCCGGCGAGATCGACATGATCCAGTCGATCGACGCGAAGGTGATGGTGACGCCGAAGAGGATCGCGGCCGGCCCGGCCCACTTGGTCATGACGTTGCTGTGGGCGCGGTCGCCGGTCTCGTCCTGCGCCACGCTGTGGCGGAAGAAGAAGCTCGCGAGCACGGCCCAGATCGAGAAGTAGGCGACGGTGCGGATCCAGAAGAAGGTCGGGTTGAGGAAGCCTTCCTTCGCGTGCACGATGTGCCACTCCGCCTCGTTGTTGGCCTTGAGCGTGTCCATGTCGGCCCAGACCCAGAGCACGTTCGCCTTGCCCATGAACCAGAGCACGGCGAAGGGCACGAAGAGGATCCAGATCCAACGCAGGTTTGCCGCGAGCGCCTCCGCCGGGCGGCGGACGGCGACCGACCAGCCGGCGCGGGTGAGGTGCTGGATGAAGACGAAGAACAGGCCGCCGAGGCACATCGTGAGTCCGAAGACGAACGCCACGAGGTAGGCGCGCCAGAAGTGGTGCGCATCGGTGCCGAACGCGCCCGTGTATCCGACGGCAGCGCCGCCGCCGAGGCCGACGACCGCGAGGCCGAGGGCGAGCTTGCGGAAGCTCAGGGCCATCGCGGGAAGCGCGATGTTCTGTCCGCTGATGTCCGCGTGCGAGGTGGCGTGACCCATCACTTCGCCTCCTTCTTGATGTTGTCGCGCAGCTCAGGCGGAACGTCCTGCATCGAGGCGTTCTGCGAGAACTGAAGCGCCTTGACGTAGGCGGCGATCGCCCAGCGGTCCTCGACGGTGATCTGCGTGCCGTAGCCCGCCATGTTGCGGATGCCGTTGGTGGCGATGCTGAAGATCATGCCGACCGGGTGCTCGCGGACGAGCGGATCATGCATGCTCTTCGCCTGCACCCACGCCGTGCCGTTCGCGGGGCCTTCGCTCGAGCTCATGAGCTCCATCGCGCGCTTGTTCACCGCGCCGTCGCCGTAGCCGGCGTAGCCGTGGCACGCGCTGCAGTAGATGTTGTAGCGCTGCTGGCCGCGCTCGAGCAGCTCCTTCGACATCGTCATGCCGTCGGGCAGGCGGTCGGCCCACTTGCCCTCGAGCACGCCCTCGAAGCGGTGCGCGTCGAGCTGGCTCTCGCCGCGCGCGACGGTGCCGACCACCGACGTGCGCTGCGCGCGGCCGTCGGCGAAGAGCGGGTTCAGCGTCTGCGGCTTGAACTTCGGCTGGAAGTCCATGTCGAAGAAGATGTGCACGGCGCGGTTCTCATCGGGCGTCGCGCGGACGCGCGCGATGATGAACGGCGGGACAGCCAGCGCCAGTGCGGCGAGGACGCCCGTGAAGATCATCCAGCGTGGGGCCTTGGGAATCATCGTTTAGTCCTCCACCGCCTCGACGGCAACGGGGTCGAGCGAGCGGAGGAACTCCTCCGTCTTCTTGGGCAGGAACTTCGGGTCGCGCGCCTCGATCGAGATGAAGAAGCGGTCGTTGGTCGCGCGGCGGAAGCGGTTCGACTTGAAGAGCGGGTGGTAGAGCCAGGGCAGGCCGTTGAAGAGGAACATCAGCTTCACGCACGCGAGCGCGGAGAACAGGATGGTCAGCTCGAACATCACGGGGATGAACGCGGGCAGGCTCATCGCGGGCTTGCCCGAGATGAGGAACGGATAGCCCGTCACCCACACGCCGGCCCAGATGTTGTAGTCCCACGAGTTCGTGAAGGCCTGCAGCAGGAACGCGACGATGGTGCCGGTCATGCCCGCGAAGAACACGAAGATGGGAAGCCAGGTGCGCTGGATGCCCATCGCGCCGTCGAGCCCATGCACGGGGAACGGCGTGTGGCAGTCCCAGTACTTGAAGCCCGCGTCGCGGCACTTCTCTGCGGCGGCCATGAGGTCGCCCGGCGTCTCGAACTCGGCGATCAGGCCGTACAGCTTCGCGGGCTGCGCGACCGGGCCGGTCTTGGTTTCTTCGGGGGTGGTGAGGGTCGAGGCCATGAGGTTGGACCTTGTGGAGGACGTTGCTTCGTGATGATCAGTGGTGGTTGTGGTGACCGTGCTTGCCTGCGCCGGCGCCGTGCGGGTCGGCCTGCGGCATGACGGCCTTCACCTCGGCCATCGCGATCATCGGGAGGTAGCGGCAGAAGAGGAGGAACAGCGTGAAGAAGAGGCCGAACGCGCCGAGCATCGTGCCGATGTCGACCCAGGTCGGCGTGAACTGATGCCACGAGCTCGGGAGGAAGTCGTTGGCGAGGCTGGTGACGATGATCACGTAGCGCTCGAACCACATGCCGACGTTCACGAACAGCGACAGCACGAACATCAGCGGGATGCTGGTGCGGATCTTCTTGAACCAGAAGAGCTGCGGCGTGATCACGTTGCAGCTGACCATGATCCAGTAGGCCCACCAGTACTGGCCGAAGGCGCGGTTGATGAAGGCGAACTTCTCGTACATCGCGCCCGAGTACCAGGCGATGAAGAACTCCATCGAGTACGCGTAGCCAACCATGCAACCGGTCACCAGGATGACCTTGTTCATGTTGTCGAGGTGGCGGAGCGTGATCAGGTCCTTCAGGCCGAAGAGCTCGCGTGCGGGCACGGCGAGCGTGACCACCATGGCGAAGCCTGAGAAGATGGCGCCCGCGACGAAGTACGGCGGGAAGATCGTGGTGTGCCAGCCGGGGAGCTGCGAGGTGGCGAAGTCGAACGACACGACCGAGTGCACCGAGAGCACGAGCGGCGTCGAGAGCGCCGCGAGGAGCAGGTACGCGCGCTCGTAGCGGTGCCAGTGGCGGTTCGAGCCGCGCCAGCCGAGGGCGAAGATCCCGTAGCCGATCTGCTGCAGGCGGCCCTTCGCGCGGTCGCGCAGGGTCGCGAGGTCAGGCACCATGCCCGTGTACCAGAAGAGCAGCGACACGGTGAAGTACGTCGAGACCGCGAACACGTCCCAGAGGAGCGGCGAGCGGAACTGCGGCCACATCTCCATCTGGTTCGGGATCGGGAACAGCCAGTACGCGAACCACACGCGTCCGACGTGGATGCCGGGGAACGTGCCTGCGCAGATGACGGCGAAGATGGTCATCGCCTCGGCGAAGCGGTTGATGCCCGTGCGCCACTTCTGCCGGAACAGGAAGAGGATCGCGCTGATGAGCGTGCCCGCGTGGCCGATGCCGACCCAGAACACGAAGTTCGTGATGTCGAACGCCCACATGACGGGGTTGTTCAGGCCCCACACGCCGACGCCGGTGATGAACAGGTAGCCGATGCAGGCGCCGAGGATGCTCAGGAGGCCAAGCGCAGCCGCGAAGGCGACGTACCACGCCGTCGGGGCCTTCTCGGCCTCGCTGACGCGGCACACCGTGGCGGTGACCTGGCTGAACTTGTCCATGTTCAGGACGAGCGGAGCGCGTTCGCCTGGCTGGTCGACGGTGTTGTCGACGATGGGTGACTGTGGTGAGAGCGTCGTCATGGTGTGCGCTCCGAATCAGGAGTGGCTGTGGCCGTGGTCGCCATGGTCATGGCCGTGGTCGTGGTCGTCGTGCGAGTGATCGAGCGCCGGATTCTTGACGCGCGCGAGGTACTTCACCCGCGGCTTGGTGTTGAGCTCCTCGAGGAGCTCGTAGCTCAGCTTGCTCTTGACGAGCTGCGCCACGCGGCTCTTCGGGTTGTTGAGGTCGCCGAAGACGATGGCCTGGGTCGGGCACGCCTGCTGGCATGCGGTGACGACGGCGCCGTCCTCGACCGACCAGGTCTCCTTGCCGCTTGATGCGCCTCCGGCCTTCGCCCAGGCGTTCTTCGCCTGGATCTTGGCTTCCTGGATGCGCTGCATGCAGAAGGAGCACTTCTCCATCACGCCGCGCGAGCGCACGGTGACCTCCGGGTTGAACTGCATGCGCGTCCAGCCCGAGGGGTTGTCGGTGATCGGGTTGTGATCCTTCAGCATCGCCTCGTAGTAGTCGGGCTGGACCTTGACGATGCCTTCCTCGCGGGTCGGGTTGCGCTTCTGGTAGTCGAAGAAGTTGAAGCGGCGGACCTTGTAGGGGCAGTTGTTGCTGCAGTAGCGGGTGCCGATGCAGCGGTTGTAGACCATCACGTTGATGCCCTGCTCGTCATGCACGGTCGCGGCGACCGGGCAGACCTGCTCGCACGGCGCGTTCTCGCAGTGCATGCAGGTGACGGGCTGGATGGCGAAGCCCGACGGCGTGTCGGTGCTCTTGCCCTTGAAGTAGCGGTCGATGCGCATCCAGTGCATCTCGCGACCGCGCGCCACCATCGCCTTGCCGACGATGGGGATGTTGTTCTCCGCCTGGCAGGCGACGACGCACGCGCTGCAGCCCGTGCAGGAGGAGAGGTCGATGGTCATCGCCCAGCGGTACTTCGCCCCGTCGAGGTTCGACTCCTCCCACAGCGAGAGGCGGTGGGTGACGTGGACCGCATGGCGCGCGAAGTCGGGATGCGACTTGTAGTCCGCGAGGCTCGACTCTCGGACGAGCCCGGGCAGGCGCGCCTGGATGCCGTCGGTCGGCACGCTCGGGATGAGCGCGTCGGCCGCGCCGTGATCCTGCGTGTGGGAGATGTCGTAGGTGGCGCCCGTCTTCGCGAGCGACGCCTTGACTGCACCGAGCGCGGCGGTGGTGCGCAGCGGATAGGCGTTGAAGCCCGCGCCCGCAGCGATGCGCCCGGCTGCCTCGCCGCGGCCGTAGCCGAGGGCGATGGTCGCGCAGTCCTCCGCGTGCCCCGGGAGGACCCACGCCGCAGCCTCGATCGAGGCAGAGCCGGCGGTGACCTTCGCCATGTCGCCGTTCGCGAAGCCGAGCTTGCGCGCGGTCGCGGGCGCCATGAGGAGCACGTTGTCCCACGTGATCTTGGTGGCGACATCGGGGAGCTCCTGCAGCCAGCCGAGGTTCGCGAAGCGGCCGTCGCCGACCTTCGCGTCGAACTGGAAGCAGATCTCGACCGAGCCGGCGCCTGCGGTCACGGCGCCGGCGGCGCTCGCGCACAGGGTCGCGAGGTTCGCGCCGTTCACAGCCGGAGCTGCGGCGGCCTTCCACGCGGTGCCCTCGATGTAGCCGCGGTCGAGGTTCGTGCGCCACCACGCCTCGAAGGCGCTGCCGCTGAGGCCGCTGACCTTCATGTGCGCGCGACGGACGATCTCGTAGCTCGAGGTCTGCTCGTCGCCGGTGAGCGCAGCAAGGACCTCGAGCGCGTTGCGGCCGCCCTGCTCCTTGTCCATGAGCGGAAGGATGAGCGGCTGCTGCACGACGATCGAGCCGTCGAGGGCGCGTCCGTCGCTCCAGCACTCGAGGCTGTGCGCTGCGGGAACGTGCCACGTGCATGCGGAGCTCTTGCTCGTCTCGTTCGCGTAGAACGAGAGGTGCACGACCTCCTTCGCCTTCGACATCTTGCCGGCGAAGTCGAGATCGGCCGGCGCGTCGTAGGCGGGGTTGCCGCCGAGGACGACCAGCGTGTCGATCGCGCCAGCGCCGAGTTCATCGGCGAGTTGCTTGAGCTGTGCGGCGCCGCCTGCTGCGGGACCGGCGTTGTACGACACAGTCGTGCCGACGGCGCCGAGCTTCTCGTTCATCGCCGCGGCGAGGGCGATCGTCGCGGGATCCTGCATCGGGCCGGCGACGACGAGCGAGCTCGCGCCGCCCGACTTGAGGTCGGCGATGAGCTTCTCGAAGACTTCCTTCGCGTGGCCCGAGATGAGCTCGGTGGCGCGCGAGCTGGTCGCGAGCGCGTCGACGCCTGGGATGCCGAGTTCCTTCGCAACGGCGGCCGCGAACACGGCGACGTCGCAGCGGCGCATCGCGAAGCGCTCGTCGGCGCTCATGCCGGTCACCGTGACCGACGGCTCGGCGACGTACATGCGCGACTGCGTCTGCTTCGAGGGATCGCTCTCCTCGATGCGGCGGTTGCTCGCCCACGCGCGCGCGTGCGCGATGCCGGTGGCGGCGCAGCCGAAGAGGTCGGCATCGAGGACAAGCACGAACTTCGCCTTCTCGAGGGCAGGGACGGCGACGAAGGAGCCGCCGAACGCAGCGTTCGACGCGGCCATCGACGCATCCATGCACATCGCGTTCCACGACGCCCAGCGCGCCTTGGGGTACGCGGCGAGGAAGCGCGACTTCATGTCGTCGAGCGACGGGCTCATGCTGTCGTCGACGAGGACCGCGAGGCCCTGGCCGGCGCTCGGCTTGAACTTCTTGCCTGCCTCGCCGCACCAGCCCGCGAACGCGGTCCAGTTGCTCGCGACGCCCTTGTTGGTCAGCGCGCGGCTGCGGTCGGGGTCGTAGAGCTCGAGCACGCGCGACTGGATGATCGCGTTCGAACCCGAGGCGAACGGCAGCGCGGGGTTGCCGTCGAGCTTGATCGGACGGCCGTCGTAGCTCTTCGCGAGCACAGGCCACGCGATGCCGGCGACCTCGACGCAGGTCGCGTAGTGGACGGGCACGCCGGCGGTGCGATTGGCCTGACCCTGCGCGAACGGCACGATCTTGGTGTCGGGCCAGCGGCGGCAGGCGGCGAGGCCGGCGAGCGCGAAGCCTGCGCCCATCAGCTTGATGAACGTGCGGCGCTCGTCGCCAGTGGCGAGCTCCTGCGCATTCGGGCCGAACTCGCGGGCCATGAGCTCGCGGAATTCAGGCGTCTTCTCGAGGTCGTCGGGGCTGCGCCAGTATTCGGCGCGCGAGAACTTCATGCTCGCGTCGTTGCTTGCCGTGTCGCAGCCAGTGCGTG
>JBEGLX010000102.1:0-9747 GCA_041183345.1 Planctomycetota bacterium
CCCGACTGCGGGTTCCGCGGGTCGGTTCCGTCGTAGATCTTCTTCTGCTCGACGAGTTCCTTGAACGTGGTCCAGGTGACCTCGGTGGGGCGGCTGAACGACTGCAGCGCCAGTATGACCAGGCCGATCATCGCCGCGATCATCACGAAGGTGAAGACCTGCTGGCCTCCGCGCTGCTGCTGCGGGGGCACTGGAGGTCCACCCTGGGGACCTCCGCCGCCCTGATTGCCGGAGCCGCCGCCGTCCTGACCGGCCATGAGCATGGCGTCGAGTGACGGCTGCGCGGTCGCCGACCCGGTTGCGGTCCGTCGCGACGGGTGGAAGAGCGAGAAGACGCGGATGAGTGTCTGCTTCATGCGAACCTGCTTTGCGCTTGCGGGGTCACCCTAAGAATCGGTCAGATCGCATGGGCGATTCCCGGAAGCGGCTGATCTTTTCGGCTTTCGTCCCTCCCGCGCGTGACCTTCCGCATCCTGGCGGACCCGCACGCACGGCGATTCTCGGTCAGTTTCTATCCTTGCCCTGGCACAGGCTTCGACTTGCCGAGCGGCTGGTTTCGCCCGCGCGGTCCGGCTGATCCAGACGGTTCGAGTCTCGTCCTGCCTCTACCACCGCGACTGCATCGCTGACACGAGGTCGCGGGCGAGTTGCTCTACGGCGGCGAACCGCCCGAGTTCGAGAGGTTCGCGGGCAGGATAGGAGGGCACGAAGACCGCGGAGGACTCAACGCCCTCTCTTGCCACGATTCTCTCTCCGGTCTTCAGATCGACCCATTCGAAGTTGACCCGCATCCGCAGCATCATCTCGTTGGCGAGCCCGGTGCTTGGGTCCTTGGAGAGCTGGATCATGTCGATCGCGGTGATCGAGCCGCGGAGGACGGTGTCGGCGGACGCCTCGGAGCGAACCTTGTACGGGGTGGACTGCTCGACCTGCTTCACCAGCGCGTCGGCCAGGTCGCGCTCGAAGCCCCGCATCAGGCTGTCATTGCGGAAGATGGGCAGCGCGACGCTTCGGTAGGCGCTTGGATAGGGGCTCACGGCGGCGTAGCCCTCGGTCGGCGAACTGGCGCAACCCGAGAGGACGAGCGTGCAGCTCGCAAGCACGCTGGCGACCGCGCGCTTCACGGCTTGGCATCTCCGGCCTGCCGCTGAACTTCCTGAACGGCGGCGGGCATCGTCTCCCAGTCGACGCCGAGAAGCTCCCGGCGGAGCTTTCGATAGTCGGGTGCGTCCTCGAGGATCGACTTCGGCAGCCGCGGGAGGATCGTCGGGATGATGCGCAGCGCCTCGAGCGCGGCGACGGAGCGCGGGTGGCGCTGGATGAGCCGCCGGATCGAGAGTTCGGCGGAGATCGGATCGTTGACCTCGAGGTACCACGCTGCGGTGGAGAGGAACTTCGCGGCCTCGGACTCCTCGATGCGGACGAGCATGCCCTCCGCCCCGACCTGCTGCGCGAGACCGGGCTGGATCGCCTGCAGCGTGCGCAGCTTCGCGCGCGCCTCGAGCAGCCCGCTCGCGTCGTACTCGGGGCCCTTGAAGCCGGCGAGATACGAGTAGATCAGCCGCAGGCGCGCCTTGTTGATGTTCTGCCCGCGCGGGTAGTTCTCGGTGTAGATGCGATAGGCCTCGGCGGCCATCATCATCTCCTGCCGGTTGAAGTAGTAGTCGCAGAGCGAGATGCACGCCTTCTCGCCGAGCTCGCTGCCCGGCAGGCGCTCCTGGATGCGGATCAGCAGTTCCTCGGCGTCTGGGCGGGCGTCAACGAGGCGGAACGTGCCCCAGAAGCGTCGGCGAAGCCCCTTCGCGTAGTCGATCGCGATCTCGTACTCGCGCTCGAGCGCTGGAATGAACAGCGCGCTGCCGGGGTAGCGCCGGCAGATCTCCTCGTACTCGAACAGCGCCTCGTACTCGTCGTTGCCGCGCAAGGCGTCGCCGCGCACCAGGAGCGCATCGGGGCGGTACTGCGACAGCGGGTACTTCTCGAGGAACGCGGTCGCGAGCTTTGCAGCCCGCTGCGGTTCGCCCTCGATCAGCGCGCGGCGCGCAGCGAGGAGCTGCGCCTCTTCGCTGCCAGGGTTCGCCTCGGCGACCTTCTTCCAGCGATCGAGCGCATCGAGCTCATATTTTTCCGCCTGAGCGTGCGCGCTCGGTGCCGCGACAAGCGGCAGGAGCGCAAGCATGAGGGCGAGAAGCGCGCGGCGGATCATGGGGCGAATGGTACGCGATCCGCTGCATGCGGAGCGTGCGCTACCCTGCGGCGATGCAGGTGGTGATCGCCTACAACCCCGTCTCCGGAAGGGGGCGCGCCGAAGCGGTCGCAGCGATGCTGTCCGCAGCGCTTGACCGAGCCGGCATCGCGAGCAGCCGCGTCGCGAGCCGCCGTGACGACGCCTGCGCGTGGCTTCGTCCGACGCTTGTCGGCGCCGATGCGCTCGTCGTCGTCGGGGGCGATGGCGCCGTCCGCGCCGCAGCACCCGAGGCCGCGCGCGAAGGTGTCCCCATCTGGCAGGTCCCCCTGGGGACGGAAAACCTCTTTGCCCGCCATTTCCGCATGGATGCGGATCCGGCACGGCTCGCACGCGCCCTCCGAGCGCGGCGGGTGCGCGAGATCGACCTTGGCGTGGTGGAACTCGATGCGGGCGCGGAGATGCCCGATCGCGCTCACTTCGCCATCATGGCATCCGTCGGCTTCGACGCGGACGTCGTCCATGCGCTCGCGCGGACGCGCATGGGCTCGATCGCCCATGCGTCATACGTCCCCGTCATGCTCGAGTGCCTCGGGTCGTGGCGCCCAGCGGAGCTCGCGTGGGAGATCGACGGCGAGCGCGAGTGGCTCGGGCACGGCATCGTCGTCGTCGGCAACCTGCCCGAGTACGGGGTTCGCCTGAACCCGACGCCCGACGCGCGGTGCGACGACGGGCTGCTTGACGCTGTCTTCCTGCCCGCCGAAAGCCCGCTGGAGGCCATCGCTTGGATGCCTCTCCTCCGTGCCCGACTGCATGGCCGCCACCCGGCCGTTCGCTTCCGACGCGGCGCGCGCGTGCGGATCGAAGCAGACAGCGCCGCTCGCGTGCAGGTCGACGGCGATGCGGTCGGATCGCCGCACGGCGTGCGCTCGATGGCGTTTCGCACTGCCGAACAGCGCCTTTCTGTCCTCCTCCCGCCCGAATAACCGCAACGCGCGCCCCGCCGCGGTGCGGGGCGCATGCCCCGAAAGCGTCGGCTCGCGGCGCGCTCCCGCGGACTCGGCTCAAGTCGCCCTGTGGTTCGCCCGATGGGCAACGGGTCCGCAAGGTCGGTTTTGCCCATTTTCGGGCGGCTCGGCGGATACGGAGGCTCGAGTTCCATGGCTGACAAGGCAACCGCCGACAAGAAGAGCGACGCGAAGTCCGAGGGCAACTCGGGCGGAGCCGAGGGCGCACCGAAGAAGTCGGGCAGCCTCAAGTTCGCACTCATCACCGTGGCGCTTCTCGCCGTCGAGGCTGGCGTCCTGTTCACCGTGTTCTCGCTCGGCGGTCCGAAGGACGCGCAGGCGACGCACGCCGAGGAGCCGGCGGCGCCGGATCCAGGCGAGGACTCCTGCGAGGTCCCTGTATTCACCGGGCCGCTCTTCAACGACCGATCAGGCATCAACTACGGCTTCAAGGTCGAGGTCTTCGTCGCCACCAAGGCGAAGCACCGCGAGGCCATCGCCAAGAAGATCGAGGATTCGAAGGCTGCGCTCCGCGCGGAGATCGCCGGCATCTGGCGCATGGCGAGTTCGGACGACCTGTCCGATCCCCTCTACAAGTCGCTCGAGCGCCGCATCGAAGCCGCGCTGATGGAGCGCCTGAACCCCGCGGAAGGGGCCAGCAAGGACGGTCACGGCAAGGACGGTCACGGCAACGATGGTCATGGGAAGGATGCCGCTGGCAAGGACACCGAGCCTCCGCACATCACCAAGGCCGTCGTGATCTCAAGCCCCGCCGTCCGTCAGGAGCGGTGAGCGCCCGAGACCAACGAGTGAATATCCAGCGCCGCCCTGCATGGGGCGGCGCTGTGCTTTGAGCGCGCAGAATCTGCCGCTGAAAGGCAGGGGGTGCCGCAGCGATTCTCTACAGGCGCAAGCCTTGCGCGACCGATCACCGCTCGTCCGAAGCGTGTGCTGGGCAGGACGCCCTTCGCATCGGACGGTCAGCAGGCATCAGGCGGAGCCTGAGGAAAGCCGAACCATGCCGGACACCACCACCACGACCAACAGCACGGAGCCGACAGCGGTCGGACTTCCTGATTTCGGCTCCGCCGGAGCAGCGGGTGAACCGCGCGCGATCGGGCTTCTCTCCGACGTCACCCTGCAGGTGCGGATCGAGCTCGGGCGCACCAAGATGCTGGTCGAGGACGTGCTCAAGCTCAACCCCGACTCGGTGGTCGAGCTCGACAAGGCCGCCGGCGACCCCGTCGACATCTTCGTGAACGGACGGCGCATCGCCCGCGGCGAGGTGCTGGTCCTCAACGAGAACTTCTGCGTGCGTGTGAGCGAGATCATCGAGCCCATCGAGGGCTGAACGTCGCGCTTCGACTGTCGTCGACCCCGGGCGGAGCCCGGTGCGCAAGCCAGGATGGCCCATGCGGAACGCTCGCAGAACCACTCTTTCCATCATGTGCGCTTTGGCGTGCGCCTTCGGCTGCACCGCCTTCGCCCTCGCGCAGGATCGCCCGCTGTTCCCGCAGGGCGCGCCCTCCGCGACCGCGCGGGAAGAGGGCAGTGCGCAGGGCGGGCGCGAGTCGGGCAGCCTCGCTTCCGGCGGCGTCACCCGCTCGCTCACGCAGGAACTCCTGCCGACGGGTCTGGCCCTTGGCGCCACGCTCCTCGTCATCGTGCTCGCCCGCAGCGCCATCAAGCGCTTCGGCGGCAAGCTGCCTGGCGCGCGCCGTCCGCAGGGCGTGGTCGAGGTCCTCGCCCGCTACCCGATCGCGCGCGGGCAGCAGGTCGTCCTTCTCAAGGTCGGGCGCCGCGTGATCGTCACCCACCAGGGCGCGCAGGGCATGCAGGCGCTCAGCGAGTTCAGCGCCGAGGCGGACGTCGCCGACCTCATCGCCCGCTGCGAGGCCGGCGAGCGCGCGAAGTCGCCGTTCTCGTTCGACGCGCTGCTCCGCCAGTCGGACAAGTCGTTCGACGGAAAGGCGGCCTCGGCAAGCGCTGCGAAGTCGCCCGC
Source organism: Planctomycetota bacterium (assembly GCA_041183345.1). Lineage (GTDB taxonomy): Bacteria > Planctomycetota > Phycisphaerae > Phycisphaerales > SM1A02 > QWPT01. Next base: position 5,195 of record JBEGLX010000102.1, read on the forward strand.
GCTGCGAAACCGAGCCCTTGATCCGCGCGACGCGCTTCCGGCGCTCATGCGCGACGCCGAGATCGAGACCGTCGACCTCACCAAGCGCAAGCGGGGTGGCGCGTGATGATGCCGCTCCTCGCCCAGGCCGCCAACGCCGCGCAGTCGCTCGAGTCGCTGAATCCGATCGGCGTGATCGAGGATGCCTCGCGCACGGTCCCCGGCTTCGAGGGCGGACTGAGCAGCGCGCTCAACATCCTGATCCTGCTCACGGTGCTCACGGTCGCCCCTGCGATCCTGATCCTGTGCACGAGCTTCACCCGCATGGTGGTCGTGCTCGGACTGCTGCGCCAGGCGCTCGGAACCCAGACGCTGCCGCCGTCGCAGGTGATCGTCGGGCTCTCGGTGCTGCTCACCGCCGTCGCCATGGGCGGCACGTTCGAGCGCATGTGGAGCGAGGGCCTCGGCCCCTACGCGCGCGGCGAGCAGAAGGACCAGCTCGTCGCGTGGGAAGGTGCCAAGCGCCCGCTGCGCGAGTTCATGATCGCGCAGATCGAGGCGACCGGAAACACGCCGACCGTGCTCATGATGCTCGAGCACCGCGGCATCGACACCAGCGAACCCGAGAAGCTCTCGTGGGAGAAGGACGTCGACATGCTCTCGCTCGTGCCGAGCTTCGTGCTCAGCGAGCTGAAGACGGCGTTCCTCATCGGCTTCCGCATCTACCTGCCGTTCCTCGTGATCGACATGGTGGTGTCGAGCCTGCTCGTCTCGATGGGCATGATGATGCTGCCGCCGGTGCTGGTGTCGCTGCCGTTCAAGCTGCTCCTCTTCGTGCTCGTCGACGGCTGGACGCTCGTCGCGGGCGGACTCCTCACCGGCGTCATGGCGCCCATCGGAGGCTCGTGATGGAGAACGACGTCGTCGACATCCTCCGCGAAGCGTTCCTGCTCATGCTCATCCTGAGCGCGCCCGTGCTCGCAGTCGGGCTCGTGGTCGGACTGGTCGTGAGCATCCTGCAGGCTGTCACGCAGATCCAGGAGCAGACGCTGGTCTTCGTGCCCAAGATCCTCGCCATGGTCGCCGCGACCGTGCTGCTCCTGTCGTGGATGTCGGTGAAGCTCATGGAGTTCTCGACGGAGATGTTCAGCTGGTCGCCCGTGTCGGGCTCGTGACGGAAACGCGATGAACGCAGTCGAGACCCTCTCCCAGCACCTGATTCCCGCGGCCATGGTGTCGGCGCGGGTGGCGGGACTGGCCGTGCAGGGCCCTGTGCTCTCGTCGCCCGCGATCCCGATGCGCATCAAGGCGCTGCTCGTGCTGGCGCTCGGACTCGCCGTCTATCCGTCGGTTGCGCAGCATGCAGCGCTTCCCGCCGCCGACACGACGCTCGCGATGGCCGCGCCGCTTCTCCTCGTCGAGTTTGCGATCGGCGTCTTCATCGGCTTCATGGCCTCGATGCCGCTTCTTGCGGCGCAGTTCGGTGGCCTCGCCATGGGGCAGCAGATCGGCCTTGGCTTCGCGCGCTTCTACAACCCCGCCGTCGGCGATGAATCCGACGTCCTCGAGCAGCTGATGTTCTTCCTGGCGCTCGCGACCTTCATCGCGCTCGGCGGCATCGAGTCGATGTTCTCGTCGGTCGTGGCGAGCTTCGCCAGCCTGCCGGCGGGCGCGATTCCCGCGCTCGTGACCGGCGCATCCGACACGTCGCCCGTCGCCGTCTTCACCGGCGCCATGACCGGCGCCTTCGAGCTCGGGCTGCGCGTCGCCGCGCCGCTGCTCGCGATCGTCTGCCTCGAGACCGTGGTGATGGGCTACCTCTCGAAGAGCGTGCCGCAGCTCAACGTGATGTCGATCGGCTTCCCGCTGCGCATCATCGTGGGGCTCGGCGTGATCGTGGTGTCGCTGGCGGCCATCGACGAGGCGATCATCGATGGCACCTCGGGCGCGATCGAGGAGCTCCTCATCGCCACCGGCGCCGTCGCGGAGGGAGGTCCCCATGGCTGAGGATCTCGGCGAGGGCACGGAGGACGCGACGCCGAAGCGCCGCCGCGAGGCTCGCGAGGAGGGCAACATCGCCCGCTCGCAGGACGCAGCGAACGCGATGCTCCTCTTCGGCGCGGTGCTCGTCCTTTCCGCCGGCATCAAGCCGATGCTCACCTCGCTCGCGTCGATGCTGACGAAGTCGCTCGGCAGCGAGAACATGGAGGCGATGCGCGCGGAGGACATCGCCACGAACGTCGCGCCGACGGTCGTCGAGGCGTCGCTCGCCGCCGCTCCGGTCGTGCTCGGCGCCGCAGCGGTCGGCGTTCTTGCGCATCTCTGGCAGGTCGGATTCCTGGTGACGGGCAAGCCGCTCGTTCCCAAGCTCGAGCGCCTCGATCCCATCTCCGGCTTCGGCCGCATCTTCGGTTCGCGCGGCGTCATCAAGACCGCGTTCGACATCGTGAAGGTCATCGTCGTCGGGTGGGTTGCGTGGAACGTCGCCACCGCGGTGCTTCCCGAGATCGTCGCGCTACCGGCGCTCGACGCGCTGGCTGGCTTCGAGAAGATCGGCTCGATCGGGCTGTCGCTTGCCATGCAGGTGGGTGCCGCGCTCCTCATCCTCGGGATCGGCGACTACGCCGTGCAGTGGTTCAAGCACGAACGCGACCTGCGCATGACCAAGCAGCAGGTCAAGGACGAGTGGAAGGAGAGCGAGGGCGACCCGAAGATCAAGCAGCGCCGCATGCAGATCGCGCGCCAGCTCGCCATGCAGCGGCTCCAGACCGCCGTGCCGAAGGCGGATGTGATCGTGACCAACCCCGAGCACATCTCGGTGGCGATCCAGTACGACGCGAACAGCATGCAGGCGCCGAGGATCGTCGCCATGGGCGCGGACCACCTGGCCTTCCGCATCCGGCAGATCGCCATGAAGCACGCGATCCCGATCGTGGAGCGCAAGCCGCTCGCGCGCGCCCTCTATGCGAATGCAAAGGTCGGGCAGGAGATCCCGCCCGATCACTACAAGGCCGTGGCCGAGATCCTGGCGTACGTCTACCGGCTGAAGGGCAAGGCGGTCGCCTGAGGACCGCCCGCCGGTGAAGGAACAAGGAACGAACGATGGCAGCAGAAGCAACCAACGACGGCATTCCCGCGATCTTCCACGCGATCGCGCGTCACCGGCACCTGATCGTGCCCGTGTCGTTCCTCGCCCTCGTCGGCGTGCTGGTCGTGCCGTTGCCCGCGGCGATCCTCGACCTGCTCATCTGCCTCAACATCGCCGTGGCGGCGATCGTGCTGATGACCACGATCTACATGCGGAAGCCGCTTGATTTCAGCGTCTTTCCCGCGCTCCTGCTCGGCACCACGCTGTTCCGACTGGTGCTGAACGTGGCGTCGACCCGCCTGATCCTCTCCGTCGAGTCGAAGGATCCGAAGGCGGCCGCAGGCGCCGCTGGTCACGTGATCGAGGCGTTCGCGAACTTCGTCGCCGGACACAACGCGGTCGTCGGCGTCATCATCTTCATCATCCTCGTGGTCGTGCAGTTCGTGGTGATCACGAAGGGCGCCACCCGCATGTCCGAGGTCGCCGCGCGGTTCACCCTCGATGCGATGCCTGGCAAGCAGATGGCGATCGACGCCGACCTCTCCGCGGGCACGATCGACGAGAAGACCGCCCGCGAGCGCCGCGACGAGATCTCGCGCGAGGCCGACTTCTACGGCGCGATGGACGGCGCCTCGAAGTTCGTGCGCGGCGACGCGATCGCCGGCATCATCATCACCATCATCAACATCGTCGGCGGGTTCGCCATCGCCAAGTTCCAGCTCGGCTGGAGCGCCTCCGACGCGATGAAGACCTTCACGCTGCTGACGATCGGCGACGGTCTCGTCTCGCAGCTTCCCGCGTTCCTCGTCGCCATCGCCTCAGGCCTCATCGTCGCCCGCGCCGGCGGCGGCAAGACCGTCGGCGAGGAGATCCCGAACCAGCTCGCCTCGCAGCCGATGGCGCTGTACCTCATCGGCGGCTTCCTGATCCTGCTGTCGTTCACGCCGCTGCCGACGGTGCCGCTCATGGGCGCAGGGCTGCTTCTCGGTGGCAGCGCCTACGCGATGCAGTGGAAGGCGAAGAAGGAGGCTGCCGCCGCCGAGAACCGCGCCCGGACCGAGGCCTCCCGCAAGCCGGCCGAGGCGCCCAAGGTCGAGGAGCTGCTCACGGTCGACACCCTTGAGCTCGAGATCGGCTACGCCGTGGTCGGGCTCGTCGATGCTTCGCGGGGCGGGGATCTCCTTGAGCGCATCGCGGGCATCCGCCGCCACCTCGCCGTCGAGCTCGGACTCGTCATGCCGTCGGTGCGCATTCGCGACAACATGCAGCTCGATCCGAACGAGTACCGCGTGAAGGTCCGCGGGGCCGCCATCGCCAGCGGGAGGGTCTATCCCGACCTGCTGATGGCCATGGACTCCGGACTCGCCCACGGCAAGCTCGAGGGGATCCCGACCAAGGAGCCCGCCTTCGGGCTCGACGCCATGTGGATCGCCCGCGGGCTCCGCGAGCGCGCCGAAAGCGCCAACTGGACGGTCGTCGACAGTGC
>JBEGLX010000103.1:0-8812 GCA_041183345.1 Planctomycetota bacterium
CTGCGTTGCCGCGATCGGTGTCCACGAGATCGGCCATGACGCCGAGGACCGCCCCGAAGCGGACGCGATCGCCGAGCACGGCGCGCACGCCTGAACCGAGGCCTTCGTGCGCGCGTCCCATCTCGTCAAGCACGCGGCGACGGCTCTCGACCGCGGTCTTCTCATCGCGCACCTTGGCGAGCGCGCGCGCAAGCTGCGATTGGCTCTCGCTGAGCGAGCTGGCGGCGCGGGTGCGCTCGTCGAGCTGGCGCTGGATGCGGGCGATCTCGTCCACCGCGACCTGTCCGCGCACGACGTGATGCAGCCGCGTCGCGCGCAGCGAGTCGAGCTCGCGGGCGAACGGCTCGAGCCGGGCCTCGAGGCGATGGAGCTCGTCCGAAAGCGACTTCGAGCGCGACTCGATGGCGGCGAGACGCTGGGCGAGTCCGCTTCGATCGCGGTCGAGGCGCGAGGCGACCTCGCCTGCGATGTCGGCTGCTCGCTGCGCGTCGAATGCCGCCTGCTGGGCCTGCTGCCGGCGCTCGCTCTCGCGGACCGTCGTCTGCTCGACTTCGGCGGAATCAGCCTGCGCGCGGTCGAGGGCGGACTTGGCGGCGCCAAGCTCCTCGGCGATCGCTGCGGACTCCTGCCCGAGCTCCGCGAGCTGCTTGCGCTCCTCGGTCAGGGCGTCCTGCGCCTCGGTCAGCGTGCGCTGTGCGTAGTCGGCGCGCTGCTTCGCCTGCGCCTCGCTGGACGCGAGCTCAAGGCGGCGCTGCTCAAGCCGATGCTGCTCGGCGGAGACGTTCTGGCGAAGGACATCGGCGTCCTGCTTCGCATCCTCGGCGCGGGAGAGCTCCGCATGCAGCGCGGACTTCTCCTCTTCAAGCACGGCGAGCTCGCTGGTGAGCCCCTTCAGGCGCTCCTCGAGCTCGTGGAAGATGTCGAGCGAAAGCCCGCGTCGGAGTTCGCGCCGCCGGGCATCGAGCTCTTGGAATCGCTTCGCCTTCTCTGCCTGCCCGCGCACGATGCGCAGGCGGCGCTCGGTGTTCGCCAGCTGCTCGCGCGTGGTCACGAGGTTCTTCTCGGCGCTCTCGAGCTTGCGCGCAGCCTCGACCTTGCGCACGCGGAAGCGGGCGACACCGGCGGCTTCCTCGAGGATCGAGCGGCGCTCGACGGGGTTCGCGAGCAGCATCGCGTCGACCTTGCCCTGCTCGATGATCGAGTAGGCGTCGTTGCCGATGCCGGTGTCGAGGAAGAGGTCGCGGATGTCCTTGAGGCGGACCTTCTTGCCGTTGATGAGGTAGTCGCTCTTCGCGTCGCTGGTCAGGCGGCGGGTGACCTCCACCATGTCGGAGTCGATGGGAAGGCGGCGGTTGCGCACGGCGCGGCGATCGACGACGCGCTCGATCGGCTCGCCCGTCTCGGGATCGGTCTCGTTGTCGAGGAGGTTCGTCTCCTCATCGCTGCGATGGATCTCCTGCGCGAGCAGGGGGTTCTCGAAGCAGAGCGTCACGCTCGCCATGCCCGCGGGCTTGCGCGCAGCGGAGCCGGCGAAGATCACGTCGAGCATCGCGCCGCCGCGCAGGCTCTTCGCGCTGCGTTCGCCGAGCACCCACTTGATCGCGTCGACGACGTTCGACTTGCCGCACCCGTTTGGTCCGACGATGCCCGTGATGGGCGCATCGAACCGAAACTCGGTCTGGTCCGCGAAACTCTTGAAACCACTTAGAACGAGCTTGGCAAGCCGCATCGAACTCCGACCTCCATGTCAGCGAGACCAGTCGCCTCGCGCTGCGCCGGAATCGGCACAGCGATGAACACCATCACAGCGGACCCCTCCTGGGACGCGCCGTGAACAACAACAGTCGGCTCGGCGAGTTCGCCGAATCAACGAGGCACAGTATCGCGGGACTTGCCCTGAACTTCAACTGAGGGAGGTGGCTCGAGGCCTGTCAGGTCGCTCGTCGGAACGGTGCCGGGCGGGAGGGAGTCTGGCTCCACCTCCGGCTCGAACTCCGGGCGCTCGGCGTGCTCTTCCTCGCTCTGGCGTCGGAGGATGGCGGCCTGGATGCGATCCTGCTCCGCCTTGAAGTCAGCGTCGATGTGCCCAGCGCGCCAGAGGCTGTGGATGGCGCCGATCGTCTCCCCGTACGAGAGTCCGAGGCCAGGAAGCGGCTTCTCGACGGTCACGGTGTGCCCAAGGAACGGGATCAGCTCGGAGAGGTGCCGATCGACCAGCTGAATCTCGGGACGCACTTCGTCGGACGGACGGTAGAAGACCTGCAGGTCGTCGTCGGACGGATCCGCCTTGAAGAGCAGTCGTCCACCCCACGTCGCGTGGGTGAGGGGGCGATCGATCGCCATGGCATCCCCGAACAGTGCGATGGTTGGGCGCCCCGACTGGGTGATGTAGATCATCGCCTTGTCGCTGGGCACGAGGACGACGTCGAACTTGCCGTCGATGTCCATGGCGCGTACGGCAGGATCCTTGCGCTTGAGCAGCGTCTCGTAGGCGGCGAGGCGGATATCAGGGTCGGAATCGTTCAGGAGCGGGCGAAGTCCGAGGTTGATGTCGGGATTGAAGCCGAAGCGCCCAAGAAGCCCGATGGCGCGGATGCGGTTCGAGATCTCGCCGCCCCGGGCCATGTCGATCAGGGGAGGCGCCGCCAAGGCATCGTCGAGGGCGGCGCCAGCCTCAAGGGCCGCCATGCGCGGGTTCTCTTCGCCGTAGGTGTACAGATCCTGCAGCACGGGCAGGGCGCGCTTGCCGAGGGCGCGGAAACGCCACATGGCGTCGCGGGCGCTCCCGGGATTGGCGATGAGCGCGCGTCGGACGGCGAGCGCGGTGACCTCGGTCGCCGTGGTGTCGAGGGGAACGTGGCGGATGAGCTCTATGAACTCCTCGGTCTTGTTGTCGAAGCTCGGGGGAACGGTGAGCTCGATCGAGTCGGCGTTCTCGCCGCGCGCGGTGTCCGCTCGTTGGCGAGGCTCGCGCGGGAAGGTCGAGTTGATCGCGGACTGGATGGTCCGCGAGCGGCTGTGGCTTGAGGTCGCCAGCTTCAGCTTCAGCGGAATGTCCTTGGTGACCCGCCCTCCATCGAGGATCCGCCCGACGAGGCGATTGACCGCATCCTTGTTCGTAGCGCCTGGCTCGACGAAGGGGTTGATGAAGATGTTCCCCTTGCCCTGCGCGAGGATGCGTGCCTGGCGCGAGCCGATCAGCAGGGGACCAGGACGCAGGTCGGTCGAGTAGAGCCGCCCCCCCTCGAGGCTGGTGACATCGGTGCCCGGGAGTGCCGCGATGCGCAGGTCGAAGTTGGTGTCCTTGGTCGCGCCGGGCGGGATGATGCCTTCGACGATGACGACCGCCGTATCCGGGCTGTTGAGCATCGTCTCCGGCGTGATGTCGAAGCCTGAGCCTGGATTCCCCACGCCGCGGCGCGCGAGTTCCTGCACCATCATCGCCCGGACCTCGGCGGGCATCAGCCGGCCGCCCGTGCCGTTCAGTCCGACCACGAGCCCGTACCCGCGTACAATCACCGGCTCGAGGCCCGCGATGGCGGTTTCGCTCGCCACCGTGCCGCGCATCATGGGATCGACGTCCAGCACGAAGTTCGTGGAGTTCAGCCGATCCTGCTTCGGGCGTTCGGGCACCTTCTCGATGAGCTCGCCGCAGGCGCACAGGAGAAGCGTCCACGCGCAGGCGAGGAAGGCTTGGAACAGCTGGGTGGGGGGCGTGCGCATGGGGACGTGCGGAGGGTCTGTACGCAGAATGAGCGCTGCAGGACTCGAACCTGCGACACCCGCCGTGTAATGGCGGTGCTCTAACCGACTGAGCTAAGCGCCCGGCAGGGTGCGGATTGTAGCCAGTTTCATTGGGAAACCCTGCTGAATCGCTACAGGTTGCGGCGGTTCGGCTATGGTCGTCGCCCCGTGTCTCCGCTGGCCGACCTGCTTTCGAAGCTCGAGTTCGTGCTGCCGCGCGATCGCCGTGAGCTTCGCGCGCGGATCGGCGGGCTTGAGAAGCGGTTACGGGACGGCGCCGCGCCGGATCCTCGCGCGCTTCGCGTGGTGGAGGACGCGATCACGCGGTCGATCGCCGACCGTGAGCGTCGGGCCAGCATCGTGCCGAAGGTCGGGTATCCATCCGAACTGCCGGTGACGGCGGCGCTGCCGGCGCTCCGAGACGCGATCGGCGCGCATCAGGTCGTGGTGGTCGCTGGCGAGACGGGCTCGGGAAAGAGCACGCAGCTCCCCAAGCTCTGCCTCGAGCTCGGACGAGGCGTCTTGGGGCGGATCGCCCACACGCAGCCGCGCCGCATCGCCGCGCGCAGCGTGGCGCGACGCGTCGCCGACGAGCTCGGCGTGAAGCTCGGCGGCGTGATCGGCGTCAAGGTGCGCTTCGGGGACGAGTCGGGGCGCGACACGCTCGTGAAGGTGCTCACGGACGGAATGCTGCTCGCCGAGACCCGCGGTGACTCGCGCCTCGACGAGTACGACACCATCATCGTCGATGAGGCGCATGAGCGCAGCCTGAACATCGACTTCCTGCTCGGCTACATCAGGCGGTTGCTCCCGCGGCGCCCGGATCTCAAGGTGATCCTGACCAGCGCGACCATCGATGTCGAGCGACTCTCCGCGCATTTCGCCGGTTGTCCGATCGTCGAGATCCCCGGGCGTGCATTCCCGATCGAGATGCGATATCGCCCGCCCGAGGTGAGCGGGCTCGACGAGGAGGACCCGCGGATGCTCGAGCATCTCGGGAAATCGATCGATGAGATCGACGAGGCCTTCCTCGGGCGGCTCGGCGGTGCGCGGCCCGACGTGCTCGTCTTCATGTCGGGCGAACGCGAGATCCGCGAGGCCGAGCAGTTCCTCTCCGGCCGGTTCAAGGCGCGGGGAGATGCCGCATCCGCCACCGAGGTCCTCTCGCTGTACGCGCGGCAGAGCCTGGACGAGCAGGAGCGCATCTTCTCGCCTGGGAAGCTGCGCCGGATCGTGCTCGCGACGAACGTCGCCGAGACGTCGCTGACCGTGCCGCGCATCCACGCGGTCGTCGATCCCGGATACGCCCGCATCCTCCGCTACAGCGCGAAGAGCCGCGTGCAGAGGCTTCCGATCGAGCCGATCTCGCAGGCGAGCGCCCGCCAGCGCGCCGGCCGCGCGGGAAGGCTCGGGCCAGGCGTGGCCGTGCGGCTCTACGCAGAGGAGGATTTCGCGAGCCGTCCTGAGTTCACGCCGCCTGAGATCCTGCGGACGAACCTCGCCGCGGTCATCCTGCAGATGGAGGCGCTGAACCTCGGAAAGGCCGAGGATTTCCCATTCGTCGATCCTCCTTCGGCCCGGCTGCTCGCCGACGGTCGCGCCACGCTCGTCGAGCTCGGCGCCTCGACGATCGAGGGGAAGCTGACCAAGCTCGGGCGTTCGATGAGCCTGTTCCCGCTCGATCCGCGGCTTTCGCGCATGCTGCTCGCCTCGATCGACGAGCGCTGCACGAATGACGTCCTCGTCGCGGTTGCGGCGCTTGCCGTGCAGGATCCGCGCGTCCGTCCGCAGGACAAGCGCGACGCAGCCGATCTCGCCCACCTGCGGTTCCGCGACTCCACCAGCGACTTCGTCTCGTTCCTGCGGATCTGGAGCGCCTGGCGATCCGAGAGCCGCGACGATGCGGGCAAGGAGCTCGGCTCGAGCGCGAAGCGCCGCTGGTGCGAGAAGAACTTCCTGTCCTATCAGCGGATGCGGGAGTGGTCGGACACGATCGTCCAGCTCAAGGAGCTGCTCGCCGAGCACTTCCAGCTCAAGATCGGCGAGCTCTCGCGCGACGTCGACCACGGCGCGTTCCATCGGTGCGTGCTCGCTGGATTCGCCTCGCACGTGGGCGTGCGCAACGAGAAGGGCGAGTATCGCGGGCCGAGCGGAGCGCTCTTCCAGCTGCACCCGTCGGGAACGCTGGCGCGCCGAGCGCCCAACTGGATCGTCGCGGCGGAGATCGTCGAGACCACGAAGCGCTACGCCCGCATCTGCGCGCGGATCCAGCCCGATTGGATCGTGCGCGTTGCTCCGCATCTCTGCTCGCGCAGCCAGTTCGAGCCGCACTTCGTCGAGGAGACCGGGCAGGTTGCCGCCTGGGAGCGCACGAGCTTCGGCGAGCTCGTCGTGGTCCCGAAGCGGCGCGTGCCGTGGGGTCCGCTCGATCCCGAGGGGGCGCGCAACGTCTTCATCCAGGAAGGGCTCGTGCAGCAGCGCGCACGGACCGAGGGGACGTTCCTGCAGCTCAACCGCGAGCTCATCGAGGAGCTTCGCGACGAGGAGGCGCGGGGACGGCGGCGCGGTCTCCTGCTGGAGGAAGAGGCCGCCTTCCGCTTCTACGACGAGCGGATCCCGAAGGACATCCACTCGACGCCGTCGTTCGAGCGCTGGCGGCGCGACCGAGAGCAGGCGAATCCCGAGCTCCTCGTGATGCAGGAGCAGGACCTGCTGCGCGACGACGCCGACCGCGTGGATCCGAAGCTCTTCCCCCGCGCGCTCGAGCTCGAGGAGCTCAAGCTGCCGCTTGACTACGCACACGATCCACAGGACGCCCGCGATGGCGTCACCGCGCGGATTCCCGTCGAGGCGCTCGCCGTGCTCGACCCCGCCCCCTTCGAGTGGCTGGTCCCCGGCCTGCTCGGCGAGAAGACGGAGGCGCTCGTGCGGTCGCTGCCGAAGCACATCCGCGTGCGGCTCTTCCCGATCGAGGAGGTCGTGCAAGGCGCCGTCGAGGCGATCGAGTTCGGCAAGGGATCGCTGAAGGCGCAGCTCGCGCGGCATCTCTCGGCCGTCGCCCACGCTGAGATCGATCCAAGGGAGTTCCGAGAGGATCTGCTTCCGCCGCACCTCGTCATGCGATTCAGCGTGGTCGATGCAGACGGGAGGGTGCTCGCGGAAGGGCGCGACCTCCGCGCCCTTTCCGCCCGCTTTGCGGCGCTTGCGCGCGACCGCATGCGCGCGGGCATCGATCGCGCCCGCGATCCCGTCGCGCTCATGGAGCGGGACGAGGTCACGCAGCTGCCGGACGAGCCGATCCCTGAGTCGATCCGCTACATCCGCGCGGGCATCACGCTGACCGGCTATCCCGCCTTCGTGTGCGAGGAGCCATCCCGCATCGCGCTGCGCGTCCTCGACACCGCGCTCGATGCGCGAAGCGCGCACGCAGCTGCAGTCGCGAGACTGCTCGGCGAGGCGTACCGCGACGCGATCGAGCACCATGTGGCGTACGACCCGCTCTGCGAGGAGCTCGTCGGGCTCCTCGGCCACGCCGGCGAAACGGATGCCATCGCATACATCGCGCGGACCGTCGCGTCGGGCGTCATCTCCGAGACGCAGCGCATCCCTCGCGCCATGGACGAGTTCCTCGAGGCCGAGCGGCGCGGCGAGTTCGATCTGCACGATCGAGTCGCGCTCGCGATGCGGACGATCCACGCGATCCTCGTCGCCGCGGAGGAGGTCGATCAACGCGTGCGCGGCTCCCGGCCGGACCCGCAGGGGGATTCTCGTGCCCGCGTCGCCGCGCGGCTGCAGTCGGTCGTCGCGGACCTCGACTCCTGCGGCCGCGAGGAACTCTCGCAACGCCTGCGGCTCGCCAACATGCTCCGGGCGCGGCTCGAGCGCATGCGGGAGATCGGGGGCGAGCGCGATCTCGCCATCGAGCGCGAGCTGGAGCCCCTCGCGCGCCGCGTCGCCGAGGCGGTGCGCGATCATCGCCGCACGGGCGAGGCTCGCCTCGCGATCGCGCGCATGTGGGAGGAGATCGAGATCAGCCGATTTGCGCCCAAGCTTCCGCGGGCGTTCGCCGCAAGCGAGCGAAGGCTCGAGGAACTGCTGGACGGGTGAGCGGCGGCTCCCTCTCGTGCTCGTATCGACCCTCGGCCCACGTGTCAGGAGCGCCGGCGCGATTCACTCGCGCGGCGCTCGTCCAGAGCGCGCCGGGTCGCGAGCGCTAGAAGTACGGCCTGAACTTCTCCAGCATCCCGAGTTCCTCGGAGTGCAGAAGTCCGCGGTTGTTCCCCAGTCGGCTTGCAGCGGGCGAGTCGATCAGCGAGCTCGAGTCGGCGGGGGACATCTGGAAGAGCACCTTCCAATCGAACTCCCGTAGCGTGTTCCGGTCGAATGCACGCTGCAGCGATGCAAGCGTGTCGCATGCGACGATGACATGGACGCCCGATGACGGACCCTCCTTGAGGATCCCCGCGAGCATCTTGTCCGGCGTGGCGGGTGCGTCGCTCGCGCCGAACGAGAAGTCGTCCTCGTTGCGGCGCAACGCACGATAGCGCTGCAGCTGATGGATCAGCAGGAAACGACGCGGACGTCCTGGGTCATCTCCCCGCGCGGTCACATCCTCTGCGATTTCGAGCAGTCGCTGATCGATCTCGCGGTAGGGCGTGAATCGGACGGAGATGCCGTTGGATTCGGCGATCTGCGCGAGCTTTCCATGCTCGGGCGCGTCCGCGGGAGTCCCGTCGAAGACATCGATCGTCGCGCCAGGGGCCTCGCGTGCGATCGAGAGGAGGATCGCCGCGCTCGTCGACACGGATTGGTCGTCGCGCGAGCTGATGGTGGCGACGTTGGCGCCCGCTGCGCGCGCAAGCCGGGCGCAGGTGGGATCCTTGATCGCCACTGCCTCGCCGAGCCAGAGCCGCACGTTCCCGCGTGGATCGGGCTTTGCGACGCCCCGCAGCGCGGGGCTCTGCTTCAAGGGCGCGCGGGCATCTCCCTCGAAGACGATCCGCGGGAGATCATCGAACCGACCCTTTGCGCGCTGCGCGCTCTGCTCGAGCCAGGTGTCGCGCTTCGC
>JBEGLX010000104.1:0-8783 GCA_041183345.1 Planctomycetota bacterium
GAGCTACGGCGCCACCAACCTCGGACGCACGCTCGGCAAGCCGTGGGGCATCGCCTGCTTCCTCCTCGATTCGCTGAAGGGCGCCGTCCCCGTGCTCGCAAGCGGCTGGATCCTCGGCGTGCTCGGTGCGACTCCGGGCGGTGTCCCCGCAGAGACTGCGTGGTGCTGGCTCGCCGTCGGCGCATCGGCGATCGTCGGACACACGCTCTCGCCATGGATCGGCTTCAAGGGCGGCAAGGGCGTCGCGACGGGCTTCGGCGCGCTCGCGGCCATGTGGCCCGTGCTCACCCTCCCTGCCGTGCTCGCGCTCGTCGTCTGGGTGGTGCTCGTCCTCCTCTTCCGCATGGTGAGCCTCGCCTCGATGGTCGCGTCCGTCGTCGTGCCCTGCGCCGTGCTGGTCACAGCGCTCTCCGCCAACGGCACCGACGGCGTGCGCGCGGTCGTCCCATTCCTCGCGGCGAGCACGCTCATCGCCGGCTTCGTGATCTTCAAGCATCGCTCCAACATCGCGCGCATCCGCGCGGGCACCGAGAACAAAGTCCTGCAGAAGAAACCCGCGGCAACCACGCCCGCGGAGAGCACGCCATGACCACCGACGCCAACCACGCCGGCTACCGCTCGCCCCTCGAGTCGCGCAACGCGAGCAAGGAGATGCGCACGCTCTGGAGCGAGCAGCGCAAGTTCTCGACGTGGCGCCGCATCTGGCTCGCCCTCGCCGAGAGCCAGCACGAGCTCGGCATGCCCGTCAGCCGCGCGCAGGTCGATGCGATCCGCGCGCACCTCGACGACATCGACTACGCCGCCGCAGCGGCGCACGAATCGCGCCTCCGCCACGACGTGATGGCGCACGTCCACACCCTTGGCGACGCCGCACCAGACGCGCGCGCGATCATCCACTTCGGCGCCACCAGCCAGGACGTCGTCTGCAACGCCGACATGCTCATCCTGCGCGACGCGCTCGCGCTCGCAGCAGGCAAGCTCGCCCGCGTGATCGACCGCCTCGGCACGTTCGCCGCCAGGCACCGTGCGCTGCCCACGCTCGGATTCACGCACTTCCAGCCTGCGCAGCCGACCACCGTCGGCAAGCGCGCCACGCTCTGGGCGCAGGACTTCGCCATCGCGCTCGAACAGGTCGAATTCGCGGCGCAGTCGCTGCGGCTCCGCGGCCTGCGCGGCGCGACGGGCACGCAGGCGTCGTACCTCGGCCTTTTCGACCGCGATCCTGCGAAGGTCGACATGCTCGAGGCGAAGTTCGCCGACAAGCTCGGCTGGCCGAAGGACCGGCTCCTCGCCGTCTGCGGGCAGACCTACCCGCGCATCGTCGACGCACAGATCATCTCCGCGCTCGCGATCGCAGCGAGCGCGGTGCACAAGTGCGCCACCGACATCCGCCTCCTCGCCAACCGCAAGGAGATCGAGGAGCCGTTTGAGAAGGATCAGATCGGCTCCTCGGCGATGGCGTACAAGCGCAACCCGATGCGCTGCGAGCGCGCCTGCGGGCTCTCGCGATTCGTCATGGGACTCGTGAACGACCCGCTCCAGACGCACGCCACGCAGTGGCTCGAGCGCACGCTCGACGATTCCTCGAACCGCCGCCTCGTGCTGCCCGAAGCGTTCCTCGCGCTCGATGGCGCGCTCGACATCATGTCGAATGTCTGCGAGGGGCTCGTCGTGTGGGAGGCAACCGTCACCGCGAACCTCGCCGCCGAACTCCCGTTCATGGCGAGCGAGAACATCATGCTTGCCGCCACGAAGGCTGGCGCAGACCGCCAGGAGGCGCACGAGGTGATCCGCGTGCACTCGATGGCCGCCGCCGAGGAGGTCAAGCGATTCGGCCGCCCGAACGACCTGATGCAGCGGCTCCGCAACGATCCATTCTTCGCGAAGGTCGACCTCGAGGGCGCACTCGACCCGGCGAGCTTCGTCGGACGCGCGCCCGAGCAGACCGATCGCTTCGTCGCGAGCGTGGTCGAGCCGATTCGCCGACGCCACGCGGCATCGCTCGCCACAAAGGCCGAGCTGCGCGTCTAGGCCGCCCGATGGTCCCTCACTTCACTGCTGCTGCTGCTGCTGTTGCTGCGCCTCGACCTTCTTCACCCAATCGATGAAGTCGACGCCAAGCACGCAGGACGGACCAGTCGAGGGCGTGGAATTCACCACTGAGACAGCCTGCACCTGCAGCGACTTGAGCCACTCGACCACGCCCCCGATCGGCGCCGACAACGTCACCCAGAATCCGCCCTCGATCGGGACGCGCATGCGCAGCGACTCCGCGCGCGCGACGGTCGCCGTCGGAAACACCGCGAGGCTCGGGCATGACTTGCCGTCGGGCCCCTTCACTTCGATCATGGCGAAGTGCTTGATCTCAGGCTCCTTCTCACCCTTCATGGCGCACGCCACGATGTTCCACTCGGGGAGGAAGAGCAGGGAACGCGCGAACGCGATGTCGCGCGCACGCTGCGCCGGCACTCCGCCCTTCTGGAGCATCTCGTCCGACTGCGTGACGCAGGTGTTGAACTCGGCGAGAAGCGCCGCGTCGGCCTGTGCCCGCTCTACCAGCTTCGCTGGATCCACCGGCTCCTGCCCGTGCGCTCCGCCCTGGTCGTCCGCTGAGCCGCTCATGGTGCCTCCTTCGTCGGGGTGACGGCGTCATGCTAGTCTCCGCGCATGCCGATTCCGCGACTTTCCCTTGAACGCACCGCACTTCTCGTGATCGACGTGCAGGAAAAGCTGCTCCCGACCATCTTCGACGGCGATCGGGTGGTCACCAACTGCGCCGCCGCCCTCGACCTTGCCAAGGCGCTTGGGCTTCCGGCGATCGTCACGGAGCAGTACACGAAGGGGCTCGGACACAGCGCACCCTCGATTGCTTCCTCCGCCGCAGGCCACGCGCACATCTTCGAAAAGACGCGCTTCAGCGCCCTCATTCCCGAGGTCGACGCGCTGCTCTCCGCCCGCCGCTGCGACGACGTCCTGATCTGCGGGGTCGAGGCTCACGTCTGCGTCCAGCAGACCGTACTCGACCTTCTGGCGGCCGGTCGGCAGCCTTTCCTCCTGACCGACGCCATCTCCGCTGGTCGCCCGGATCAGATCGCGCCCGCCTTCCGCCGCATGGAGCGGTCGGGAGCCACCCCGTCGGGGGTCCTGGGGGCCGCCTACGAGCTCCTTGGCGACGCCGCCCACCCGCAATTCCGCTCGGTACTCGGGATCGTGAAGACACTTCGCGCCCCTTTGCCGCTACCCTAGGCGCGACATGATCGGACCCGCGGCGCCGCCGTGGGCGCACGCAGACCCCTTCGGAGGTAGTCATGGATCTCTACGAAACCCTCTGCCGTCTCGTCCGCGAGGTCGAGGAAGACATGAAGAAGGCTGTTGGCGGAAACAAGGCCGCCGGCACGCGCGTCCGCAAGTCGATGCAGGACATCAAGGACACCGCGCAGCAGATCCGCCAGCGCGTGCTCGAGATGCGTGGCACGGAGGAAGGCGGCGAGTAAGCCGCTCCGCACCCCGTGGCAAGCGCCCTCCTCTTCGACTTCTCGGGGATCGACCTCTCGCAGACCATCTGCGACAGCCGCGGTCTCGACGAATTCCTCCCCCAGACTGGACCGATGCGGCAGTGCGACCGCATCGTGTGGGTCAGCGAGAACTTCCGTCAGTGCGTGGGCATGAAGCATGTCCGCCCCGATGAGTTCTGGTGCGAGCACCACATCAAGGGGCGCCCGCTCTATCCGGGCGTACTGATGATCGAGGCGAGCGCGCAGTGCGCGAGTTGGCTCTTCCGCAAGCGCTTCCCGGCGCTCGGGTTCCTCGGTTTCCTTCGTTGCGACGACACGGTGTTCCGCGGACAGGTCGTCCCTGGAGATGAGTTCGTGATCCTTGCGAACGAGATCGAGGCCAACAGCCGCCGATTCATCTCGCAAGTCCAAGGCGTCGTTCGCGGGAAGCTCGTCTTCGAAGCGAAGATCACCGGCATGGCGATCTGACGCGCGACCGAACCCGCATGCTTCCTCCGCTTCGCTTTCACGCGCTTTTGAAGGCCCGCGCATGGGGGCCGCAGCCCGAGGAGTCGCTTCTTGCGCGCCTCGGCAAGCGTGGGCTTCCGCTCACAAAGATCGGCGAATCATGGGAGGTCGCGGATCTCCCCGACGACATCGAGCATGGGCAATCAACGGTGCTTGGCGGTCCCCTCGCCGGGCGGACGCTGCGCGAGGTGCGCGAGCGACATCGCGACGATCTGCTCGGCATCGCGACGCCCTCGCCAGATGGCGCGTTTCCGCTGCTCGTCAAGTTCCTCGACGCCGCCGACAACCTCTCGCTGCAGGTGCATCCTGATGCCGAGTACGTGCGCGCGCACCCAGAGGCGCACCTCAAGACCGAAGCATGGATCGTGCTTCATGTGAAGCCAGGCGCTCGCGTCTATCGCGGACTGCGCGCGACCACCACCCCCGCGGACTTCCGACAGGCGCTCGCTGACGGCACCGCCCTCGAGCACATGGAGTCCTTCGATGTCGCGGCGGGCGACTGCATCTATCTCCCGAGCGGAATCTGCCATGCGCTCGGCGCCGGCATCCTCGCCGCGGAGGTGCAGACCCCAAGCGACACGACGTTTCGTGTCTGGGATTGGTGGCGCAACGACCCCAAGCGACCGCTTCACGTCGAGGAAGCCTTCGCCTGCATGAAGTTCGGCGCGGCGCAGTCGGATGGGATCTCTCCGATCGTCCGCGCCGTCGACGCTCCCGCGCTCGCAGCGCACGGCATCGTGACGCGGCGACTCTGCCGCTCAAGTTTCTTCGCGATCGAATCGCTCTCATGCGATCGCGACGTGCGCATTCCCTTCGCCGCGACGGGTGTTCCCGAGATCTGGATGACGCTTGCGGGCGGCGCGGGCGTGCGCGCAGCCTCCGATCGTTTCGATTCGCCTGCAGGAAACACCTTCCTTTTGCCCGCTCACGTCGAAGAGGGCTGGATCGAGGCTTCGGCAGGGACGATGCTCCTGCGGGCGACTTGCGCGAGCCCGCTTGATCGCGCCATGTAGCACCCGCCGTCCGAACCGATGCGCCTTCCCCTCCGCGCCATCCTCCTCTCCGCGCTGCTTGCGACCGCCGCCAGCGCGGAGACCTACGTCTTCGAGGCGGGCGACGAATGGTCGAAGATCGGTCCGCGGCTCGTCGCCGGCGACGTCATCGTCCTGCTCGAAGGCGCGCACGTGCCTGCGCAGTTCGAGAATCTCGCGGGCGAGCCCGGCAAGCCGATCGTGATCCGACCCGGAGAGAAGCTGAAGCTCGCAGAGATCGCTGGCAAGCGCGAAGGCTTGCGGCTCACCAACTGCAGCCATGTCCGCATCGAGCGAATCCACGTGAAGGGCGCCCGGCGCGCGGGCATCGTGGTCGACTCGATCGGCGATTCCCGCAGCGGCGACATCGCCATCCACGACTCGGTCGTCTCCGGCGTCAGCGGATTGGTCGAGCAAGCGGGAATCCTAGCGATCTCCACCGACGGGCTCGACATCCGCCGCACCCGCATCGAGAACTGCGACGGAGCGGGCGTGCGCTTCGAGAACTCGAGCGCGATCACCTGCGAGCAAGTCGAGATCCGAACGCTCGACGCCGCGAAGACCGTCGCAGGCATGCTCTTTCTCGGCGAGACGGCGAGGGTCGAGGTGAACGACGCGATCATCTCGGGTCGCTTCGAGACCGGCCTCTCCCTCGGCGCGAAGGATGCCCCGCGCGCACCGCGCGAGGTGCGCGACCTCGTCCCGCTCAAGCAGAGTCCCGTGGGCAGCGAGGTCCCCACCCTTCCGACCAGGCCGCCTCCGCCGGAGCCTGCGCGGGCTCGGATTGTCGAACCAGGCACGGGAGCCCGCTTCACCGACGGAACATTCACCAACCTTCTTCTCTCGGGGTGCGAGCGGGCGCTCGAACTCGGGAGCACGGCGCGCGTCTTGCTCTCCGCGACCACGATCGTGGATCCCGTCGAGGAGGTCATCCGAGTCGTCCGACCAGGCGAGGGCCGACCCAATCCCTCCCTTCAGTTCCGTGAGAACATCGTGGTGTGGCAACCGCGAGGGCTCCGACGGTTCGTGGACCTTCCGGATGGCGTCGCGGCAGAGGGGATTATCTTTGGATCGAACCTCTGGTGGAGCAGGGAGTTACCCGACGCGCTCCCCCTGCTTGGACCCGCCGAGAACCCCTTCCTCGGCATCCTCGACACCCCCCAGAACACTTCGCTCGACCCCAAGCTCGACGCCAAGGGGCGCCCAGCTCGGGAAGAGGCAAAGCTGTACGGTCGCAACCTCTAGCGCGCGTTCGGGAATGCCATCTCGCCGGGTGCGTCCATCGACCCGTCCGAGTTCGCGTTCAGGTCACTCTCGAGCGGAGACCAGACATGGCACAGCCCATCACCGAGCGCGCGCTGAAGCACTGGATCGAGCGACTCACCCCGGGTCTCGTCCAGGTCGCGTTCGGCATCTGCCACGACCGCCATCGCGCCGAGGAGATCGTGCAGGAGGCGTGGATTCGCCTCTGGAAGTCGCCGCCGGAGGCCGGCGAACCGGCGATCTCCAGCTGGATGCGGACGACGGTGACGAATCTCTCGATCTCGGCGATCCGCCGCAAGAAGCGCACGTGGACTCTCATCGACGAATCGGGCACCGCCCGCGACGTCCGCGCGGAGCGCCCTGGCGAGGAGCTCTCGCGGCACGAGGAACTCGCGCGCGTCACCGAAGCGCTCGATCGCCTCGATCCCGAGAAGCGCGCGATGATCATGCTCCGCGTCAACGAGGGGCTTTCCTATGAAGCCATCGCCAACCACCTTGGCGTCCCCATCGGAACCGTCATGAGCCGCCTGAACCGAGCGCGACTCGCGCTGCTCGGCGAGCTCGGCGAGCGCGACGAGTCGACGGAAGGACGCCCGAGCGAGTTCAACATCAACAAGTATCGCGACGCATCGCGCTGAGGAAACCGCCATGAACCAGCACCGTCCCGAGCCGTCCCGACCGATCGCCTGCAGCGAGCTCAAGGCCGCGCTCTCGGCGTACCTCGATGACGAGCTGACCCGCGAGGAGCGGCTGCGCACCGACGCACACCTGGTCGACTGCGGGAAATGCCGCGACCTCATCGAGCGCGCCGAGCAGCTCGACGACTCGCTGCGCGCGCAGTTCGCCCTCGATCTCGAGCGCGCCACCGCGGAAATCACGGCAGATTCGGTCGATACCGCCGCAATGCAGGCAAGCGTGCTCGCCGCCATCGGCGCGCGTCCGCAGCGGCGCTGGCTCCCGCGGATTGCCATCGCTGCGGGCATCGCGGGCGCCGCGCTCGCGACCATCGCCTTCTGGAACGCCGGCGGCCGCAGCGATGCGCTCGCGCCGCTCGGGCCAGGACAGTTCGCCTCATCGAAGGACCCCGCGACGCGCGAGATCGAGCCGGTCGCGCAGCCGCGCCGCGAGTCGATCGCGCTGGCCTCGCTCGATCCTGATGAGCGCCAGCTCCTCTACTCGACGGGCGTGATCCTCACGAACCTCAAGCGCGAGGGCTTCGAGGGCAGCGCTGCCGCGACACAGCTCCGCGAGGTCGCCCGCTACGACGAGCTCGTCGACCGTCTCGACGTCGTGCTCGGCAAGGTTGCGCCTGAAGACCGCGCGACGATCGCGTTCGCCCGCGAGACCATCGAGCAGTTCATCGAGTCGGCTTCGGATCCAGATCGGCTCGACGAGATCCGTCGCGATCTCGAGCGCACCGAAATCGATGCACGCCTGACCACGATGAGCGACGCCTGAACCCGGCACGAGCGGTGCGAGTCCAAGAAGTCGATCCATCCGGGCAACTTCTGCCGACAATGAAGCGGCAAATGCGAAGCAGCGGCGATTCCATCGAGGAGTCTCCGCTGCGTCGGTATAGTCCTCCCCGCGAATGGATTCGACCCGACCTATCCCCTTCCAGGCTGCAGTCGCCTACGGCCTGAAGACAGGCGCGCAGCTCCGCCGAGCCAACCAGCCCGCGGGCGCGACCATCCAGCCACCCATCACCAAGGCCTCCGCCGCAGCCAAGCTGGTTTCGGGCAAGGTTGACTCGCCCGTGTCCCGCGGGCAGGGCTTCGATGCCCCCCGCGCCCCGATGCCGAACTCCTCGGGCGCCCTGCAGATGTACTCCCGCGCGGCCGACCGCGTGGAAGTTGCGACCGCAGCGCACCTTGGTCGCATCCTCGACACCCGCGCCTGATCCGATTCACGGCGGTTCCGAGCCCTTTGCACGGTTCGCCTCGGGCGGCTATCTTCTCCCCCTCTGTGAAATTCGTCACGAACCCCGCCCCGTGCGTGGCTCGTGCGCCCGTTCAGCACCCGCAATGTTGGAGCCCAAATGGCCAGCACTGGCACCGTCATTCAGGTCATCGGATCGACCTTCGACGCGCAGTTCCCCGAATCGGATCTGCCCGAGATCTACAACTCCGTGCATGTGAACTTCGAGACCAAGGGCACGAAGATGACCCTCGTCGGCGAGGTTGCCAAGCACCTCGGCGGCGGCCAGGTCCGCTGCGTCGCCCTCGCCTCGACCGACGGCGTGAAGCGTGGCGACGCCTGCGTCGACACCGGCGCGCCCGTCCGCGTGCCCGTCGGTGAAGGCGTGCTCGGACGCGTCTTCAACCTGCTCGGCCAGCCCGTCGACGAGCGCGGCGCCGTGAACGCGACCAAGTCGTCGCCGATTCACCGCGAGCCGCCCGAGTTCGTCGACCTCAACCCGAAGACCGAGATCCTCCAGACCGGCATCAAGGTCATCGACCTCCTCTGC
>JBEGLX010000105.1:0-8760 GCA_041183345.1 Planctomycetota bacterium
CCATCATCGCGATCGGCTCGGGCGTGCGGATGCCGGCGACGACGTCCTCGCCCTGCGCGTTCACGAGGAACTCGCCGTAGAAGACGTTCTCACCCGTGGTGTTGTCGCGCGTGAACGCGACGCCGGTGCCCGACGTCTCGCCCATGTTGCCGTAGGCCATCGCCTGCACGTTGACCGCGGTGCCGTTGAGGCCCTTGATCTCCTGGATGCGGCGGTACTCGATCGCGCGGTCGCCGTTCCACGAGCTGAACACGGCCTTGATGGCGTGCTCGAGCTGCAGCATCGGGTCCTGCGGGAAGTCGGCGCCGACCTGGTCCTTGTAGACCTTCTTGTACGCGGCGACGAGTTCCTCGAGGCCCTCGGTCGGGACCTGCGTGTCCTCCTTCACGCCGTACTTCGTCTTGATCGCGCTGAAGGCGTGCTCGAACTTGTGGTGGTCGACGCCCATCACGACGTCGCCAAACATGTTGATGAGGCGGCGGTACGCGTCGAACGCGAAGCGGCGGTTGCCCGTTCCCTTCGCGAGGCCCTCGACGGCCTTGTCGGTAAGGCCGAGGTTGAGGACGGTGTCCATCATGCCCGGCATCGAGACGGCCGCACCCGAGCGGACGGAGACAAGAAGCGGGTTCGTGTCGGAGCCGAACTTCTTGCCGAGCTCCTTCTCGAGCATCTTGATGTTCTTCTGCACGTCGTCCATCAGGCCCTTCGGCAGCTTGCCGCCGCAGTCGTAGTACGCGGCGCAGGTGTCGGTGGTGATGGTGAAGCCGGGCGGAACGGGCAGGCCGATCGAGACCATGTCGGCGAGGTTCGCGCCCTTGCCGCCGAGGAGCATCTTCTGACCGGCGTGGCCCTCGCACTTCGTCTCGCCGAAGTAGAAGACCATCTTGCCGACCTTGCCTGAAGACTTGCCCGAAGCCTTGCCCGCCTTCGCGGCCTTCGACTTCTTCCCGTCCTTCTTCGACTTCTTCTGCTTGCTCGCCATTGGTGTGCTTGCTTTCTCAGTGAGTGAGTGCGTGCGCGGCATCGTCCGGCCGCGGTTGGGTCGAGGAGTCTACAAGTTTCGAGAAGCCGCGAAAACGCCTGTGCGGATGCGTGTTTGCCACGCCACTCGCGTACCATCGCTCCCCGATGAGCGCGCACGCCTCCCTTCTCCAGCAGGTCCCGGCGCATATCCCAGCGCACGTTCACGCGCGGGCAGCCGACCTGCTGCTGCAGTGGCCGCGGGGCGAACCGCTGGCGGCGCTCGTCTCGGGCGGCGTGGAGCGCGCGCACAACGCATGGAGCATCTTTGCCCGCCCCCGCGAGGCGGTCGTGATCGACGGCGCGCTGCCCGCCGATGAAGCCATCGCGGCGCTCGAGGCCGCGCTCGCCCGCACGCCGCGGCGCGCGGACCCCGGCGCTTCCGCCCAGGAATCGGCCATCCGCGTCCCCCCGTTCGACGGCGGCTGGATCGTTGCGCTCGGCTACGGTCTTGGAAGCTGCTTCGAGGAACCGTCGTTCGCGCGGAAGCCTGGAAATCCCGCTCCGCACGCGGTGCTCCTCTGGTGCGAGGACGCCTGGTGCGTCGACCACTCCGATGGCTCGCTGCATGCCATCGGATCGCCGCCCGCCCTCGATGAATCCTCCCGCGAGCGCCCGTGGCGGCTTGCGCGGCTCGATCCCGACACGAGCGACTCGCACTACGCGGCGGGCGTTGCGCGCGTGGTCGAGTACATCCGCGCGGGCGACGCCTTCCAGGCGAACGTCGCCCGGCGCTTCTCCGGCGAATTCGCGGGCGAAACCCGCAGTTTTGCCCATGCGGCCATCGCGCGGAACCGCTCGTGGTTCGGCGCCTCGATCGACCTGCCGAGCGGGGAACGACTCGTCTCGATGAGCCCCGAGCTCTTCCTCCGCGCGCGGCCCGACGGCTCCGTGGTGACGCGGCCGATCAAGGGAACGCGCCCCGCCCACGTCGACGCCCGCGAGCTCGAGGAGAGCGCGAAGGATGCCGCCGAGCTCGCGATGATCGTCGACCTCATGCGCAACGACCTCGGTCGCGTGGCCGAGCTCGGCAGCGTGCGGGTCTCGGAGCCGCGCGTCCTCGAGACGCACGAGACCGTGCATCACGGCGTGGCGGAGATCTCGGCGCGCCTCCGCGTTGACGTGTCGTGGCTCGACCTCCTGCGCGCGACCTTCCCGCCTGGCTCGGTCACGGGTGCACCGAAGATCCGCGCGATGCAGATCATCGACGAGCTCGAGCCGCACGCGCGCGGGTTCTACTGCGGCGCGATCGGATTCATTTCGCGGTCGGGACACGCGGCGCTCAGCGTCGCCATCCGGACAGCGCAGCTCGGCATCGCAGCGACCGACGGCGGCACTCGCCCCGTCCACTATCACGCCGGGTGCGGCATCGTGGCCGACAGCGATCCAGCCTCGGAAGTCGCTGAGACGCACGCGAAAGCCGCTGCGATCGCTCGATTCGTGGGCGGCTAAGTCCCGATAATTTCGCGGCTGCGATGGCCTGAATGCCGCGAATCTCGGAATAAACCTCCGATTTCGGACACACCGCTTTTGCCTCGGGAGGGCGTTCGGTACATATTCAAGGTGTCGGCGGTTCCCTGACCGCCCTGTCCTGTTCCCCTCCGTGGCGGTGCCACGGCTGCGCCTGTCCCTCTCGCGCAGATCAACTTCTCTAGGAGCGAAGATGAAGCAGTCCCTTTTGGTCACTGCAGTTGCGGCCGCCCTCGCGTCGGTTGCCTCGGCTCAGTACTCGGATTCGACGTTCGACTTGTTCGACAACGGATTCGACAATCTCGACATCACGGGCGTAAACGTGTCCGACGACGGCTCGAACCTGTCGATCGCCGTCACCACCCGTGCATTCCAGACCTGGACGAAGTACATGATGTACTTCAACACCACTGGCGCTGGCACGACCTCGAACGGCTGGGGTCGTCCCGTCAACCTCACGAGCAACATCGACTACTACGTCGGTTCGTGGGTCGACGCTGCCTCGGACAACGTCCAGTTCTGGTCGTGGGGCGGTAGCAGCTGGGGGCAGACGGGCACGCTGACCAACTCGGTCTCGGGCAACACCGTCACCTTCACGTTCTCGCTCGCCTCGCTCGGCCTCTCGGCCGGCCAGACGATCTACTTCGATGTCGCCACCTCGGGCGGCGGCAACGACCCCGGCGTCGATCACCTCTCGCGCAGCGACGCCGCGACCCCGGGTTGGGGCACTGCCTCGACCTCGGGCAACTTCCTCGCGTACACCACGGTGCCGGCTCCGGGCGCGATCGCGCTGCTCGGCCTCGCTGGCCTCGCGGGCCGTCGGCGGAGATAAGCGCTTGCGGCTGGGCCGCACGCTTCGGAGATGAGAATGACCACAGGGCGCCAGCGGAATGGCGCCCTGTGTGTTTTTCCGGTTGATGACTGGCGCAGTCGCAGGTCACGCAGCGCGCCTCTGTGAGTGCCCGCAGATGGAGGCAATGCCGGAATCTGCGGAACGGGTTGCGAGCGAGTCCATGCCCTTCGGAGCCGTGGACTCCTGAAGCAAGTGGTTCCGCAGACTTCGTCTGCGGGCACTCATGCCTTGAGCGGTCGCTTGATGTGAGTGCCCGCAGATGGAGGCAACGCCGGAATCTGCGGAACCACGTGCTTCAGGAGTAGACCGCGGTTCGCCCGACCAGCAGAGGAAGGGCCCGTAGACGCGACTGCTCAGGTCACGCAGCGCGCTTCTGCGCGCCGGTCAGCCGTGCGATCGCCTGCACGATCTGCTCGCCGACCACGCGCTGGTGCGCGGGATTGAAGTCGAAGTCGAAGGAGATGCCCGCGTAGACACGGTGCGAGCTGTCCATGTGGGTGTGGACGACCCGCGCGGTCGCGCAGATCGGCACGGGCATGACGCCGCCGAGCGTGAATCGCAGCCAGAACATGCGATGGCGCGAGAGCGCTGCCGCATCCTCTGCCTCGACGAGCACGCCGAGTCCGCCACCGCCGAGATTGACGAGCGACGCCTTCATGCCTGGACCGACCGTCGGAAGCAGCTCATCGCTCATCGGCGCAGGCTTCTCGCCCGACAACGACGCGCGGAACGCGATCTCGCTGGCACGCTCGGCGGGCATCGCCGAACGCGGCTCGAGCAGCGGCCACATCTCGACCTTCGGAAGATTGATCTGCGCGACGTCGACGCGCGTGCTGCGGCGCAGGCAGCGCTCGACATGGTCGGGCAGCGTCAGGCGCACGCCGCGATGGGTGCGCGGGAACGGAGCGCGCGGCGCCCACGAACCCTTCACCTTGCAGCGGAACATCCAGCGGTTCTGCCCGATGGCGATCGCGGCGACCAGCTCGGTGCCGACGGGCAGCTCGATCGCACGCCCAAGCGCGAACGGCAAGTCGACGGCGATCTCGTCATTCGCGAGGTCGAGCACGCGCACGCGCCAGACCAGGTCCGCCGCGCCGAGGATCGCCTCGTCGCCGCCGGGATGGTCATGCGCGACTGCGATCTCGATCGCGCCCTCGCGGGCGCGGAGTTGCTCAAGCGAACGTCGCCACTCTGTGGTTCGTGATCTGGAAGCGGGCATCTGAAAGAACCTCGGGGCGCTTGGCGCCCAACCTTTTCCGCGGGTTGACTGCTCTGTGTTCCGGACCGCACGGGCGCGCGGAGAACCTCTCGAAACCCGCTGGTCTTTCAATCGACGCGAAGGGATCGGGAGTTCGCGCGCAAAGCCTCGCGAAGGTCGGAAACGCTTGAAAGGTGGGCGTTTGCCTCGGCACGGCTGGGCTGGATGCCGCCGTATCGGACCTTGTAGAACGCCTCGGCGATCTGGGCGAACAGCCGCCCTGCCTCGGGGCTCCGCGCACCCAGCATCTCCGCGAACGCACGCGGCGACAGGTGCTCGGGCTTCTCGACGCCCGCGTCGGCGAGCGCGCGCAGCGCCTCTGCGTAGAACGCAGCGTCGCGCTGGAGCCGCAGTTGCTCTCGGGCGGGCAATCGCTCGATGTGCAGCGCGACCCGCAGCCTGCGACGCCTCAGCACCACGATCACCCACGCAAGCAGCGCCGTGCCAACGCAGATCCCGATGGTCGCGAACCAGAACGCGCCTGCGCGCCCGAGGCTGAGCACCGTGGTCAGCGCGCGCAGTTCCCCGAGCAGCGACTCGAGCCGCCTGCTGATCGCCTCGCGCCATCCGCTCTCCACGCTGCTGGCGAATGACTTCTGCGACGTGGCGTCGTACGACACGACGCTCGAGTTCCACAGGAACTCGAGCTTGCTGTAGATCCAGCGGAACCTGTCCGCGAACGAGCGGTTGCGCTCCTGGATCTCGAAGAGGCTGTCCTCGGGCGTGGCGTCGATCGCGGTCCAGGCGAGCTCGCCTGTGCGCACCTCTGTCCACGCGTGTGCATTCGACTCGCGCACGACGTAGCACTGCGCCTGCTGGTCGTACTCCATCGCGATGAAGCCCGTCACGATGCGCGAGTCGATCCCGAGGCTGCGCAGCACCGCGCAGAGTCCGCTGGCGAAGTACTCGCAATGCCCGCTCTTGTAGCGGGTGAGAAAGCTCACGATCGGATCCTCGCCGGGGATGCGGCCGAAGGCCGAGAGATCCGTGGTGTAGGTGAACTGCGTCTTCATCCAGCTCGAGATCGCACGGGCGATCTCGCGGTTGCGCGTCCAGCGCTCGGCCTCGGTGGCGCCTTCGCCAAGCTCGGGCGGGATGCCGCCCGTGCGCGCGAGATCCGCGACGATCTGCTCCGCGATCGGACGGATCTCCGCGATCGGGAAGCCGATGCTGCGCTCGGGCGGACGGGCTCCCGCGCAGAGCTCCTCGAGCGTCGCTGCGTCGGGGCTCGGCTGCACGAGGAGGTCATATCTCCAGTTTCCGCCCGAGCGCTCCGACGAGATGTCGCGCAGGAGCAGCGAGTTGCGGTCGATGCCGATCAGCCGCGCCTGGCTCGTGGCGATCCCGACCGGCGCATACATCGAGAACATCAGCTCGCTGATCGACGAGCGCATCTCGAAGCGCACGCGCGCGCGGCCGCGGGTATCCGTGGACACGCCGCGCGTGAAGTCCATCATCCGCCCGTCGTCCATCGTGCGGTATGTGTTGAGCGAGCTGGTGATGCGGCGTGCGTACCAGCGCTGCGCGCGCGCGTCGTAGGCATCGAGCACGGCGCCGCGCAGGAGCAGCGGGCGCGGCGCCTGCACGGGCTCGCCCGACTGATCGAAGTACTGCACCGTGAAGATCTCGCGGCGGCTCTCGTTGATGCGCTCTCCTCCGCGGAGATCGATGAGCTCGCTGAATCCGGTGATCGCGCCCACGCCCGTCTCGCCGAAGCGCATGTGGCTCAGGCGCGGGAAGAGGAAGAACCCGAGCAGGCTCGACGCGAGGATCAGGACGACCGCGGTTCCCGCCAGCCAGTGAAGATGCGGGGTCGCGCGACGCCCGAAGGCGATCTCGAGCGGTGGCGCAAAGCCAGGCTCCGCAGCACGCGCAAGCCGCGCCCGCTCGGCGCCCTTTGAAAGCCGCCAGAGCATCGCGGTCCAGGCGGCGAGCATGGCGAACGCGATCACGAGGAGGCCGAACACGAGCTCGACGCTCTCGAGGCAGCCCGTGAGCATGAGCATCGCGGATAGCGTGAAGCGCTGGCGATCCTCGGTGTCGGTGCGCCGCGCGTACAGCTTGATCACCAGCAGCCAGAGCAGGAAGCGCCCGAGCGAGCCCATGGCGCCCTCGAGGTCGCCGAGCAGGATGAAGTCGCCCGCGCAGTAGGCGACGAGCCCGACCGTGAGCGTGTTCGTCGCCCAGCCCGGAAGCGTGCGGCCGCGGGGGCCTTCGGTCACGTACCAGCTGACGACCGCAAGCACGACGCCCGCGATCAGCATCGCGAAGTCGAGCTCTGCGATCGAGAAGGCGACGATCGAGAGAAGCACGAGCAGGCTGCTCGCGATGCGGTACTGGCGGAGCAGCGTCATGCGCCCTCTCCCCCTGTCCGCTCCAGGAGCCCGTCAAGCTGGCGGGCCGTGAAGTGCCACGCGTCGGCCGGCGCGACGCCGAGATCCGCGCGGTCGGGATGGATGGCGATGATCACCGCGCGCTCGTCGCTGGCGGCGAGGCCGTTTCCCTTCGTGCGCGCCAGATCAAGGTCGATCGCGGCGAGCGCCGACATGATCTTCTCGCGGTGGAAATGCCCCTTCCGCAGCGCGATCGGCGGGATCTCCACGCCCGCAAGGCTGAGCGCGTATTCGTAGCCGAGGCGGTCGCAGAGCGCGACCATGCTCGCCGCGAGCACGATCGCCTGCTCCTCGAGCGCGCGCGCGTCCTCGCCCTCGGCGACGCGGATGTCCGCCGTCGGCGCACGCAGGTCGAGCAGCACGCGCACGCGCGGCGGCACGGCGCGACTGCGCTCGATGGTCGCGAGCTGTCCCGTGCCGGCGAGCCGCTTCCACGCGATCGTGCGCACGCTGTCGCCCGGGCGGTACTCGCGCACGCCGAAGAAATCGTCGAATCCGCCGGGCGCCCGCGAGAGGCGCTGCCCGCCGAAGCCGCCGGCGGTCACGTTCGCGATGAGCTCGGGGCGAAGCTGCTTCACCTCGGGATGGATGAGCACGTCGCCCGACTGCCTGAAACGCAGGGATTTCCGCATGAGCCCGAACGGGAACGACGTCGAGACGTCGAACGCCTCGAGGCGCACCAGCCCGCGGCGCGTCGGTCGGAAGACGCCCTCGGCGTGGAAGCGCTCGCGCGGGCCGATGTGCAGAACCCAGCCATGTCCCGCCGGCTCCAGCGCCGCGCGGCGCGAATCGCCGTTGAGCGCCTCATCGACGTGGATGTCGAACACGGGCAGGACGCGCGAGCTGTTCGAGATCTCGTAGCGGATGAGGAGCGGTTCGCCCACCCGCCCGCGGCGCGGCTCGATCCGAATCGCTCGCACGGGCATCATCATGAAGCCGGACACCACGCCCGAGACCAGCAGCGCGCCCATCAGGAAGCTGAACACCCAGATGAGCAGGTTGTTCGGACGACCTGCGGCCGCAAGTCCGACGGCCACGATCACCAGCACGAAGATCACGCCCGCGGCGATGGGCCGCGTGCTGCGCTTCGGTCGCGTGGTCATGCTCGACACGCCCGCATTGTTGCAGCGTGGCGGCGCTCAGTCGAGAACCGAAGCGCCTTCAGGTCCGACTTCAGGAAGATCGGGACGGAGCCCGACGATCCGCCAGTCGCCCACCTGCTCGCGGTGGAAGGCGACGGCCTCGCGCGAGCCATCGGGGCGATCGAGCACGCCCTCGCCGCCATCCGCGTGCGCCCGCTCGACGGCGATCCAGAGGTGCGCGCGCTCGCCGACGGTCGAACCGAGCGCGATCTTGGCGAGGAACGCGGGCACGCCGGTGTCCTGCGGCGCCTGCCGTGCCCCGAGCGAGCGCACGAAGGACGCCCACGTCCGCTGGGCCATCCGCTCGCGCACGACGCTGACGCGCGGCGAGAGGAACACGCCGAGCTCGTTCCGCGACAGCAGCGCGAGTTCCTCGGTCGGCGGCACCCAGACCTGGCGGAACGAGCCGCGCTTGCCCGCCGCGCAGATCGCTGCGCGCGGGTGATTGGGCATCCGCCGCCGGTCCTGCGCGCCGCCTGGCGCGTCGGCGGGCACGGTCTCGCTCGCCTCCGCTGCGGGGACGAGCGCGAGGCGCAGCCCTAGTCCTGCCTCGAATGGCACGCCTGCGTGCGGAACGTCCTCGTCGAAGAAGCGCGCGGCGAGCGCGTCGACGAGCTCCAGCGC